>CACXEY010000071.1 GCA_902766695.1 uncultured bacterium
CGCCCTCATCACTCTCAACAAAGTGATGATTATTTACGGATAAGTTCTTAAATTGAAATTTTACAAAAAAGACAGTTGCTACCGGCCAGCCTCTCCATACAAAAGACAAGGTTTTCACCTGACAACCCCATGCCCCCCCCGCAGGGCGGCCGTCCCCGGCCGCCACGGCGCGAGGGGACACGCGCCTTCCCTTCACGCCGGTCGTGCGATTATCCATGGCCGGCACAATAGAGCGGTTTAAGTTTTACTGTAGCCGCTAGAAGTTCCCCACCCACATGGTCGCGCGGAAGCGCGACCCTCCCGATGCGCTCTCCACGGGGAGGGACGCGCTTCTGCGCGTCCGCGGTGGAAAAGGTGGTGACACAATGAACGTCGGCTACACTATTTCTTAAACCGCTCTAATGGAACCGTCTCCCGAATTCCGCGAATGCAAGGAGCAAGAAGGGCGAGAGGATCCGCCCCCCTCCGAGAGGGGGGTGGCGCGGCCAAGAATGGAAGGATGATGCATGGCAAAAGACAAGCGGCAGGGGCCGCGACGGGGGGAGTACTACGCGCGGCCGTCGCGGCAAGCATGACTTCCCACCGGCAAGAAACGAAACAATCCCTCTGCGGATGGACCATGCGAAAGCCTGCATCGACGGCCTCCCGCAGTACTCCCCCCGCCGCCCTTTCCATTCGCTCCGAAGGCACAATCCCATTGGCAATCCTTCCACCGGGCGGCACCCCCCTCTCGGAGGGGGGCGAATGCTTGCGCGCACCCCATGCCCTGAATACGCCCCCAGCGTCCCAGCCCCAGCGTCACGATCCACTACAATCCCCGAAGAACCAACGAATTCCGTGTTGTGCCTTGTTTGTCGGTTGTGGACTGCACTTCCCGCCTCCTTTCCGGGGAGCGGGCGACGTGTCTGGCGGGGCGAGGAAGGAAAATCCGGCGCATCCTGTCCGTGGACGGAAAGTCCCACGCGACGGCCCCCGGCATGCGCGACCCCCGTCGTGCGAGGGAGTCTCCCCCCCGGCCCCGCGTTAGCGGAAGCGGTCCGGCATCCACTTGTCGAGCAGCTCGTCGAGCTTCCCGTTGGCTTTCCACTTGTCGAGGGCGGCGTTGGCGGCGGACAGGAGCGAGGGGTTGTCCGGATGGACCGCCCAGGCGATGTCCTGCTGCTGCAAGGGGTACGGGATGACTTCCAGCACGCCCGGATGCTTGGCCGACAGGTCCAGCACCGCCGCCAGGTCGTCCACGTAGAGCGAATAGCGGTTCCCGGCGAAGTCCTCCGGCACCGCGTCATAGTCGGTGATGGACACCACCCGCGCCCGCACGCAGTGCTTCCGCACGAACGTCTCCCCGTAGGTGTGGCGGAGCACGCCGATGGAGGCATTGACCGAGAGGATCTGCGAGGCGGAACCGTACGACCGCGCCCAGCCTTCCCGGGTGACGGCGACGAGCGGATTGTTCAGGTACGGCTTGCAGAACCGGATCTTGTACGCCCGCGCCGGAGTGATCGTCAGCCCCGACATCAGGATGTCCACGCGCCCGTCGAGCAGGGCGGGAAGCAGCTCGTCGAACCCCATCTGCACGATTTCGAATCCGCATCCGAGTTCCTTCGCCAGCGCCGCGGCGAAGTCCGCCTCCAGCCCCCTCGCCTCCCCTTCGGATTCCATGCAGATCGGCGGATAGTTCGGCGAGAACCCCACGCGCAGCGTCTGGATTTCCGGCGCGGGCACGGGCGGGGCGGACGTGACGCAACCCCACGCCAGCGCGGCGAGCAGAAGGGAGGCGGCAATCGCGGCAAATCGGACAAGTCTGTTGTTCATGGGACTCCTCGTATTTCGAACCGCCCGGATATTACCCCCACCGCCCCCCTCCCCGTCAAGAATCCCGTTCGCGCTCGATTGGGCCAGAGGACGTGTTTTCCTTGACAACGCCCTGCTTCCGCCTACTTTGGAAAGCCATGTGCAATCCCGCTCCAGCGGCTGTTTCCCCTGCCCCGACCGCCTCCCCGCGGTTCTCCGTCGTCGTCTCCGCGCACCAGACCGAACCCTGGCTCCCGAAGGCCATCGCCTCCGTCGAAGCGCAGACGTTCCGGGACTTCGAGGCCATCTTCTTCGTCGAGGAATCCACCGACGCCTCCCTCGCCCTCTGCCAGGCCGCCGCCGGCCGCGACCCCCGCTTCCGCGCCGTGTCCGCGCCGAAATCCGGCGGGGTCGGCGCGACCCGCAACTACGGCATCGACCATGCGGCGGGCGAGTACCTCGTCTTCCTCGACGGCGACGATTGGCTGGCCCCCGGACTGCTGGCCGCCCTCGACGCCAAGCTCCGCCAGACCGGCCCGCTCGACGTACTGGCCTTCGCCGGGATCGATGCCCGGACCGAAGACGTCGATTGGCGGGGACCGGGACGGTTCTCGAATTTCCGTGCGGGGGACGTCCCCGGCGTCGTTTCCGGCCCGGACGCCCTCCGCCGCGCCGGCCGCAGCGGGGGGGGCTTCCGCGCCTACACCTGGCTCAACGCATACCGCACGGCCTTTCTGCGCGGACAGGGCCTCTACCAGGCGGTCGGCCTGGTCATGGAGGATTTCGAATGGACGCCGCGGGTCTGGTTCGCCGCGGAACGCTTCGCGTACATCGACGAAGCGCTGTACGCCTACCGCCGCCGCCCCGGGTCCCTCACCACCGAGGCCTCCCCTCGCGTCGCCGGACACATCGCCGCGCACTTCCGGTCCTTCCTGGATTACGCGGACTCCCATGCCATTCCCGGCGACATCCTGTCCATCTGGGCCAACCAGTGGCTGGCCCTCCTCTACTGGTTCCTCTTCCACCCGGTCACCTCCCGGAAAATCCCCGACCCGGTCCGGAAAGAAGCCCTCCGCGCGCTCCTGGCCGGTGATGGCGCCCCCCGCCTGCGGAAGCTCGTCGCCAGGGCCTCCTTCCCCCGGCGGTTGGCCTGGCCGCTGGTGCGGTTGGCGGCGCGGGGCGTCCAGTTCCCCGCCAAGGCGTTTTTCCGCTGGCTCTACTATCCACTCGCCGCGCGACGCGGCTGAACGGTCCCCCGCCATGACAACCCCATCCCCTTCCATCCCCCGACCCGCGCCGTTCTTCACGCTGGCCCTCTCCTGCTGCAACGTCGCGCCCTACCTGGAGGAGTGCTTCGAGTCCATCCTGTTCCAACCGTTCGGCGACTGGGAATGCATCGTCTGGGTCGAGGAATCCAGCGACGGAACCGAAGCCATCGCCCGGGCCTTCGCGGCGCGCGACTCCCGCATCCGCGTGTTCACCGGCCCGAAGACCGGCTCCTGCTCCGTCTCCCGCAACAAGGGCATCGAACTCGCCCGCGGGGAATACATCCTCTTCGTGGACGGCGACGACTGCCTCGCGCCGGACGCCCTCCCCCGCATCCACGACCGGATCGCCGGGCGCCCCGGGGCCGACCTGTACCCGTGCGCCCTGCTCCATTTCTTCCATTCCACGGGCAAGACGCTCAAAAGCCACGACAACTACCCGAAGAGCCTGACTCGGGAAATGACGGGGCCCGAAGCGACCGTGGCCCAGGACGCCCCCTCGTGCTCCGCCATGCTCCAGCAGGTCGTCTTCCGCCGGGAGTTCCTCGTCCGCCACCACCTTTCCTGCATCCCCGGCCTGCGCTGCCAGGACCTGGAATTCCATCCCCGCGCGCTGTACCTGGCGGAGCGCGTCGTCCCCATCCACGAAACCACGTGCCGCTACCGCATCCGCGACAATTCCATCCAGCAGTCCTGGACGGGGCGGTCCTCCTATTTCTACAAGGACTACGCCGCCGTCTTCCGCTCGCTTCTCGCCTTCTACGCCCGGCTCGCGGACGCGCCGGGGTTCGACGCGCGCGTGGGCGCCTTCTGGGCGCGCGCCTGGATTTCCAGCCACATCGCCTACCGCTGGTTCTCCCCCCGCTATGCCACGAGGGTCCCGCGGAGCGCCCGGGTGGAGACCTTGCAGGCCCTGTTCGCCGACGGATTCGGCGCCTTCGACCGCCTCCGCCGCCAGGGCGGCGCCAAAACGCGCCTGTGCGGCTGGTGGGTCGAGTGCTTCGTCCGCCATCCCATCCTCCGCCGGGCGGCGGAAGGCTTCTTCCGGACGTATTTCGCCCTCCACGCCCTCAAGTCCCGTCTGCATCCCGCCCGCCCGGCGGAGTGATCCGCCCCCTCCCGGTGCGCTCTCCGCGGGGAGGGTCGCGCTTCTGCGCGACCATGCGGGAGGAGTGCTCCTGTAGAGCCCCGGACAATCTCCATCCGATCCGACGCTTCCTCTCCCGCCTCCGGCCCCTCCGCCCCTGCACGCGGCAACGAAAGTCTTGCCGGAACCGATGGAGGACGTCCATCCGTCCAAGATTCGTTTGACCCGCTGACGGGGCCTCCGCGACGCCCAGCGCCGGCGTAGCGCCGGACGCGCCCGCTACTTCGCTCTCGAAGCCTATCTGGAACGCCAGGACCGGCTCCTCCGCGGCATCCTCGACGGCCCGCGGAAGCGGCACCTCATTTCCGGCGCAGCACACCCAGCAGATCCAGGCAATCCTGCCGGAACAACAGCAGCAGCACGGCCGTCGCGCAGCCCGCGGCCGCCACGCCCTTGAGGACGAACCCCACGGGGCCTTCGGCCACGACCGCGTTCCCGGCGAGCCAGGCGCCGCCGCACAGCCACACGGCGAGCCCCGCGAAACCGGTCTGTTCCAGCCAGTAGCGGTGTTTCTGCTCCACCGAGAAGACCTCCGTGAACAGCACGTGCGTCTCCCAGGGGATCTGGATGAGCAGGATGGAGGCGATGGTGCCGGTGATCACGCCGTCGAGCTTCCACTCCTCCGGCAGCCACTCCACGAGGGCGATGCTGATCGCGAGGTTGGCCACGCCCGCGACGATCGGTTTCCAGCGGTCGTGCGTCCACAGCCCCGCCGCCGTCTTGACGCTCAGGAGCATCTGGCGCGACATGTTCACGAAAAAGAACACCACCATCAGCACCGGCGTCTGGAAGTGCCGCATCATCGCCGGGTCGTTGCGCGTCCACACTTCGATGAACGGCTGGTACAGCGCCGTCATCACCCCCGCGCTCCACAACGTCGCGATCATCATCATGCGGTTCGCCTTCATGAACAGGCGGAACGTCGTCTCCCGCGATTCGGTGTGGATTTTGTTCCCGAATCCGGCGGTCGTCGCCCCGTTCAGCACGCCCACGAAACCGGCCACCGCCGACATCACGTAGAAGTAGTTGCCGTACGTCGCCACCGCCACCAGCCCCAGCGCCCACGAAATCAGCAGGTTGTCCGAGGAGCCCGTGATCGTTCCGCCCACCTTGTGCATGAAAATCGCCTTGACGTCGGCCACCACCGCCTTCCGCCTCCATTCCGCCAGCCGCCCGCGCGGCACGAGGTCCGGGAAATGGCGGCGCACCAGCCGGAGGATGAGGAAGTTGGAGATGACCGTGAAGGCCACCGTCGCCAGCACGTAGTGGTAGTAGTTCCGCGTCAGGAGCAGGATCGCCATGACCGTGAAATACTGCGCGAACTTCATCGCCGTGGTCATGTTCACCAGCAAATCCCCCCGGTGGTAGGCATGCAGGATCGAACCGCGGTACGCGAACAGGAAGTAGCTGGCGGCCGTGTTGGCCAGATGGATCAAGTACAGGAGCCGCAGATCGAGTCCTTCCGGCACCCCCCCGTGCACCAGGCGCGGCACGAACGGCAGCAGGCACAGCCCCAGCACGAGAATCGCCGTGCCGATCCACCGGTACACGTCCCGGAAGAATTTCAGGTACGCGCACAGCAGCTCGTGGTCGTCCTCCGCGATGGGTTTGTACATCGCGTACACGACGGCCGAGGAAAATCCCAGCTCCGCCAGCGAAAGCACCCCCAGCACCGAGGCGAACAGCCCGTTCAACCCCAGGTATTCCGGACCCATCAGCCACAGGAAGAGGGTCCGGTTCACGAACTGCAGCACCATCCCCGCGACGCTCGCCACGCCCCCCGCCAGCAGGTTCCGCTTGGTGTTCCGGACGAAATCGAGTTTCATCGGAAGGCGCTCTCCAGCCGCCGGGCCGCTTTCTTCGCCCGCCACACCCACGGGGCCGCCGGGACCAGCGCCCGGTAGAGCGGCCACCAGGCCCGGCGCAGGGACGCGGGCAGGTCCCGCGCCTCCACGATGCCTTGCCGAACCAGCCAGTCCGCCACCGCCCACACGTCTTCCCGCCACTGCATCGCGCGGGCGGTCCACATCTGCCAGGGCTTCGGATTGTACGCGAAATGGGCGTAGTAGCGCGACGGATCGACCCGCCCGTCCGCCGGGTACGCCTCCGCCACCGCCGGCGCCTCCGGGTCGAACGCCAGCAGGCTCGCCAGCACGCTCTCGTCCGTCTGGAAATACGCCGCCCCCTGCTGCATGACGATGCCGACGTCCGCCGGCAGCACGCCCTCGATCTGCCGCTTCCAGCGGGCGAGGAACGCGCGCCGGCTCCGGTGCACGACGATGAACGCGCTGTTCACGCGGGTCGCCAGCCGGCTCGCGGACCGCGCGCTCCCGCAGATCCGTTCCACGTCGCGCCGCCAGATTTCCAGGTTCGCCGGCGTGAAATCGGGCGGAACCGGGTCGTACTGCCGGATGACGATTTCGTCCGGGTTCCCGCCCGACAGCCATTCGCCGCAGTCGCCGATGAACGCCCCGTCCGCGTCCGCCCAGCAGACCCAGTCCGTCTCCACTTCGTCGCATCCCATCAGCAACGGCTTCTGGCAGGCCACGCACTGGCGGGATTTCGGCAGTTCGACGATTTTCGTCCCGCCGATGGCGAGCAGCCGCCGCTTCATGGTTTCCGGCCAGTCCATGGCCCCGACCACCACCGGATGCGGCATCCCGTTGCGCCTCATGCTGGCCGCCAGCAGCAGCGGCCCCCATGCATACGCCGCGTCCCCGGCCGTCACCACCGTCGTGTTCGTCCCGTCCGTCATGCGACTCTCCTTTCCGTCGTCCCCGCAGACCTCTTCCATCTGGCGAGGTAGGCCGTCAGTGCAAAGCAGAATCCCAGCAGGAACAGGTTGATCGGTTGCCGGAGGGCCCAGTCCAGCGTGCCCTGCAGGATGTTGGCGGAAATCCCCCCGGCCAGGCCCGCCGCGACGAAATGCCATTCCGTCCCCCGCAGCACCCACGTCGCCTTCAGGCTCGCCAGCGCATGCCATCCGAACCAGGCAACCAGCGCCAGGGCGGCCGGTATCCCGCATTCCGCCCCCACCAGGAAATACAGCGTCTCCACGACGCCGCCGGTTTCCAGCTCCTTCCCCATCTTCTCCTCCGCCCGCTTCCGGTATGGATGGTCGTCCGTCATGTTCAGGCTGATGTTGTTGATGCCCACGCCGGCGAAGGGATGGTCGTTCATCATTTCGAATGCGCAGTACGCCATTTCCCGGCGGGTCTCCCCGGATTGCTTGGGCGCGTTCACGAATCGGTCCACGATGTGCGCCCATGCAATGCAAATCCCGGCGAAGCCGGCGAGGACCACCGGGGTCAGCCGCAACAGCACCGCCCCCCGCCGGCGCCCCCCGACCAGGCAGCCCAATGCAGCCATGCCGTATGCCACCGGCATCGTCGCGATGGCGACGCGGGAATACGACCAGACCGTCGAAGCGGCCGCCCCCGCGGCGGCCGCCGCGAAAAGCCGCCCCGTCCAGTTCCGCACCCCCATCTGGAGGTAGCCCGCCAGGCACACGGCCCCCAGCAGGTTCATGCCCGCACCCAGGCTGTTCCAGGTGGGGAACACGCCGCAGACCTGGAAGCGCCCCCCGTAGTGCTGGCGCAGGACGGAGACGAAATCCGCCAGGGTGAAGAGGGCCAGCGCCACCACCACGCATCCGACGTCGCCCGTCGCGCGCAAGTACCGGTAGACCGCGTGCCAGAACAGGAAGAGGAGGATCATCTTCCAGACCTCGAGCCACCCGATGAGGGGATCGTCCGCATTCAGGAGGCTGGGCAGGCAGAGGAAGAAATAGACGGCGTAGGTGCGGATGCCGCCCTCGGGGAGCAAGGGCCCCCGCCTGCCCCGGAGGGCCAGCGCCAGGACCACCGCGAGGGCCAGCAGGTGGATCAGGCTGATTTCCATCCCCCGCGCCGTTCCCGTGTACCATTCGTGCGAAAAGAAGTTGATGGCCGTCGGTTGGTAGATGCAAAGGCCCACCACCATCCCGAAGATGGCCCAGCGGATCCATTTCAGCCGCATCGCCAGGGCGCCCGCCAGGACCGGCACGCCCGCCAGCGAGAGCCAGAACACCGCATATTTCAGCACGGACGCCCCCTCCCCATCCGGCTCGACGCGCGCGCCATCCCCTAGTCCCCCGTGAACGCGGTGACGTTCGAGTGCAGGAGGTTGACCAGCTGCGCCGTCGGGAACAGCTTCCGGACGAACACGTTGTACTCGGCAAGGGTGTCCTTCGGCACGTACACGATGTCGTTCGGCTTCAGGTACACGTTCTGGCACTTGCCCGCCAGGATCCCGTCCACGTCCACCTTGTACATCTTCGGGTCCGACAGGCCGTCCCGGATGATGATCACGTGGCTCCAGTGGTTGTCCAGCATCCATCCGCAGTCGCTGAGCGTCTCGATCAGCCCCATCGGCGCCTGGTACAGCCGCTTCTGGGGACTGCCCACTTCGCCGCAGACCGTCACGCTCGACTCCATGCGCTGGGCGATGAAGATGTAGTCGCTCTTGCGCACCAGCACGTTGTCCAGCGCATCGCCGTGCTCGATGGCCCGCTGGAAGTCCACCGGCAGGATCTTCCCTTCGCGGATCAGGACCGAGTGTTCCAGGTCGGCCACGTCGATGCTGATGCCGTGGAACAGGCGGGTCGCCGTCCCGCCCGCCAGCGCGTAGGCGTCCGCCAGGCGGGTCGAGGCCGAGATGTTGTAGAGGCCGGGATGGGCGCAGGCGCCGGAAACGGTGATGGTCTCGCTGTCCACTTCCAGCACCGTGACGCCGACGACCGGATGCTTGATGTAGGGGGCCAGCCCCTTCTCGATGGCGTCCCGGGCCTCCATGATCGTACGCCCGGCCACCTCCACCTGCCCCAGGAACATCATCCCCACGCTTCCGTCCGGGCTCACCCGCGTCGTCACGTTCAGCTCGTCGTGGCCGTAGACGCGGATTTCGATCCGGTCGCCCGCGTTCACCCGGTACGGCGGCTGCTGTTCGTTCCAGAGCGCCTCCAGGAACTCGATCCGCTTCTTTTCCGTCTCCGCGTCCCGGCCCGTCGTCTCCAGGACCGCGTTGCTCGATTCGAGGTCCCAGTTCAGGGCCTTGCTGTAGGAAGTGGTCCACCGCGTCGGATAGCACCCGCCGGACACGGCCGCCAGCACGGCCGCCGCCAGCACGGCCGCCGCCGCGCGGAATCCTCTTGTCTCGGAACCTACCATCGGCTTTCCTCCAGTTCCTTCCGGACGGTCCTCCCCCGCGCACCGGTCACCAGCCCCATCATCGGCTTCCCGACCGCCTTCACCAGACGCCGCACGTAGGCCAGTTCCGACCGCCGGGTCCGGTTGGCCCCCACCACCACCAGGGCCGATTCGCTCGCCCCCAACAGCTGCTCGGTGAAGTCGCCGCCGTGCCGCAGCCCCCCGTGGACGGACAGGAAGATGCAGTCGAACTCCTCCCGCAGCGCGACCAGGTCCGCCCGCAGCATCTGCAGCTCCGTCGGCGCCAGCGAGTAGCGGTTCACCACCGGGAACCATCCCCGGCTCCCGTCCCGCACCGTGTTGAGCATCACCGTCCCCTCCCCTTCCGGCATGCCGCGGCCGCCTTCGGGGAAGACCGTCAGCGTGAACGACCGCGTGCCCGCCATCGTCAGCGCCCAGTCCAGCTCCTGGACGAACTCCGGATGCGGGTTCGCGCCCTTCAGGCGGCACACCAGCACGATGCCTTTCGGCACGTCCGCTTGCACGAAATGGTTGGCCACCACCCCCATGGCTTCCTTCATCTGGTTCCTGCGCATCATCCACCCGCCCGGCACCGAACCGAGGACACGGATGTCGCCCGCGGCGGCCAGTTCCTTCGCCCCCCGCACCCGGCCGAACAGCAGCCCCAGCCCCACCGTCAGCACCGCCAGCCCCCCCGTGAGCACGCCCGCCCCGGCGGCGGCGAGGATGAAGTTCTTCGCCTCGTACGGGTTGCGCTCGTCGGTCCTCTCCGCCCGCTCGATCTGCTGGAGTTCGCTTTCCGCGTTTTCGCGCATGTGCGTCATGTTGCTGATCTGGTCTTCCAATTCCACCAGGGCGAGGTTCAGCTCCCGGCGCTGGAACTCCAGGAGCGCCACCTGCGGGGTCACCGCCATCAGCTCCCGCTGGCGTTCCTCGTTCACCGCCAGCGATTCCACGAGATCCTTGCGCGTTTCCTTCAGCGCATCCAGCTTCGCGGCCACGTCCACCAGCGATGCCTGCTCCTGCTCGATCTGCCGGATCCGGTCCTCGCCGGGATCGTCCCCCCCGCATTCCGCCACGATCTCCTGGTACCGCTTCTCCAGCGCCTCGCGGTCCTCCAGCTTCCCCTGCACCCTCGGGTTCAGGTCCGTGTAGATCTGGCGCAGTTTCGCGATTTCGGAATCCAGTTCCTCCATCGAGGCCTTCAGTTTCCGGAGTTCCGGGGCGCGGGCGATGAGGGCCGCGCCGATCGTGTGGTCCCCCCCCTCCATCGATCCGCGCGCCTTCTCCGCCGCCGCGATGTCCACGTCCAGCATCAGCAGGTTCCGGCGCTGCTCGCCGATCAGCGTGGTCAGGGCCGTCTGCGTCGCCACGGGCGTGTCGGTCCCGGCACGGGAATGCAGATCGACCAGCTGCTCCTCCATCTCGGCGAGCTGGCCCCGCATCTTCGTGCGGCGCTCCGTGGCGTCTTCCCCCCACCGGTTGAGTTCCTTGATCCGCCACTCCCCGTATTCCGCGATCAGCACGCCCGCATAGCAATTGACCTTGCGGACCGCCGCCTCCCGGCTCCCGCTCCGGGCCGTCAGCGTGAAGACGTTGCTCGGCCTGGACTCCTGCCGGAAATCCAGATCCCACCCCAGGGTCTCTTTCTCGGCCCTCGGCATCGCCAGTTCCTCCCCGACGCGGCGCTTGAGCGACCCCCGGTTCAGGATCCGGTACAGCTGCTTGTCCCCCATCGCCGGCACCTTCGCATCCTGCAACGGCATGAACAGCAGCTGCGTGCTGGCCGTGTAGCGCCATCCGCTCTTCGCAAGCCGCTGGACGATGTACCATGAAAATGACGCGAACAACACGAGGAAGACGAACGCGAACAGCCAGGTCCATTTCACCACGATGCCCAGCGACACCTTGCCGAGCGCGGCCGCCTTCCGCATCTGCTCTTGTTCTTCCGCTGTCAGTTCGTCGTTCATCTGCTTCGACCCTCCATCTTGGCACGCCCCCTCGCAAAAATCAACGGGTTTCCGCGGGCGGCGGCCCGAAACGGCCGCCTCCCCCCGGCATTTTCCGCCCCCTTTCCCTCCTCACTCCCCGGACCGCGCCGCGATCGTCCCGCCGCCGAGGACTTCCTCCCCGCGGTAGAGGACCGCCGACTGGCCGGGGGCGGCGCCGCGCACGGCGTCGCCGGCGAAGCGGACGAGGCCGGCGGCGGCGGTCCAGAGGGCGGACACCGGTTCGCCGGTCGAGCGGATCTTGCAGGCGAGAGGGCCGTCGGGCGGGCGCCGGCCGGAAATCCACGATTCGCCTTCGATGCGGATGGTGCGGCAGACGGTTCCCTCCGCGTCGCCCACCACCACCTCGTTCCGGCACGCGTTGGTTTCCACCACGTAGAGCTTGCGGCCGCCGCCCACGCCCAGGCCGCGGCGCTGGCCGACCGTGTAGTTCCAGAAGCCCCGGTGCGTGCCGAGGACCTTCCCCGACGTGTCCACGATCTTCCCCTCCCGCGGCGCCTGCCCCAGCAGTTCGGCGTACTCGCCGCCGTAGAAATCCTGGCTGTCCGCCCGGTCCGCCGCCGCCAGGCCGCGCCTCCGCGCCTCCGCGCGCACCGCCTCCTTGGTCATGCCGCCGAGGGGGAACATCGCCATGGCCAGCTGCGCCTGGTCGAGGCGGTAGAGGAAATAGGACTGGTCCTTCCGGCGGTCCGCGCCGCGCAGCAGGCGCCACGCTCCGTCCGCTCCGCGTTCGGTCCGCGCGTAGTGGCCGGTCGCGAACCGGTCGAACTCCAGCCCCGACTCCCGCGCCAGCCGCGGCAGCAGCCCGAACTTCATCGCGGCGTTGCAGCGCACGCACGGATTGGGCGTCCGCCCGGCCAGGTATTCGCTCCGGAAGTGGTCCAGGATCGCGCGCTCGTACGCCTCCGAGCAGTCGAACGTCCGGTATGCGATGCCCAGCCGCGCGCACAGCGCCTCCGCCCGCTCGATGTCCTCCGCCTCGCCGGGACCGAAGCACGCGTCGCGGACCGGACCCGGCCCGGCCGGACGCCCCTCCTTCCAGAGCTTCATCGTCACGCCCACCACCTCGTGACCCGCTTCCGCCAGCAACGCCGCCGCCAGCGAGGAATCCACGCCGCCCGACAACCCGACCGCGATCTTCAGCTTCATCTCACAGGCTCCCGTAGAATGCGTCCAGCCTCCCCGCCAGCGCCCCCCATCCGTACTCCCGCGCCGCCGCCCGCCCCGCCGCAATCGCCGCCGCCCGCCATTCCGCGTCCGTCGCGATCCGCCGCAACGCCGCGTCCAGCCCCGCCGCGTCGCCCGGCGCGAACCCGATCGCCGCCCCCGGATGCGCCGCCAGCAACCGCCCCAATCCCCCCGCCGTGCTCGCCGCCACCGGCACCCCCGCCGCCCACGCCTCCAGCACCGCGATGCCGAACGGCTCGTGCCGGCTCGCCAGCGCGAACGCGTCCGCCGCATGGTACTCCGCCGCCAGCTCCGCGCTCCCCGGCGGCAGCGCCCCCGGAATGGCCAGCCTTCCCGACACCCCCAGCTCCCGCGCGCGCGCTTCCAGCTCCGCCTTGTAGTCCGGCTGCGTCACCGGCCCCACCAGGCGCAGCGACATCCCCGGATTCCGCCCCAGCGCCTCCACCAGCGCCATCTGGTCCTTCTGCCGGTCGATCCGCGCCACGCACAGGACGCGGAAGCCTTTGTCCTCCTTGCCCTCCCTTGTGCATTGTGCATTCTGGATCGTGCATTCGCGCTCGAAGAGCGAGCCATCCACCCCGTTCGGAAGCCACAGCACGTGCGGATGGCGTCTGGAAAACGCCTCGTACTCGTCCTGCCCCACGCACACGATCCCGTCCGCTCCCTCCGGCACCCGCCGGTTCCAGCCCAGTACCAGCTCGACCGCCTTCCCCCACGGCACCCGCCGCCGCGTCGGCGCCCGCAGGTCCGCCGCTTCCGCCGCCGGCACGTTCGCCGCCCCGCCGTGGAGCGAAATCACGCACTTCGCCCCCGTCCGCTCGCCGGTGCGGATGCACAGCTCCGCGATCCGTCCCATCGCGTGGCAGTGGATGACGCCCGGCGCCCACTCCCGCAACGCCCTCCCCAGGCCCGGCACGAACGGATTCCCCCCCTTCCGGTCGAGCAACGCCTTCAGTTCCCGCCCCATCGGCCACCACGGATAGACGGCGTGGAACCGCCGGATCGGCACCCCCTCCCGCTCCTCCTCCGCCGGACCGCCCAGCGCGTCCGTCGCGAACAGGCGCACCTCGGCCCCCGCCGCCCGCTGCGCCTTCGCCAGATTCCACACCACCTGCTCCGTCCCGCCCCAGTCGGCGAACGACAGCCTCCGCAGCACGTGCGCGATCTTCATTCCGTTCTCTCCATCCGTCTTCATGCCACCGATTCAACCACCCCCGCCTCCTCCCGTCACGCAAATACCTCCCCGTTTCCCCGCCTACCGCTACCGCACCCGGTTCCGCCGCGCCTCCAGCGGCGCGTTCAGCCACGCGCGGATGTCCGATTGCAGCCGCCGCGTCTCCGCATCCGGCTCCGGCTCCCCCAGCACCTTCCGTATCGCATCCCAGAACGCCCGCGTCCGCACCTCGTCCGCCGTCACCGCCACCCCCGCGTGAACCGCTCGCGATATCAAGGGATCCATTGGGTTTTCTTCCCGTTTCCGCCTCCGCCCCCTCCCCGCTTCCGGCAGCTGGATGTGCCGGATCGTCACCATCCGCATGATGCCGAGCTTGGATTCCACCGCCCTCGTCAGGCGCGTCACCTTCGGGTTCTCCGTCAGCAGGCGGTCGAGCCGGACCTTCGCGGCGTCCGCGTTCTTGCGGTCGGCGGGAGTGAGAGCAGAGAGAGCTTCCTCGTTGTCGGGCAGCAACCACTCCAGGGGGATGCGGGCATCGAGGCCGATGAGCTGGCGCAGGCGGGTCGCCAGCTTCTTGTAATGCATGGCGGTGGAGTATTTGACGGAGGGGACCTTTTTCTTCATCCAGCCTTTCAGCCCCGGCTGGCGGGCGCAGATGCGCTTCGAGCCGTTTCGGACCTTCTTGAAGAGGAAGCGGGAGTCAAGCGTCGGCTCCAGGTCCGCCAAACGGGAGCCGATGCGCAGGCGGCCGCAGAGGGTGCGCGGGTCGATGTCCCAGGCGTCTTCGATGTCTTCGGGCGTGGGGGTGCCGCGGAGGGATATAGGGGGCTGTGGCGCGGCGGGCGGCACCGGCTCGGGCGGCGAGACGTGTCGGCGGAGGCGGGAGAGAATGCGCTTGCCGCCGTACCACGCGAGGTGGGCGGCGAGGGCGCCGGTGAAGAGGGCGAGGGAGCCGACCGCCTGCAACAGGATGGCGGTCGGCGCACGGGGGCGGGCCCAGGAGGGGCCGAAGCAGTCCCTGGAAAGGGCGTTGAGGTATCCGGGAGGGAAGATGGGTTCTTGGTTCATGGTGGGGAGGATGGCATGAAATGGAGGAATGAACAAGGATTTTCTTTGATATCGCGTTTGGTTCCAGCCGGGGGTGGGTTTGGGGCGGGGCAAGCAGAGGAGTGGAGGGGGGGGACGAAAAAAGGCAGGGCGCGGGGCCCTGCCTTGGTGGGTGGCGTGGGGGGACGGTCAGTCCATGTTGGGCTTGCCGATGGAGATGTAGAGGCTCGCTTCGGAGAGGTCCAGGCCGCTGAGTTCGACGGCGCCGCCGGCCACGGTCACGGTCGTGAACTTGGTCCACTCGCCGGAGAGGAGGTCGTCGGTCGTGTAGATGTCGACTCGGGTGCCGTTGGGGGCGTCCACGTTGGCCTTCAGGGAGAGCTTGCCGGTGGAGGCGTCGAACTGGGAATCGACGATGCCGGTGGTCACGACTTCGATTTCTTCGCCGGGGGTGCCGTAGATGAGGACGGCCTTGGCGCTCTTGGTCTCGTAGACGAGTTCGCCCAGGACGAGGTTGTCCACGAAGACGTCGTAGTCGTTCTCGGGGTTCTCTTCCTTGTTGGACCAGCTCCACGCGCGGAAGGCGTTGCAGGGCTCGCTGAAGGCGCCGCTGACGATGCTCTCGGTTTCGCCGCCGACCTCGAAGGAGGCGGTGAAGTTGGTGGTGTCGGCCATCAGCAGGGTGACGGTCATGGGCTCGGTGGTCCAGCCGATGGTGGTGTTGCCGTAGGGGGTCTCGTAGACTTCCTGGCCGCCGTTGAAGTAGAAGCGGAAGCCGCAGTTGTCGTTGATGTTCCCTTCGGTGTCGATGGCGCAGACGCCGGCGCCGGTGCCGGGCTGGGTGTCGTCGGTGTACCAAGCGATGTTCCCGTTCTTGAAGGTGAAGGTGAACATGTCGTTGGTGGTGAGGTAGCGGCCGAACGGGCGGTAGATCTTCGTGGCGTGCCCGAAGTTCTCCCACATCCCGAAGCCGTCGCCTGCGGGCTCGGCCCAGACGCCGCCCTGGGCGCCGGAGGCGGCGGGCGCGACTTCGCACTGCCAGTCGGTCTGGTCGCCGCCCTTGACGTCGTTGTAGTGCAGCCAGGTGTCGCCGCCGTCGTTGAAGAGGAACGACAGGCTGACGGCGTCGGCGGGAACGGCGATCTGGGCTTCCCAGGCGCCGTCGGTCTCGGACCAGGTCATCGGGTCGCCGGGAACGTCGGTCCAGGTGGCGTTGCCGCCGGCGTCGGTGGCGCCCCAGTGGACGAAGACGCTCTCGACGGTGCCGTGGGCGAGGCGGGCGGCTTCGTTGTTGGCGTAGAACTTGACGGTGGAGGTTCCGCCCTGGGTGGGGCCGGGGGTGAGGACGACGAAGGCGAGATCGGCCTCGGGGGTTTCGGCGCCGCCGCCGGAGCCCATGGGGATTTCGGTGACCCACGGCTGGAAGCCGGTGCCCTTGTTGAGGCCGGTGAAGTCTTCGTTCTCGGCGTAGTTGGCGGCCTTGTCGGAGGCGTAGCCTTCGCTGCCGGAGACGGTCTGGGCGGTGAAGACGATTTCGTTGGAACCGCCGGCGAGCGGGATTTTCTGGCTCCAGAGGGGAGCGGCCTCGAAGGTGCCGCCGACGCCGGCCGCGGCGTTGGTCCAGGTGATGGGGCCGACGATGTCGGCGCCCGCGGTGCCGGTGACGGTGGCCTTGGGTTCTTCGACGGTGGCGGGCTCGGCCGGCGAGGTGACGGCGAGGCCGTCGTCCACGGCTTTGTAGTTTTCGGCGAGGTCGAAGCTCCAGTTGGCGGAGTCGTTGTTGTCCCAGACGGTGCCGCCGTCGTTGAAGCAGGCGAGGAGGCCGGTGGTGCCGACTTCGGGGGTGAAGCCGAAGGTCCAGAAGCCGCCCTGGTCGCTCATGGGATGGCTGGTCCAGTTGGTCCCGGCGGAGGTGACGACGCAGAGGTGGACGTAGACGGCGGTGGCGACGGCGAGGTCGCGCCCGGCGGGGTTGTAGCCGATTTCAAGCGGCGCGTAGGGCTGCTCGGCGCGGTTGGTGACGGCGCAGGCGCCGGTGAACCAGGCTTCGGGGACGACGGTGCCGGTGACGGGGAAGGTCCAGTTGTCGCCGCCGTTGTTGTCCCAGGTGGTCCCGCCATTGTTGAAGCAGAAGGCGAGGGTGGAGGCGCGCTCGGGGACGGTGTAGGTGTACTTCCAGGCGCGGTCGAAGGTGGACCAGGTCATGGCGTCGCCGGGGAGGGTGGTCCAGTTGCCGTTGTTGTAGCCGTGGTGGGCGTAGACGGTTTCGGCGCCTTCCAGGACGCGGCCGGCGGGGTAGTAGGAGACGGTGACGACTTCGCCGGCGACGGCCGGGGTCGGCTCGATCTTCACGCCGTTGATGGGCGCGTCGCAGTCGGCGATGGTGACGGTCCAGTTGTTTCCGTTGCGGGATTCGTAGTTGCCGTTGCCGTCGGTGAAGAAGACGCTCAGGGAGGGGGCGTTGTCGACGAACGGTTCGGTCTGGGCCGTGAAGGTGTAGGTCCAGACGCCTTCGACGGAGGTCGCGGACATGTCCACGGTGCCCCAGCCTTCGTCGGTGCCGGTGAAGTTGTAGCCCATCTGGACCTGGGTGGCCTCGGCGAGGCTGCCGCCGGCCTTGAAGGTGACGGTGATGTCGCCGCAGTCGGTCGGGGAGGCGGGGGAGAAGCTCGCGGAAGCGGAGGTGCCGCCGCCGCCTTCGCCGGGCGCGGTGCCGTCGTCTTCGACCCAGACGTGCTGGATGTCGGAACGGGTCATGTTGCCCTTGGAGTCGGTGGCTTCGATGTAGTAGTCGACGAGTTGGCCGCGGAACTGGGTGACCTTGGCGAAGTAGTAGTCGGCGTTGGCCGCGGGCTCGAATTCGTAGTTGATGTCGCCGGCGTCGGCGAGGGCGTTGAGTTCCGCGGTGGTGCAGGGCAGGACGCGCTTGGTCATGGGGATTTCGATCCATTCGCCGACTTCGCTGCCGCCTTCGAAGGTTTCGTTCTGGATGGAATCGACGGGGTTGAAGCCGTCGTTGTCTGCGCGGACGAAGAGCTTCATGCCGCCTTCGGGGATGCCGGAGACGTCGTAGGCGTGGGTCCAGACGTAGAAGTCGGAGCCCATCTTCTTGCGGAAGGAGCCGTCCTGGGGAGTGGTGTTGAACCAGCCGAAGGTGTAGCCGCCGGGGTTGTAGGGGAAGCGCTGCGGGCGGAAGATGGAGGGCGGGACCGTGTCGGTCGCGGAAAGGGCGGCCTGGTCGCAGCCGTTGGCCTTCAGCAGCTCGATGGCGCGCTTGTTGGCGAGCGGGGGCTTGCATTCGTCGTCGTTGCCCTTGCCGCCGTAGTAGTTGAAGCCGGAGTCGAGGCCGGCGAGGTAGATGTGCCACGCGCGCTCGGCGGCGTTGGGATCGGCGCCCGCTTCATGCGGGGCCGCGATGCGCCAGGGGTCGGCGCGGCCGAGCTTCTGTTCGGCGGTTTCGCACCAGTTGGCGGCCGCGATGATGGGGGCCCAGTCCCAGAACTTCAGCGCGAAGCCGGGGGTTTCGAGGTCGACCTGGGTGTTGGGATAGCACTTGTCGATGTTCTTGACGTTGGCGGGCGGATCGACCCACTTGAGGAAGTAGGGGGAGCCGTAGTCCATCTCCGGGAAGATCCAGGCGCCGTCTTCGATGTGGACGAGGGAGGCGCGGGCGCCGTAGCCGTCGACGAAGTCCTGGATGGTCGTGTTGTCCCACCCGCGCTGCGCGGCCTGGTGGGTGAAGCCCGGCCAGGATTCCATCCAGGAAGAGTCGCCGCCGCCCCAGGCGTTGTCGCCGTCGGTGGCGGGCAGGACGATGACGGGATTGTCGTCGGTGGCGCCGTAGGCGATGCTGTCGGCGTACTTCATTTCGGCGCCGGAGTAGCCGGCCTTGTAGGAGATGACGTCGTCGGAGGGGACGGCGACCATCTGCTTGGTTTCCTTGGTCCAGGGGTTGACGTACTGGACCTTGTGGAGCTGGTAGGCGAAGGGGGCGACGTTCCAGGCGCAGTTGCCGGGGTTGGGGGAGTCGTACCACCAGCCGGAGGTCGGGGAGGGGCCGTTCATGTCGGCGCGGTTCGGCTCGGAGGAATTGATGTTGTAGTTGCCCTCGGCGGTGCCGTTGTTGAGGTAGGTGGGGCAGGTGCGGGAGAGGTGGTGGGAGGCGACGATGACCCACTGGTAGCCTTCATCGGCGAGGACGTCGATCATTTCCTCGGAGAAGGCCATTTCCGTCGGGAAGAAGCCCTTGGAGTGGTCGGCTTCGGAGCCGCCCCAGGCCTTCCAGCCGGACTGCTTGAGCATCTGGACTTCCTTGCGGAAGACGGCCTTGGGGAGGACGGGGCCGAGCGCGTGGTGGTAGCAGAAACCGACCATGTCCATGCGCTTCTTGCCGTTGTCCCAGTTGGCGCGCACGTCGCGGTAGGCGCCGAAGGGGTCGGAAGAGTAGCCGAGCATGCCGGCGTTGCCGAGCGAGCGGACGTTGTCGATGAGGGAGCCCGAGTAGCTGATGGCGTATCCGGCGCCGGCGGCGCACGCGCCCAGGGAGTCCTTGGGGCCGTACTGGTAGGCCTTCACGCGGTCGTACTTGCCGAAGATTTCTTCCAGGTTGTTGTCGGGGTGGCCGCCCTGGTTGCCCTTGCGTTCGATGGAGTCCTTGGCGTACTGGACGTGGCCATCGGCCCAGTCCGGCCAGTAGATGGGTTGATGGTTGTGCCAGAAGCGGGCGACCTTCACGCTGCCGGCGGCTGCGGGCAGCGCGGCGGCCAGAAGGCCGGCCAAGGCCAGGATCCAAGGGAATCGACGGTTTTTCATGGGCAGTTCCTCCGGGGGGTGTGGTTGTACATGGACATTGCTGTCATTTTGGACTTTAGCACCCCACCCGGCCGCGTGTCCAGCCTTTTCGTCAAACGTTTTACCGGGCGCGGGAGGATGGCCGGGACGGGGTGTCGTTCATGGGGGGAAAACGGGGGGCCGGGATGTGGAAAATGGCGGGTTTTCCTTGATATCGCGACATCGTGGCGGTTTTGTACCTAGCTGTTGTGAAAGGGTCGTTGCGTCCGCACGGAAGCATTCGCGTTTCACGGCCATGCCATTCACATGGCGCTCTGGGAACGGTCCGCCCACCCCTGGAAAATTGAAAGCGCTTCGACTGGCAACTCCACGGGACACATTGCTTCTCGCCCCCCCATCCATATTGGAAGTTGGCAAAATCAGTCGGCGGCGGCGGAGACGCCGGCCAGCCATTCGGCGGCCCAGTCGCCGAGGAGCCAGTGGACGCCGAGGGCGACGGCGATGCCCAGCAGCAACCCCATCAGGACCTCGAAGCGGGTGTGGCCCAGGAATTCCACCAGCTTCTCCGGCGAGAACTTGTGGTTGCGGTAGAAGTCTTCCGCCATCTGGTTGAGCAGCCGCGCCTGGCGCCCCGCCGCGTAGCGGACACTCTGCGCATCGACCATGATCAGCGCCATCAGGCCCGCCGCCACCGTGAAGCCCGCCGAGTGGAAGCCCCACGTCAGGCCGATGGACAGCGCGCCGGCCGCCGACGCCGCCGTGTGCGAACTGGGCATCCCGCCGAGACGGAGCAGGAAGCCGTAGTCGAATTTGCGCTCCCGGACGACGAAGATCGCCAGCTTGACGATCTGCGCGGCGATCCAGGCGGCCGCGCTGGAAACGAGCGCGAGGTTGTGGAGGAGTTGCGCGATCATGCGTCCCCCTCTACCACAACCGCCCCCGTCCCGCAACCGCGAATGAACGGCGGGTCAGATCTTCCAGCCCCCGATGCCGAAGGCGCGGCAGACCTCGCTGACCAGGATCGCCGTGATCAGCGTGGGGGCGATGTAGCGGACCATCGCGCGGTAGAAGCCCGCCCCGGCGAAGCCGCCGTCCTGCCCGCGCGCCACCTCGTCCTCGATCGCCTTCGTCCCCACCACCCAGCCGACGAACACGCACGTCACCGCCGCCACGATCGGCATCAGGAACGAATTCGTCACGAAATCGAAGAAGTCCAGGAACTGCATCCCCATCAGCCCCCCGCGCGTCCAGTCGCCCGCGATCCCCATGTTGCGCAGCCCCGCCCCCAGCGTCACGTCGCCCCACGCCCCGTACCCCAGCGCCGAGAACCCCGCCAGGAACGAAATCAGGAAGAACGTGAAGAACGTCGCCGGCCGCCGCTCCATCTTCAGCAGGTCGCACACCGCCGCCACGCACGCCTCGTACAGCGAAATCGCCGACGTCAGCGCCGCGAACACCACCAGCAGGAAGAACGACAGCCCCACCCACGGCCCCACCCCGCCGAATTCCGAGAAGACCCGCGGCAGCGTCACGAACATCAGCCCGGGGCCCGCGTTCATCGCTTCCTTGACCGGCGTGCCCGTCTTGACCGCGTACATGTACACGACCGGGATGATCATCAGCCCCGCCAGCACCGCCACCAGGGTGTCGAAAATCTCGATCCGGCGCACGCTCTTCTCGATCGAGTCGCCCTCCCGCATGTACGATCCGTACGTGATCATGATGCCCATCGCCAGGGACAGCGAATAGAACATCTGCCCCATCGCGCCCAGCACCGTCTTGCCCAGCTGCGCGACGGAGAAGCGCGCCACGCCGTCCGCCCCCGCCGCGCGCAGGGAATCCATGTTCGGCACGAGGTAGTACTTCAGCCCTTCGGCCGCGCCCGGCTGGCAGCACACGAACGCCGATATCCCCACCGCCATCGCCAGCAGCAGCGGCATCATCACCTTGTTCGAGCGCTCGATGCCGCCCTTCACCCCCAGCACGATCACCAGCGCGCACGCCAGGATGAACAGCATCCCGTACCCGAACGGCGCGAACGGCGCCGACACGAACCCGCCGAAGAACGCCCCCGGCTCCTCCAGCGCCGCCACCGACGAAACGTCGCCGGAGACGATCCGCAGGTACGTCCAGAAGTACTTCAGGACCCAGCCGCCGATCACGCAGTAGTAGGGGACGATCACGAATGGGATCAGCGTCGAGAGGAACCCCAGGATGCCGAACCCGGAATGCAGCTTGCCGTAGGCCGTCATCTGGCTCTGGCGCGTGCGGCGGCCGATGGCGATTTCCGTCACCATCAGCGAGAAGCCCAGCGTCACCACCAGCACCAGGTACACGAGGATGAACGTCCCCCCGCCGTACTGCGCCGCCAGGTAGGGGAAGCGCCACAGGTTGCCCAGGCCGATGGCCGAAGCCGCCGCCGCCAGGATGAAAGACAATTGCCCCGACCACGAGGCCCGTTTCGGAATTTCGTTCGTTTGCATAACCGTTCCATTCTATCCCCGCCATTCCTCCCGTGCAAGCCCGTCGTGCAGAGCGTTGTCCGGCCGGGTGCAGGACAGCATCGTGACTTTGGACACAACATTCCGGGTTTGGGCACATTTGTACCCGCCGGGGAGAAAGAACAAACTCCGATTGGTCCGATTCCCTCCGCTACCGCGTCACGTCCGCGGCGTGCGGCGGGGACGTTTTTCGCGGATGTGCAGTTCGGGGTGCTGGCTGGAGACCAGGCTGTTCGGCGGGACGCTCTCCATCAGGAAGACGTTGCCGCCGATGACGCTGTGCGCGCCGATCACCGTTTCGCCGCCGAGAATCGTCGCGTGCGCGTAGATGATGACGTGGTCGGCCACCGTCGGATGCCGCTTGATGTGCTTGACCGGATGCCCCGCGGCGTCCAGCGCGAACGACTGGGCGCCGAGCGTCACGCCCTGGTAGAGCTTGACGTTCTCGCCGATTTCCGCCGTCTCGCCGATCACCACGCCCGTCGCGTGGTCGATGAAGAACGACCGCCCGATGCGCGCGCCGGGGTGGATGTCGGCCCCGGTCTTGGTGTGGATCCATTCGCTCATCACGCGCGGCAGGATGGGCACCCCCAGCACGTAGAGTTCGTGCGCGATGCGGTGCGCCGCGATGGCCGTCAGGCCGGGATAGGAAAGGATGACTTCGGCGAACGTCAGCGCGGCGGGGTCCCCGTCGTAGGCGGCCTGCACGTCGTCCGCGACCAGGCGCCGCACGTCGGGAATGCGGTCGAAGAACGCCTTCATGACGCGGTCGGCTTCGCCGTCGAGGTCGGCCACGCGCGGCGGCCGGACGCCTTCGACCCGCGCCGCCTCGCCGATCCACCGGTACGGCAGCGCGCGCCGCACCTCGCGCCGGAGCAGGTTCCACGCCTCGCTCAGGCGCCGCACCAGGAACACGTCCAGTTCGGCCGCGCCCACCGCTTCGCCGCTGACCCGGCCGGGGAACAGCACGTCGAGCAGGATGCGCAGCGCGTCCACCACCGCCCGCGGCGCGGGCGCGTTCGCGGGAAGGGCGCTCGGGGCGTCCACCACCTCGCGGTCGAACAGGCCGGCGAGTTCGCCCGCGGCATGGCAGATGTCGGCCTGCGGCGAGCGGTGGCGGCAGGCGTGCGGCGCGGCGGCGGGCGCCTTCGGTTTGCGGGAGTTTTTCGTTTTCATTGGCAGACGATGCTGGCGCTGGCGCTCTTGCCGCCGGAATTGACGGTGAGGGTGTCGGTGCCGGACGAGACGTGCGTGTAGACGACGGAGGAACCGGTGGAGCCCGAGAGCGTCCCGCACGAGCCGGAGTGCGCCCACGTGTACGTCCCGTTGCCGCCCGACGCCGTGAACGTCCGCGCCTGCCCCGACGGAATCGTCGCCGAGTTCGGCGAGATCGTCACCGACGACTGCGTGTTGGTCCCCGGCGAGGACACCGTCCCGACCGCGAAGAAGTTGCCCGAGAAGCCGCCGGATTCGAGCCACGACGCGCTGATGGTCGATTGCTGGTCCGCGTAGGACATCGTGCCGGCGATCGTGACCGACGCGCCCGCCGTCGTGCGCCCTTCCATCGAGAAGCGCGCGGTGGTGTCCTCGATGCCGGAAATCGCGCCGGTCCAGTTCTGGCCCGCGTTGTCGAAGCCCTGGAGGGAGGAGCCGTTCTGGACGATCCGCATCCAGGTGAGCTTCTGGCCGGACTGCCGGTCGGCCGGATACACCAGATAGCCGTCGCCCCCGTCGGCGCCGCCGTTGTTCGCCCGGTAGAGCGCCGAGAAGTCGTACGTCGTCCCCGCGTTGTTCGACACCACGCTCGACGTGTTCGTCGAATCCGTCTCGCAGGCCGAAAGGCCGAGACAGAGCGCGGCGGCAAGGGCGGCGGCGGCGGCATGGAAAGGTTGGCGGCAGGTCGGTTTCATCGGTGGGTTCCTCCGGGGTATTTGTTTTAGCTTCCCCCATCCGCCGCGTTTTGGCAAGAATGTTATTCATGCGTACCGCCGCAAAAGCCTTTCTCGCCCGCCTCGCCGGCCGCACCGGATTCCTCCGGCGCCGCCTCGCCGGCCGTCTCGTCGTCCTCACCTTCCACCGCGTCCGCCCCGACGGCGAACCCGCCGACGGCCGCCCCATGCGCAACCTCGAAGTCCCCGTGTCCGCCTTCCGGTCCCTTCTCCTCTGGATGCTCCGGCACGCCGACCCCGTCGCCCTCGCCGACTGGTTCCCCGCCGAAGACGCCCCCGGCGCCGCCGCCCTCCCCGCCCGCCCCCGGCGCATCCCGTTCTTCGCGGTCACCTTCGACGACGGCTGGGCCGACAACGCCCTCCACGCCGCGCCCGTCCTCGACGAACTCCGCATCCCCGCCACCGTCTTCCTCTCCACCGGCGCCGTCGAGAACCGCATCCCCTTCTGGTGGCAGCTCCCCGGCCTCTCCGACGCCGCGATCGAGACCATGAAATCCCTCCCCCCCGACGAACTCGACCGACGCCTCCGCGACGCCCCCCGCGACGTCCGCGACGCCTGCGCCCGCGAATTCCTCGACTGGGAGCAGGTCCGAGCCCTCGCCGACGGCGGGCGGATCCGCTTCGGCCTCCACGGCCACCGCCACGCCCTGATGACGTCCCTCTCCCATACCGCGGCGCTCGACGACATCTGCCGCTGCCGCCAGCTCCTCCTCTCCCGCGCCCCCGGCGCCGCCGTCCCGTTCTTCGCCTGGCCCAACGGCAACGTCCGCCCCGACCTCGCCCCCGCGCTCGCCTCCCTCGGCCTCCGCGCCGCCTTTTCCACCCGCCGCGGCCTCGTCCCGCCGCGCCCGCCCGCCGGCGCCCTCTGGTCCCTCCCCCGCAACAACGTCGACCGCCGCCTCGCCGAAACCCCCGCCCTCTGGCCCTGGCTCCTCCTCCGCGCCGCCGTCCCGCGCGCTTGACCCGCACCGGGGCCGCCCCCCTACCCTTCCGCCCCCCCCCGTCGTTCATGGAGGGGACTTTGACAGGAATCCGGGCGGATTGTCAGGTTTTCCAGTAATCTCAAACACATCCGCCGACCCCCGGAAACTCCCCCCGTGAAAATAGTTCTGGACAAAAACGCCGGGCGGTGTTTCTATGCGTAGAAACAACCGAACGAAGACCCGAGGACCCCATACCATGACGACAACCCCCAGCCTGGAGACCCTGCAAGCGCTCGCCGCGGACGGCCGCCACGACATCGCCCCCGTGCGCCTCGACGCGCTGGGCGACTTCACGACGCCGGTCGAGGCGATGCGGCGCCTCAAGGCCGTCTCCGCGCACTGCTTCCTGCTGGAGAGCGCGGCGGCGCCGGGGCAGTGCGGCCGCTACTCCTTCCTCGGCTACGACCCCACCCTCCTCGTCACCTGCCGCGACGGCCGCATGCGCGTCGGCGAGCGCGAATTCGAGACCCGCGACCCGGTGGCGGCCATCCGCGAAGTCCTGGCGACCCGCCGCAGCCCGTCCCTCGACGGCTTCCCGCCGTTCACGGGCGGCCTGGTGGGATACTTCGCCTACGACTTCTATCAGTACGCCGAGCCGACCCTCCGCTTCCGCGCGCCGCCGGGGCCGGAGGGCTTCAACGACCTCGACCTGATGCTGTTCGACAAGGTCATCGCCTTCGACCACTACCGCCAGACGGTCTCGCTGATCGCGAACGTCCGCCTCGACGCCCCCGACCTTCCCGCCGCCTACGCCCGCGCGCAGTCCGACCTCCGCGCGATGCTGGACCTCCTGCGCTCCGGCCGCCCCGCCGACGGCCTTTCCGGGCGCGCGACGTCCCCCTTCCGCCGCGAATTCGCGCGCGACGAGTACGCCGCGGTGGTCGAGGCGGCGAAGCGCCACATCCGCGAAGGCGACATCTTCCAGGCGGTCCCGTCGAACCGGCTGGAAGCGGACTTCGAGGGCAGCCTCTTCGGCGCCTACCGCCTCCTCCGCACCCTGAACCCCTCCCCCTACATGTTCTACTTCTCGGGCACCGACATCGAAGCCGCCGGCGCCTCCCCCGAGACCCTCGTGCAGCTCGACCGCGGCGTCCTCCGCACCTACCCCATCGCCGGCTCCCGTCCCCGCGGCACGACGCAGGACGAGGACGCGGCCCTCGAGCACTCCCTCCGCGCCGATCCCAAGGAATGCGCCGAGCACGAGATGCTGGTGGACCTGGGCCGCAACGACCTGGGCAAGGTCTGCCGCTTCGGGACCGTCGAGGTCGAGCGCCACATGGAAGTCCTCCGCTACTCCCACGTGATGCACCTCGGCTCCTCCGTGCGCGGCGAACTCCGTCCCGACCGCGACGCCCTCGACGCCGTCTCCGCGGTCCTCCCCGCCGGGACCCTCTCGGGCGCCCCGAAACTGCGCGCGTGCCAGATCATCGACTCCCTCGAAAAATCCCGCCGGGGCCTCTACGGCGGCGCAGTCGGCTACCTCGACTTCACGGGCAACCTCGACCTGTGCATCGCGATCCGCTTCGCCTGCAAGGCGGGCGGCAAAGTCTACGTCCGCAGCGGCGGCGGCATCGTGGCCGACTCCCAGCCCGGCCCCGAGTACGAAGAAACCGTCAACAAGGCGGCGGCCGTCGTCCGCGCCATCGAACTCGCCGCGAAGGAGGAACTCCCGTGATCCTGATCGTCGACAACTACGACTCCTTCTCCTACAACCTCTACCAGCTGCTGGGCGCCGAGGATCCAGACATCCGCGTGGTGCGCAGCGACGCCCTCACCGTAGCCGACGTGGCCGCGAGCGGGGCGGACGCCGTGGTCCTCTCCCCCGGCCCGGGCAAGCCCACCGACGCCG
>CACXEY010000072.1 GCA_902766695.1 uncultured bacterium
GGAAGGAAGAGCGGCGGGATGCAGGCTTCACGCTGGTGGAGATCCTGCTGGTGGTGGTGATCATCGGCATCGCGTCGGCGGTGGCGCTGCCGACCTTCGCCAAATCCTACCGCGGGGCGAAGCTCCGCACCTCGGTGCGCATGGTCCTGGCCATGCACCGGAACGCGCAGTCGAAGGCGGTGCTGGGGCAGGAATACACCGCGTTGCTCTTCGACGTACGGAAGGGGACGGTGGAGCTGGTGGAACAGTCGGGGCCGCGGAAGATGCAGGACTCGTTCTTCGGCGAAATCGGCGGCGGCGGAACGGGGTCGGTGATGTCGGGATCGGACTTCGCGGGCGGGGACGGGGGAGGGGACGGCGGCGGCGGGCCGGAGGTCTCCTCCTTCGCGTTGCGCAGGCTGGAAGACACGGTGTCGTTCGAGTCCTTTCAGGGCGGCAAGGAAATCGACGAGCTCTTTTACGTCAGCTACTACCCCAGCGGCCGTTGCGAAGGCTACACCGTGACCCTCGCCGACGGCGAAGGACGGCGCCGCTCGGTCACGGTCGACCCGATTACCGGCAAGGCCAAGGTCCAGGACCGCTGACGCCGGATGCACACCCTCCTCGACACCCCCGCCGAAGACCTCCTTCCCGGACTTCTCCCTCTCGTGCCCGGACTCGCCCTGCACACCCTCCGCCGCATCCAGGCCGCCGTATTCCGCAACCACGGCGCATATCCCGCCGGCCTCCCCGAAATCTCCCCCGCGCTCCTCGGGCGCCTCGCCGCCGTCTCGCCCCTCCCCGCCCTGCGGCTGCTCGACCGGCGCACGTCCCCGCGCGACGGCTTTTCCAAGTTCCTCCTCCGGAATCCCGGTCTCCCCGGCGACTTCGAAGCGGTTTCCATCCCCCTCCTGCACGGCCGCGGCGACCCCAAGACGGTCGCCTGCGTATCCTCCCAGTCCGGCTGCGCGCAGGGTTGCCGCTTCTGCTGCACCGGACGCCTCGGCCTCGCCCGCTCCCTCCTCCCGTGGGAAATCGTGGCGCAGGTCCTCGCCGTGCGCGCCGCCGCGCCGGCCCCCCTGCGCGGGGTCGTCTTCATGGGGATGGGCGAGCCGCTGGAGAACCTCGACGCCGTCCTCGCGGCGGTCCACATCCTCGCCTCCCCCTGCGCCCTCGCCATCTCCGCCAAGGCGATCTCCGTCTCCACCGCCGGCATCGTCCCGGGGATTCTCCGGCTGGCGGACCCGTCCGCGCCGCCCGTCCGCCTCTTCGTCACCCTCTTCTCCGCGCGCCCGGAAGTCCGCGGTCGCTGGATGCCCGTCACCCGCCGCCACCCCCTGCCCGAACTCCGCGACGCCCTCCGCCGCTACCATGCCGCCACCGGCCGCCGCCCCACGCTGGCCTGGCCGCTCGTCGCCGGGGTCAACGATTCCGTCTCCGACGCCGTCGCCCTGGCCCGCTGGCTCGACGGACTGCCCGCGGCGCTCGACCTCATCGACGTCAACGACCCCACGCTATCCCTGCGTCCCCCCTCCGACGCGGCGCGCAACGCCTTCCTCGACGCCCTCCGCCTGCACGCCCGCATCCCCGTCTCCCGCCGCTACTCCGGCGGTGCCGACATCCTTGCCGCCTGCGGACTCCTCTCCGCCTCCGCTCAGCCTTGACCGCCGTCCCCGGCGGCCGGTCCGGGCCGGCCGCGCGGGGGAGCCAGGGTTTCCCGGAGCCCGTCGCTGAAGCCTTCGAGGTCGTCCGGGGTGATGGCCCCTTCGAGGAGGAGGCGGTCGATGACCGTCATCATCTTGGACCGGCTCCTTTCCGCCTGGACGCCCGCCTTGCGCATGTCTTGGCGGATCCGTTTTTCGAGCTGCCAGAAGCGGGTGGAGGGCATGGCGTCGGACCGGAGCAGCTCCACGTATTCGCCGCACAGGCGGGCCATGAAGTTTTCCTGCCAGTCGGGAATCCGTTCCCTGAACAGCTTCCAGTCGCTTTCCTTGAATTCGTACATTGCAACCTCCTTCGGTTCGCTCCATCCTGCCGCAACCCGCGGCGGAAATCCAGCCCGGGAATTCGCCCGCACGGAAAAAACGGCGGCGGGCACTCCCCGCCCTTCGCGCCGGGGACTTGCAACCCGGCAAAACCGCCGTATGTTGTGCGGAGGCCAAGCGGGAGAATCCGCCGAAGGCCGGAAAGGATTTGATCGACATGAACAACAAGAACGCGAACATTCCGCTGGACCGGTTGACCACCAAGGCCCGCGAGGCGCTGCAGGCCGCCATCCAGGACGCCGGCGCGCGCGGCAACGGCGAACTCACCCCCCTGCACCTCGCGCTGGCGCTGGTGCGGCAGCAGGGCGGCGTCGTGCCGTCGGTGCTGGAGAAGACGGGCGTCAAGCCGGACCTCTTCGCCACCGCCCTCGAAAAGCAGCTGGACACCCACGCGCGCCAGGAGGGCGGCGCCGTGCAGCCCTCGCCCAACCGCGCGTTCCAGGCGGTGCTGGAGGCGGCGTCGGGGATCGCGGGGAGGATGAAGGACGAGTACATCAGCACGGAGCACCTCTTCCTCGCCGCGCTCGGCGAGAAGGACGGCGAGACGGCCCGCGTCGCCGCCGCCATGGGCGTCACGGTGGACAGCGTCCTGCAGTCGCTCCAGGCCATACGCGGCAACCGCCGCGTGACGGACGAGGCCCCCGAGGACAAGTACGAGGCCATCAAGAAGTACGGCCGCGACCTCACCGCCGACGCCCGCGCGGGCAAGCTCGACCCGGTCATCGGCCGCGACGCGGAAATCCGCCGCGTGGTGCAGGTGCTCTCGCGCCGCACGAAGAACAACCCGGTGCTGATCGGCGAACCGGGCGTCGGCAAGACGGCCATCGCGGAGGGGCTGGCGCAGCGCATCGTGGCCGGCGACGTGCCGGAGGGGCTCAAGCGGATGCGCGTCGTCTCGCTCGACCTCGGCGCGATGCTGGCCGGCGCGAAGTACCGCGGCGAGTTCGAGGACCGCTTCAAAGCGTTCCTGAAGGAAGTCACGGAGAGCGACGGCAGGATCATCGTCTTCATCGACGAGCTGCACACGCTCGTCGGCGCCGGCGGCGCGGAGGGCGCCGTGGACGCCTCGAACATGATCAAGCCGCCCCTCGCCCGCGGCGAACTGCGCTGCGTGGGCGCGACGACCCTCGGCGAGTACCGCAAGTACGTCGAGAAGGACCCCGCCCTCGCCCGCCGTTTCCAGACGGTGCTGGTGGACGAGCCGACCGTCGAGGACACCATCGCGATCCTCCGCGGCCTCAAGCCCCGCTACGAAGCCCACCACGGCGTGCGCATCCAGGACTCGGCCCTCGTCGAGGCCGCGCGCCTCTCCCACCGCTACATCTCCGACCGCTTCCTGCCGGACAAGGCCATCGACCTCGTCGACGAAGCCGCCAGCCGCCTGCGCATGGAGATCGACTCGATGCCCGTCGAGATCGACGAACTCGAACGCCGCCGCATGCAGCTCGAAATCGAGCGCGAAGCCCTCCGCAAGGAGACCGACCGCGCCTCCGCCGACCGCCTCGCCGCGCTCGAGAAGGAACTCGCCGAGCTCAAGGAAAAATCCTCCGCCCTCAAATCCCAGTGGTCGCGCGAAAAGGACCTCCTCGGCGCCATCCGCACCGCCACCGCCGACGTCGACCGCCTCCGCACCGAGCAGGAACAGGCCCAGCGCCGCGGCGACCTCGCCCGCGCCTCCGAGATCAAGTACGACCGCCTGCCCGCCGCCGAGAAGAAGATCGCCGCCGCCCAGTCCGCCCTCGCCGACCTCCAGGGCACCCGGCGCCTCCTGCGCGAGGAAGTGACCCCGGAGAACATCGCCGAAGTCGTCGGCGCCTGGACCCACATCCCCGTCAGCCGCCTCCTCGAAGGCGAAAAAGCCAAACTCCTCCGCATGGAAGAGCGCCTGCGCGAGCGCGTCGTCGGGCAGGACGAAGCCGTCGCCGCCGTCGCCCGCGCCGTACGCCGCTCCCGCGCCGGCCTGCAGGACCCGAACCGCCCCATCGGCTCCTTCCTGTTCCTGGGCCCGACGGGCGTGGGCAAGACCGAACTCACCCGCGCGCTGGCCGACTTCCTCTTCGACGACGACCAGGCCATGGTGCGTCTCGACATGAGCGAATACATGGAAAAACACTCCGTCAGCCGCCTTGTCGGCGCGCCTCCCGGATACGTCGGCCACGACGAAGGCGGGCAGCTCACGGAAGCCGTCCGGCGCAAACCCTACTCCGTCGTCCTCTTCGACGAAATCGAGAAGGCCCATCCCGACGTCTTCAACATCATGCTCCAGATCCTCGACGACGGCCGCCTGACCGACGGCCAGGGCCGCACCGTCGACTTCAAGAACACGGTGCTCATCATGACCTCCAACCTCGGCGGCGACCTCATCCAGGACGCCCTGCGCGCCCATCCCGACCTCAAGCGCGACTCCGCCACCTGGCGCAAACTCGAGACCGACGTAACGGCCCTCCTCCGCACCCGGTTCCGTCCCGAATTCCTCAACCGAATCGACGAGACCATCCTGTTCCGTAGCCTGGGCCTCGACCAGCTGCGCCAGATCGTCGCCATCCAGCTCGCCCGCGTGCAGGGCTTCCTGAAGGACCGCGGCATCACGCTGGAACTCACCGACGCCGCCTCCGAGGCACTGGCCGGCGAAGGCTACGACCCCGCCTTCGGCGCCCGTCCCCTCAAGCGCGCCATCCAGCGGATGATCCTCGACGAACTGGCCACCCGCGTCATCGCCGGCGAAATCCCCGACGGCTCCCGCGTCACGGTGGACTACGACCCCGAGCACCCCGACCGCTTCGACTTCAAGTCCACCCCGCCCCCCGCCGGCGCCTGACCGGCGCCGGGGGGGGCGAGGCTCCCCCCCCCGGCCCCCCGACCCCCCGGCCCCCCGGCCCCCCGGCCCCCGGCCCACCCGGCCAACCGAAGCCATCGATTCCATCGAAAAAATCGATTCCATCGATTCTCTCGAAAGCCCCTGCCTCCCGCGCCAGCCACCGCCCAGCACGGGTTCTCCCTGCCAGCCGCCGCCCAGCACGGGTTCTCCCTGCCCGCCCCCTTCAAATCCCCCCTCTCCCACTACTGGCTCGACTCCTGGCTCCTGGCGGCCCTCATCAAGCACGCCGTACGCCGCTTCTGCCTCAAACACCTCGACCGGCGCATCGACCCGTGCGGACGCCTCTTCGACCAGATGACCATGGCCGCCCGTTCCGCCGCCGCCAACATTGCCGAAGGCAACGCCCGGCGGTCCACCTCCCGCGAGACCCAGATGCGCCTGCTCGACGTCGCCCGCGCCACCCTTTCCGAGCTGTCCGGCGACCTCCGCTCCTACCTGCTGCTCTCCGACGAAGCCCCCTGGGCCGAATCCGACCCCGACGCCCGCGCCGTGTTCGCCACCCGCCTCGACCGTCCCGACTACCGCACCGACCTCGACCGCAACGTATCCCTCCACATCCTGGCTCAGCGCGCCAAATTCGCCCGCTGGCTCGACTCCCCCGATCCGCTCGTGCCCGCCCGCGCCCTCACCGTGCTCGTGTCCCGCCTCCAGATGATTCTCAACCGCCAGCTCGAACGCGCCCATGCCGAATTCCTCGCCCGCGGAGGCTTTGCCGAAACCCTTATCCGCGACCGCATCGCCGCCCGCGCCAAGGCACCACCCGAACCCGGCGCCCCGCCCTGTCCCGGATGCGGCAAACCCATGCAGCGCCGACTGGCCAAACGCGGCCCCCGCGCCGGCCACACCTTCTGGTCCTGCCCCGACTACCCCAACTGCGCAGGCAAGCCCGCCGCCCACTGACCGCACCGCCACACCCCGGCCCCCTTCCATCCCCTCCCTCCCATCGATTCCCTCGTTTCTCTCGTTTCCCTCGATTCCGTCGCTTCCCCGCCCCCCAGCCGCGCCGCCCGCCCGAAAGCCGTGTTCCGCCCTATTCCGTCCGTCCTGGATCCTGCCGGTCTTGCCGTCTTCCCCCGGTGGTTCCGCCAGGGGCCTCGGGCGGCAACTGCGAGCGGATCTTGTGGAAGGAGATACGCATCCGGCCCTCCGGGCCCCATGCCGCACGCTTGCGCCCGGGGCCGACGATGCGGCAATGGCCCGTCACGATGTTGCGCTCGAGCTTCCATCCGCCGCACGCGTCGAGCACGTTCCACCACACGCCGGCGTCCAGCACCTTCCATTCGAGGTTGAGGCGCCCCTGCGGCACGCGCACCCGGGCGGACGCCGACGGCTTGCCGTCGAGGATGCGCCCGAGTTCGGTGAAGTAGAACGACGCGAGGTGGTTGCACACGCGCTTGAGGGCCGCGGACCGTCCCCATGCGGCGTCGATCTCCGTCTCGTCCGTGATGGTCTCCGGGACGGCGTATTCGACCACGTTCGCGAGCGCGGCAGGCGAACCGTTCCGTCCGAGCGCCGGACCGCCCCCGCCGCCCGCCAGGTCGTAGCCGTATTTGAGGACGGTGTCCTCCGGGTTCACCACCACGATGGCGGGCCGCTCGCACCCGCCGCCCATCTGCGCCACGTCGGGGTCGTCCATGGGAATCGCCGGCGCGAGCAGGATGCCCTGCCCCACCTTCAAGCCCCTGCGCGACAGCTCCGCGAGCGTGCGCGCCACGATGCGCCCGCCGAGGGAGTGCCCCACGATCACGAGCCCGGAACGGAAGGCGTCGTCGGTGGACGCGATTTCGCCGGCGAGACGCATGGCGGCCGCGTCCGCGTTCGCCGCGGAGGCCGGCCAGCTGCGGTCGCCGTCCCATCCCCAGAACGCGCAGGCCTCGCCCTTGAACGTGTTCGTGCAGGAGGCGTACGCAAGCCCGTTCGTCTCGGTCGTGCGGTTCCAGCCCGGCACGTACCACACCTCGGCCCGCGCCGCCGCGGCGATGCCCGCGGCAAGGATGGCCATGATTGCCGTCTTCATGGGGAGTCTTCGGTTTTTTGGTTTCGTGTTGCACGGGAACGTCTAGCAAAAGACCCGCCGCAAAACAACGGCAAACACGTCTCTTGTACCGGCGGACCGAGCGCTGCGGCATCCCGGACGAAGCCGACCGCGTGTGCCACCGGGTGCTCTGGAAGCTGTGGGACTTGGAGCGCAAGGGCTCCGACGTGTCGCTGGACATGTTCCCGGGCGTCACCTGGGACTCGCGTGCGGACGGCTACCGCAAGGCGGCCTGGCTCTGGCGCCTCTTCCGCTGGGAAAAGTCCGCCGACAGCAGGACGAGCGTGGACGTCCTGTTCATTCCCGTGTGGCGCGCCTCCCCGCCGGAATGGAACTGAAGCCGGGCAGGGGGGCTGGATTGGCGGACGCCCCCCGGCGAACGGGCCACTCCCGTCGGCGTCTGATCGCCCCCCCAGGCCTCCGATGAAGGTGGTATGGCGCCGGATGGACCGGGAAGAACGGGTTGTTTTTTGAATCGGTTTGGCCCTTCGGACGTCAGGCATCCATGTCCCTGCATCCATCGCGCAAGCGGGCGGGCACGGGGCAGTCGGCGCAGCGGGAGCGGTCGCCGAGGCAGTGTTCGTGGTGGAGGTGGATGAGGCCCTGGCGGCGGAGGGCGGTGCGGTAGAGGCGGGCGTCGTGGCCGGGGCCGAACAGGCGGTCGGCCATGGTGCGGGTGACGGCGTTCGGGGCTTCCGGCGGGAGCAGGTTGCCGACGGGGGGCCATCCGGCGGCGCACGCGCCGAGGGCGGCCAGCGCTGGAACGAGAAGATTCACGGCCAGCGCCTGCGCGCGGGTTTCGCCGACGAGTGCGGCGGGGGCGGCCAGCGGCGGCGAGGTGTAGGCGAGGCGGTGCGGCCAGTAAGGGGCGTCGTCGGTCGCGAGCGTCGCCATCAGGTCGTCGGCGGTGCCACCGCCCGTGCGCTTGGCCAGGGCTTCGAGGCGCTCGGGAAGGCCGCGTGCGGGCGCGAAGAGGGCCGCGGCGGCCATGAGGCGCCGTTCGGGGCGGTTCGGCGGGCGGATGCCGGTGCGCACCCAATCGGCCGCCGTGAACGCGGACGGCGCGCAGGCGCCTGCCATGTGCCACCACTCGTCCCAGCAACGGCGCAGGAAGCGGCGGGTTTCGGCGTCGGGCTGCGGACCGCGCCGGAAGGCGGTCGTCGGATCGGGCAACAGCGCGGCGGTGCCGGCGAGCAGCGCGTAGGCCTTGAGCGGGTCGCCGCCGGAGAGGTCGCGCAGGCGCTCCAGCGGGACCGCGCGGGCGAGGCGGCGGAAGGGAATCTTGTTGGGACGGTACCCGAGGGCGGCCAGCGTCTCCTCGTAGACCGTCTGGGCCATCCCGCGGTCTTCCATCGCCATGCGGAGCCATTCCGCGCGGCGGGCGAGGCGCGTCTGCCCGGCGGCGTCGAGGATGCGGCCGCGCGTCTCGGGCGGCAAGGCGAGCATCGCGGCGCGGCAGGGTGGGGGAGCCGCCCGCGCGGCCGTCGGGTAGGCCATCAAATCGATGTTGTCGAACGAGAACCCGTCGGCCCGGTCCAGCGCCGGCTTGAGCGCGATCTGGAGCGCCCCCGGCGGCAGCTCCTCCGCGCGGAGCGCCCCGGGAAAATACGCCACGTGCGCGCAAACCCGCGCATACCGCGGATCGACCGCGTGGCCGTGCCGCCGCCAGTCCGCCGGATGGATGTGAATCTCGACATCCCCCGCCAGCCGCCGCGAGCCGTCCCCCACCTTCAGCACCGCCCCGGAGAAATCCGGCCCCGGCCCCTTGTTCCACTCCCCCGGAAACTCCACCTCCACCGCCTCCCCCTCCGCCGTGGCAAGCCCCTCCGGCCGCAACCGGTCGTCCGCCCACACGCACTGCAGATGCCGCTCGGTGAAGCCCAGGACCGCGCGGGGCGGCATTCCTTCGTGGATGCTCTGGGGCAGGGAGCCTTCCGCGAGCGGAAACCAACCCTCCGGGGACCAATCCGTGGCGGTCATGTTTCGGCCTTCCACTTGGGGAGGTTGTATTCGTGGATTTCGGTGAGGATGTCGCGGACGGTTTTGGTGAGGCGCCAGGAGGGGTAGTGGGAGGCGAACTTGGAGACGTCGCTGATCCACCAGATGTGGTCGCCGATGCGGTTGGTTTCGGTGTAGTCGGTGTGCATCTTGCGGCCGGAGATTTCTTCGCAGAGGGCGATGGCTTCCATCATGGAGCAGTTGCTGAAGCGGCTGCCGCCCATGTTGTAGACTTCGCCGGGGCGCGGCGCGGCGGCGAACTGCTCGAAGGCGTTGACGAGGTCGGACGAATGGATGTTGTCGCGGACCTGCTTGCCCTTGTAGCCGAAGATGTGGTAGGTGCGGCCCGTCACGGCGCACTTCATCAGGTAAGCCAGGAAGCCGTGCAGCTCGGCGCCGCTGTGGCGCGGGCCGGTCAGGCAGCCGCCGCGGAAGACGCCGGTGTTCATGCCGAAGTAGCGTCCGTATTCCTGCACCATGACGTCGGCGGCGACCTTGCTGGCCCCGAAGATGGAGTGCTTGGTCTGGTCGATGGACATGGTTTCGTCGATGCCCTTCGCCGCGTAGGGGTGGGACGGGTCGCATTCCCAGCGGGTTGGCGTTTCGACGAGCGGCAGGCGGTTCGGCGTGTCGCCGTAGACCTTGTTGGTGGAGGTGAAGATGAAGGGGGCCTTCGGGGCGAACTTGCGGACGGCTTCGAGCATGTTCAGCGTGCCTTGGGCGTTGACGCCGAAGTCGGTGAAGGGCTCGCGCGCCGCCCAGTCGTGGGAAGGCTGCGCGGCGGTATGGACGACGAGGTCCACCTGCCCCTCGGCCTCGAAGACCTTGCAGACGGCCGGGAAGTCGCGGATGTCCACGGCGTTGGACGTGAACTGGCCGGGAAACTCGGCGAGGAGCCTTTCGAGGAGCCAACGGGTGGAGGCTTCGGCGCCGAAGAAGTAGCGGCGCATGTCGTTGTCGATGCCGATGCAGCGCCAGCCCTTGGCGCAGAAGTGGCGTACGGTTTCCGAGCCGACGAGCCCGGCGGCTCCGGTGACGATCAGGGTTTTCATGGCGGAGTGCACTTTCCCACATCCACGGAGTCCCGTCCAGCCGATTCCCGGCGTCAACAGCCCGTTCTGCCGCCCGTGACCGCGCCTCTCCCCCGGAGGTCGCCACGGCTTTTGAAAACAGGAAAAACCTTCGACTTTCCATTGCATGTTCCCCGTTCCATCCGCCATGAACGAAGCCTTCCCTCCCCCCGCGAGACGGCCCTTCATCCGTTCCCCCGGACGGCACCCCTCACGAGGGCTTGCAGGAGGCAATGAACGCAAAACGGCCGTGGAAGCTTCCGCGAAACCGGCGGGGAAAGATTCTTTTGAAAATGCCGGATGGCCTGCTATCATGGGGACACCACCGCGCCGGTGGCGGGAACAAGGAGTAAAAGATGCAGAAGAAGAAAACGTCCTCGCAAACGAAATCCCCGTCCAAGGCCGCCTCCAAGGCCGTTGCGGCCCGTGCCGCGGCCATGGCCCGGCGGGCGGAAGAGTCCCGGCAGGAGGCGCACCGCCAGCTCGACGAACGCTATCGGCCCGTTCTGGAGCGTTTCGCGGCCACGGATCTCCCGACGCTGGCGGATTCCAAGGCTGTCGTGGGGAAATTGCTAGACGGTCTCGCTTCCGCCATCCCCCACTACCGCTACCATGCCGGCGAGGACGACGTGTTCCTCCTCTTCCTCCGGGACGTGTTGCGCGGCAAGGTCCCCAGGAAGGCGGTCGCCCCCGCCGAAAAGCGGACGCGGCCCTCCGCGGGCGCTTCTTCCAAGAAGGGGGCTTCCGGCAAGCCGGGCGGAACCATCCGGGATGGCGACTTCTCCTGGACGGGGTTCAGCGAGGATGAAGTGGAGGAGGCGAAACGCGCGCTGGCGATCTGGCGGGCGCAGTGGGACGTGCACGTGGCCAAGACCCAGATCGCCTTGCTGGAACTCGACGACGCGACGCGGCACCGCCAGACCTGGGAGGCGTTTTCGCGCATCGCGCTCGGCGGGGAACGCCCGAAGCAGGTGGCGGCGGCGATGGGCAAATCCCTGTACACGGTCTACCAGCTCAAGAAGCGCATGACCGACCGCCTGAAAGCCATCGTGGCCAGGCTGTCCGCCCTGCAATCGGCACCCTCCGGAAATTTTTTCGAAAAAGAGAGTTGACAGGACGGGGGGGAGGCGGGTATGGTGCGCGGCGAATTGCGGGACGTCGGTAAACGGTCCGCGATGGAAATCAGCGTTCGACACAAGACCAGCGCTTCCCAGAGCCTCAGTGGGAGCCCTCGAAAGGGGAGCGGTATGTCTTGTGCCGGTTTGCCGTAAGAAGCGGCCGGTGCGTCGGACGCAAACAGACAATGGAATAGCGAAAAGCCTGTGTAGCTCAGTCGGTAGAGCACGTCCTTGGTAAGGACGAGGTCAGCGGTTCAATCCCGCTCGCAGGCTCCAGTTTTCCAAACCCGATTTAAAAAAGAACCCCAGGAGCAAATCCAATGGCTAAAGACAAATTCGAACGCACGAAACCGCACGTCAACGTCGGCTCCATCGGCCACGTCGACCACGGCAAGACCACCCTCACCGCGGCCATCACCCACACCCAGAGCCTCAAGGGCCTCGCGAACTACGTCAGCTATGACGAGGTCGCCAAGGCTTCCGAGAGCCAGGGCCGCCGCGACAAGACCAAGATCCTGACGATCGCCACCTCCCACGTCGAGTACGAGACGGCCAACCGCCACTACGCGCACGTGGACTGCCCCGGTCACGCCGACTACGTCAAGAACATGATCACCGGCGCGGCCCAGATGGACGGCGCCATCCTCGTGGTCAGCGCGGTCGACGGCCCGATGCCCCAGACCCGCGAGCACATCCTGCTCGCCCGCCAGGTCGGCGTGCCGAAGATCGTGGTCTTCCTGAACAAGGTCGACCTCGTGGACGATCCCGAGCTGCTGGACCTCGTCGAGATGGAAATCCGCGAGCTGCTGGACAAGTACAAGTTCGACGGCGAAAACACCCCGATCATCCGCGGCAGCGCCCTCGCCGCCATCAACAGCGACGACCCGAACAGCGACGCCTGCAAGCCCATCCAGGAGCTCATGGACGCGCTCGACAGCTACATCCCCGAGCCGGTCCGCCCGCTGGACAAGCCCTTCCTGATGCCGATCGAAGACGTCTTCTCCATCGAAGGCCGCGGCACCGTGGTGACGGGCCGTGTCGAACGCGGCGCCGTCAAGGTCGGCGACGAAGTCGAGATCGTCGGCCTGCGCGAGACGCAGAAGACGACGGTCACGGGCGTGGAAATGTTCCGCAAGCTGCTCGACCAGGGCCAGGCCGGCGACAACATCGGCTGCCTGCTGCGCGGCACGAAGAAGGAAGACGTGGAGCGCGGGCAGGTGCTGGCGAAGCCCGGCAGCGTGCACCCGCACAAGCACTTCAAGGCTCAGGTCTACGTCCTCAGCAAGGACGAAGGCGGCCGCCACACGCCGTTCTTCAAGGGCTACCGCCCGCAGTTCTACTTCCGCACCACGGACGTGACGGGCGACGTCACGCTGCCGGAAGGCGTGGAAATGGTCATGCCGGGCGACAACATCGAGATGGAAGTCAACCTGCTGACCCCCATCGCGATGGAAGAGAAGATGCAGTTCGCCATCCGCGAAGGCGGCCGCACGGTCGGCGCCGGCACGGTCGACGAGATCATCGAATAAGACAAGCGGTTTTCCGGGATGCCGGGCGGCCTTGACGGGCCGCCCGGCGGATCCGGGAAGCGCAGGAGAGCGCGGACATGCCCAGGGAAATCATCCAGTTGGCCTGCACGGAGTGCAAGCGCCGCAACTACACGAACAGCCGGAACAAGAAGACGAAGACCGAACGGTTGGAGCTCAAGAAGTATTGTCCGACGGAACGCAAGCACACGCTGCACCGCGAAACGAAGTAGGAACGATCACGCAGGCCGGTAGCTCAATTCGGCAGAGCACTGGTCTCCAAAACCAGTTGTTGGGGGTTCAAGTCCCTCCCGGCCTGCCATTTTTCCCGAACCGAAGCGCAAGCAACACGACCGAACACCCAGTGGTCCCATGAGCAAACTGACAGAGAGCATCAACGGCATCCGCCGCTTCGTCGGCGAGGTGAACGCGGAACTGAAGAAGAGCGCCTGGCCGACGCGCCCGGAGCTGTTCGATTCGACGGTGGTGGTCATCATCTCGGTGGCGCTGCTCGGCGGGTTCGTCGCGGTCTGCGACGTGGTGCTGCGGCAGCTGGTCCGCTGGATCCTCGGGTAAAGGCGGGAAGCGGCCATGGAAAAGAAGTGGTATGTCCTGCAGGCGCTTTCCGGCCAGGAAGGGAAGGCGCGGGAAAACCTGGAGAAGCGCATCCAGCAGGAAGAAATGCAGGAATACGTCGGCCAGGTGCTCATGCCGACGGAGAAGGTCACCGAGATCAAGAACAACAAGAAGACCACGGTGGTCCGCAAGCTCTACCCCGGGTACGTCTTCATCGAGCTCGCGCTCTACGACGACGACGGGGCGCTGATGGAAAAGCCCTGGCTCTACATCCAGGCGACGCCCGGCCTGATCGGGTTCGTCGGCTCCGACCGCAACCGCCCGCAGCCGATGCGCCAGAGCGAGGTGGACCAGATGATGGCCCAGATCCAGGACCAGGGCGACCGGGGCATCAAGCTGAAGGTGAATTTCGAGCCCGGGGAGAAGGTCAAGGTGACCGACGGGGCGTTCATGGGGCAGTCCGGGGTGGTGGAAGAAGTCGATCCGGAGCACGGGCGCCTGAAGGTGTCGGTGCTGATCTTCGACCGCGAGGTCCCGGTGGATTTGGAATATTGGCAAGTGGAACGGGCCGAAGACTAGGCCCGGATTGGACGGAAAAATGGCAAAGAAAGTCACAGGCATCGTAAAACTGCAGATTCCGGCCGGGCAGGCGAATCCCGCGCCTCCGGTGGGGCCGGCCCTCGGCCAGCAGGGCGTGAACATCATGCAGTTCTGCAAGGCGTTCAACGCCGCCACGCAGAAGGACGCGGGCATGATCATCCCGGTGGTCATCACGGTCTACCAGGACAAGAGCTTCACCTTCATCACCAAGAGCCCCCCGGCGGCCAGCCTGCTCAAGAAGGCGGCCGGCATCGCCAAGGGTTCCGGCGTCCCCAACCGCGACAAGGTCGGCAAGGTCACCAAGGCGCAGTTGCTGGAGATCGCCAAGATCAAGGCGAAGGACATGAACGCGGACGACGCCGAGCACGCGGCCCGCATGGTCGCCGGCACGGCCCGCAGCATGGGCATCGAAGTGGAATAGAGGACAGCATCATGGCACGTCACGGCAAGAAATACACGAAGGTCGCCGAAAAGGTCGACCGCGAGACCCTGTACACCCTCGAAGGGGCGATCCAGTTCCTCAAGGACAACCCCACGACCAAGTTCGACGCCACGGCCGAAGTCGCCTTCCGCCTCGGCGTGGACCCCACCAAGAGCGACCAGGCCGTCCGCGGCACCGTCGTCCTCCCCAACGGGACCGGCAAGAAGGTCACCGTCCTCGTCTTCGCCAACGGCCCCGCCGCCGACGCGGCCCGGGAAGCCGGCGCGGAATACGTGGGCTTCGAGGACATGCTCGCCAAGGTCAAGGAAGGCTTCACCGGCTTCGACGTGGCCATCGCCACGCCGGACGCGATGAAGGAAGTCCGCAAGCTCGGCAAGGTCCTCGGTCCCCGCGGCCTGATGCCGAACCCCAAGACCGGCACCGTCAGCGACGACACGGCCACCGCCGTCAAGGCCTGCAAGGCCGGCCGCGTGGAGTTCCGCATGGACCGCCACGGCAACGTCATGGTCCCCTTCGGCAAGATGTCCTTCGCGGCCGACGCGCTCTGCGCCAACTGCAAGGCGGTCATCGACGCGCTGAACGCGGCGCGCCCGGCGGCGGCCAAGGGCCTCTTCATCAAGCGCGCGAGCGTCAGCTCCACGATGGGCCCCGGCCTGCGGCTGGATCCCCGCGTAACGGCGTGAGGAACACCCCCTTCCCACAATCCAACGGAGCAAGGAATCCATGAGACCAGAGAAACAAGCCATCGTCGCGGAAATCAAGCAGCAGGTTTCCGAAGCCACGTACATCATCTTCGTCGACTTCTCCCGGATCAACACCGAGCAGACGATCGCGCTGCGCCGCAAGCTCGCGGAGCAGAAGACCCGCTTCCAGGTCGTCCCCAACCGCCTCTTCAAGGTGGTCGCCGGCGAACTGGGGATGGACGGCCTCGACGCCGCCCTCAAGGGCCCGACCGCCCTGGTGTTCGGCGCGGAAGACGCGGCCGCCACCGCCAAGATCGTCCAGGACTTCATCAAGGAACAGAAGATCCTCTCGGTGAAGATGGGCTGGATGGACGGCGAGGCGCTGACCGCGGCGCAGGTGGAACACCTGGCGACGCTGCCGTCGAAGAAGACGCTGCAGGGCATGTTCGTGGCCACGCTGGCCGCCCCGATGAGCAACCTCGTCGGCGTGTTCAGCCAGAAGCTCGCGAGCCTCGTCTACGTGCTCAAGGCCGCGGCGGACAAGAAGGGCGAAGGCGCGGCCTGAACCCGCGGCGCGGCCGACCCCGCGCCGGAACAAGAAAACACAATCGGTTTAAAAAACAAACAGGAGACATAACGTCATGAGCGAAGAAATCAAACTTGAAGGAAAGATGGCCGAATTCGTGGATTGGATCGAGACGATCTCCGTCCTCGAGCTCTCCCAGCTGGTGAAGGCCCTCGAAGAGCGCCTCGGCGTTTCCGCCGCCGCCCCCGTGGCCGTGGCCGCCGCCCCGGCCGCCGGCGCCGCCGCCCCCGCCGAAGAGAAGACCGAGTTCACGGTCGAGCTGACCGCCGTCGGCGGCAACAAGATCGCCGTCATCAAGGAAGTCCGCGCGATCACGGGCCTGGGCCTCAAGGAAGCCAAGGAACTGGTCGAAGGCGCCCCGAAGGCCGTCAAGGAAAACGTGGCGAAGGACGAAGCCGAGAAGATCAAGAAGCAGCTGGAAGCTGCCGGTGCCCAAGTCACCATCAAGTAACACCCGAACGGTTGTCATCGAGTCGTTCCCCGGCCGCCAGGAAGGCGCGCCGGGGTTCGGCTGTCGTTTCGTTTTTTTGGGGTCCCGTTACGAAAGATAGGTGCACGGCATGGTCGATCGGATCAATTTTGGCACGTTGAAGGATGTGGTGGGCTTGCCGGATCTCATCGAGATCCAGACCAAGTCCTACGAGGAGTTGCTGCAGCTGGACACGCCCGCGAACAAGCGGCGCGACATCGGCCTGCAGGCGGTGTTCAAGGAAACGTTCCCCATCGAGAGCTACGACGGGAACTATTCGCTGGACTTCGTGAAGTACGAAATCACACCGCCGAAGGTGTCGTGGGTGGACAGCCTGAAGGAAGGCGAATCCTACACCGCGTCCCTCCACGTGACGTTCCGCCTCAAGAGCGAGTCGGAAGTCCGCGAGGAGACCGTGTTCATGGGCGAAGTCCCGCTCATCACCGAGCAGGGCACCTTCATCGTCAACGGCGCCGAACGCGTGATCGTCAGCCAGCTGCACCGCAGCCCCGGCATCTGTTTCGAAAGCAGCGTCCACGCCAACGGCACCCTCCTGCACTCGTTCCGGATCATCCCGGACCGCGGCGCTTGGGTGGAAGTGCAGTTCGACACCTCCGACCTGCTCAACGTGTACCTCGACCGCAAGAAGCGGCGCCGGAAATTCCTGGCCTCCACCTTCCTGCGCGCGCTGGGGTACGGGACCGACGAGGAGCTCCTCGGGCTGTTCTACACCTTCGAGGAAATCAACGTCTCCAGGCCCCGCCCCGAGCAGCTGGAGAACCGCGTCGTCAAGGCCGACGTCAAGGACGCCGACAGCGAGACGGTGCTCGTCAAGCGGTTCGAGCCGGTGACGGCCGACCTGCTCAAGCAGCTCAAGGCGGCCGGCATCTCGACGCTGGCGGCCGTGAACGTGGAGTGGGACGGCGGCCTCTTCCTCAAGAGCGTCCGCAAGGATCCCACCGCGAGCATGGACGACGCGCTCAAGGACCTCTACCGCAAGCTGCGCCCCGGCGACCCCGCCACCACCTCCAACGCGCGGCAGATGCTCAAGCGCTTCTTCTTCGATTCCCGCCGCTACGACCTCGGCCGCGTCGGCCGCTACAAGATCCAGCAGAAGCTCGGCGCCCTCCTCCAGGCCCTCGGCCGCCCCGCCGACAACGAGACGCGCACGCTGGAGAAGGAGGACTTCGTCGCCGCCATCCGCTACCTCATCGGCCTGCGCAACGGCGAAGGCACGCTGGACGACATCGACCACCTCGGCAGCCGCCGCATCCGCACCGTCGGCGAACTCGTCGAGAACCAGTGCCGCGTCGGCCTCAGCCGCACCGAGCGGCTGGTCCGCGAGAAGATGACGGTCTTCGACTCCACCACCGAAAAGCTCACCCCCCAGAAGCTCATCAACCCGAAGGCCCTCGCCGCGGTCATCCGCGACTTCTTCGGCCGCAGCCAGCTGAGCCAGTTCATGGACCAGACCAACCCGCTGGCCGAGCTGACCCACAAGCGCCGCCTGAGCGCCCTGGGCCCCGGCGGCCTCAGCCGCGAGCGCGCGGGCTTCGAAGTCCGCGACGTGCATTCCTCGCACTACGGCCGCATCTGCCCGATCGAAACGCCGGAAGGTCCGAACATCGGCCTCATTTCCTCGCTTTCGATGTACGCCCGCGTCAACGAGTTCGGCTTCATCGAGACCCCGTACCGCCGCGTCGTCGACGGCAAGGTCACCGACCAGGTCGACTACCTCACCGCCGACCAGGAAGAAAAGTACGTCATCGCGCAGGCCAACGCCCCGCTCAACGAGGACGGCTCCTTCCAGCGCAAGACCGTCGCCGGCCGCTACAAGGGCGAATTCCTCGAACTCGAATCCTCCCGCGTCACCTACATGGACGTCTCGCCCAAGCAGGTCGTCTCCGTGGCCGCCGGGCTGATCCCCTTCCTGGAGCACGACGACGCCAACCGCGCCCTCATGGGTGCCAACATGCAGCGCCAGGCCGTCCCGCTCCTCAAGTCCGAGGCCCCCTTCGTCGCCACCGGCATCGAGGGCCGCGTCGCGCGCGACTCCCGCGTCATGGTCACCGCCCGCGAAGCCGGCAAGGTCGCCTACGTCGACGCCGGCCGCATCGTCGTCTCCAAGGACGGCTCCATGCCGACCAAGAAGACCCCGCAGGCCGACTACCAGGAATACAAGCTGCGCAAGTTCACCCGCTCCAACGGCGGCACCTGCATCAACCAGCACCCCATCGTCGCCAAGGGCCAGAAGATCGCCAAGGGCGACGTCCTCGCCGACGGCCCCCTCACCCACGAGGGCGAGCTCTCCCTCGGCCGCAACGCCGTCGTCGCCTTCATGCCCTGGTGCGGCTACAACTACGAAGACGCCATCCTCATCAACGAGCGCGTCGTCGCCGAAGACGTATTCACCTCCATCCACATCGAGGAATTCGAATGCGGCGCCCGCGACACCAAGCTCGGCCCCGAGGAAATCACCCGCGACATCCCCAACGTCGGCGAAGAGGCCCTCAAGAACCTCGGCGCCGACGGCGTCATCCGCATCGGCGCCGAAGTCAAGCCCGGCGACATCCTCGTCGGCAAGATCACCCCGAAGAGCGAGACCGAACTCGCCCCCGAGGAGAAGCTCCTGCGAGCCATCTTCGGCGAAAAGGCCGCCGAAGTCCGCGACACCTCCCTGACCGTCCCCTCCGGCACCTACGGCATCGTCATGGACGTCAAGGCCACCAGCCGCGACATCCAGCCCAAGGGCAAGACCGTCTCCTCCGCCGACCTGCGCAAGCAGAAGAAGCAGAAGGAAGACGAACTCGCCAAGCGCGAAGCCGACCTCCGCGAGCAGCTCACCGACGGCCTCTCCAACATCCTGCTCGGCGAGAAGATCCCCCTCGACGTCCTCAACGGCCAGACCGGCGAAGTCGTCATCCCCGCCAACCGCAAGATCACCAAGACCCTCCTGCGCAAGCTCGCCGCCGCCTACGACGTCATCGCCATCGATCCCAGCCCCATCCAGCAGAAGATCACCAGCATCATCGGCGAATACACCGGCCGCTTCGAGCAGCTCAAGGAAGAGCGCGAAAACCTCGAACTCCGCCTCGAAAGCGGCGAAGAGACCGATGCCGGCATCATCAAGCAGGTCAAGGTCTACATCGCCAGCAAGAAGAAGCTGAGCGTCGGCGACAAGATGTCCGGCCGCCACGGCAACAAGGGCGTCGTCGCCCGCATCCTGCCCGAGGAAGACATGCCCTTCCTGCCCAACGGCCAGCCCGTCGACGTCGTGTTGAACCCCCTCGGCGTGCCGTCCCGAATGAACGTCGGCCAGGTCCTCGAGACCCACCTCGGCATCGCCTGCAAGATTCTCGGCGTCCACGCGGCGACCCCCGTCTTCGACGGCTGCCCCGAGTCCGAGATCTGGGCCATGATGAAGAAGGCCGGCCTGCCCGAAGACGGCAAGACCGTCCTCTACGACGGCCGCACCGGCGAACCCTTCGACCAGCGCGTCGTCGTCGGCGTCATGTACATGCTCAAGCTGCACCACCTGGTCAGCGACAAGATCCACGCCCGCGCCGTCGGCCCCTACAGCCTCGTCACCCAGCAGCCCCTCGGCGGCAAGGCCCAGTACGGCGGCCAGCGCTTCGGCGAAATGGAAGTGTGGGCCATGGAAGCCTACGGCGCCGCCTACGCCCTCCAGGAACTGATGACCGTCAAGAGCGACGACGTGACCGGCCGCACCCGCATCTACGAGTCCATCGTCAAGGGCACCAACACCCTCGACGCCGGCATCCCCGAGTCGTTCAACGTGCTCATGAAGGAAATCCAGAGCCTCGCCCTGGACATCCGCGTGAAGCACTCCGAGGTGGAGTAGGGGACGGCCGCGCCGTCCCCCCCTCCCCGCACCCGTTTTGCAGTGAGAATGGCATTCTGAAAGTGAGGCATCCCGGTGGAAACAACTGATACCAACGTCCAGCCCGTCGCTCCCGTCGCTCCCGTCGCCCCCTTCGGCTTCGAGTCCCGTCCCGGCTTCGATTCCGTCACCATCACCCTGGCCGCCCCGGAGACCATCCGGCAGTGGAGCCACGGCGAGGTCAAGAACCCCGAGACCATCAACTACCGCACCTTCAAGCCCGAAAAGGGCGGCCTCTTCTGCGAGCGCATCTTCGGCCCCACCAAGGACTGGGAATGCTCCTGCGGCAAGTACAAGCGCATCAAGAACAAGAACATCGTCTGCGACCGCTGCGGCGTCGAAGTCACCCAGGCCCGCGTCCGCCGCGAGCGCATGGGCCACATCGAACTCGCCGTCCCCATCTCCCACCTCTGGTTCTTCAAGTGCGCCCCCAGCCGCATGGCCGCCGTCCTCGACATGCCCACCAAGGAACTCGAGCGCGTCCTCTACTACGAAAAATTCGTCGTCGTCGACCCCGGCGACACCTCCCTCCGCGAAGGCCAGACCCTCTCCGAGGAAGAATACCACGAAATGCTCGACAAATACGGCGAATCCTTCGTCGCCAAGATGGGCGCCGAAGGCATCCGCGACATCCTCGCCAAGATGGACCTCGAAGAGCAGCTCGAACGCCTCGAAGGCGAACTCGAAAAGACCCGCTCCAAGCAGACCCGCAAGAAACTCACCAAGCGGATGAAGATCATCGACTCCTTCCGCACCTCCCACACCCGCCCCGAGTGGATGATTTTGACCGTCCTGCCCGTCATCCCGCCGGACCTCCGTCCCCTCGTCCCCCTGGAGGGCGGCCGCTTCGCCACCAGCGACCTCAACGACCTCTACCGCCGCGTCATCAACCGCAACAACCGCCTCAAGAACCTCCTGCAGCTCAAGACCCCGGACGTCATCGTCCGCAACGAAAAACGCATGCTCCAGGAAGCCGTCGACGCCCTCTTCGACAACGGCCGCCACGGGCGCGCCGTCACCGGCGCCGCCAACCGCCCGTTGAAGTCCCTCGCCGACATGCTCAAGGGCAAACCGGGCCGCTTCCGCCAGAACCTTCTCGGCAAGCGCGTCGACTACTCCGGCCGCTCCGTCATCGTCGTCGGCCCCACCCTCAACATGAACCAGTGCGGCCTGCCCAAGAAGATGGCCCTCGTCCTCTTCGAGCCCTTCATCATCCGCCGCCTCAAGGCCATGGGCGTCGTCCACACTGTCCGCTCCGCCAAGAAGATGATCGAGCGCGAAGAGGACCAGGTCTGGGACATCCTCGAAGAAGTCACCCGCGGCCACACCGTCATGCTCAACCGCGCCCCGACGCTGCACCGCCTCTCCATCCAGTCCTTCGAGCCCGTCCTCATCGAAGGCGAAGCCATCCGCATCCACCCCCTCGTCTGCACCGCCTACAACGCCGACTTCGACGGCGACCAGATGGCCGTCCACGTTCCCCTCTCCGTCGAGGCCCAGCTCGAGTCCAAGCTCATCATGCTGGCCCCCAACAACATCTTCTCCCCCTCCTCCGGCAAGCCCATCACCACCCCGACCCAGGACATCGCCCTCGGCTGCTACTACCTCACCGTCGACTCCCAGGCCGACCGCATCAAGGCCCGCCAGCAGACCGCCGCCAAGGCCGACGCCGTCCCCGAGCACCTGCCCCTCTTCAACGACGCCGCCGAAGTCCACACCGCCTTCGACGAAGGCGCCCTCAAGATGCACTCCCGCATCCGCTTCAAGAACCCCGACTACCAGACCGAGACCAAGTACGGCAAGAAAGACGAATCCGTCATCACCACCACCGTCGGCCGCGTCTTCTTCAACGAAATCTGGCCCGTCGGCATGGGCTTCTACAACGCCCCCGTCCCCAAGAAGCGCCTCGAAGAGCTCATCCGCCACTGCTACCAGGTCGCCGGCCACGAAGAAACCGTCCACACCCTCGACCGCGTCAAGAACCTCGGCTTCGAGAACGCCACCCGCGCCGGCATCTCCATCGGCATCGTCGACATGATCGTCCCCGAAGCCAAGGCCAAGACCATCGAAGCCGCCCGCAAGCAGCTCAACGAGGCCGAAGGCCAGTACCGCAAGGGCATCATCACCGACGGCGAACGCTACAACAAGATCATCGACATCTGGACCCACGCCACCGACGAAATCGCCTCCCTGATGTTCCGCGCCATGGAATTCAACGAATCCCGCGACGACGTCAACCCCCTCTTCATGATGGTCGACTCCGGCGCCCGCGGCAACAAACAGCAGATCCGCCAGCTCGCCGGCATGCGCGGCCTCATGGCCAAGCCCTCCGGCGAAATCATCGAGCGCCCCATTCTCGCCAACTTCCGCGAAGGCCTCAGCGTCCTCGAATACTTCATCTCCACCCACGGCGCCCGCAAGGGCCTCGCCGACACCGCGTTGAAGACGGCCGAATCCGGCTACATGACCCGCAAACTCGTCGACGTCTCCCAGGACGTCATCATCGTCGAAGAAGACTGCGGCACCCTCAACGGCATCGAAGTCCACGCCATCATGCAGGGCGACGACGAACTCGTCCCCCTCGCCCAGCGCATCCTCGGCCGCACCGCCCTCGACGACATCCGCGACCCCAAGACCGGCGACATGATCGTCGCCGCAGGCAACGAAATCGACGAACGCGTCGTCGAGAAAATCGTCCGCGCCGGCCTCGAATCCGTCAAGATCCGCTCCGTCCTCACCTGCGAATCCAAGCGCGGCATCTGCGCCAAGTGCTACGGCCGCAACCTCGCCAACGGCAAACCCGCCGTCCTCGGCGAATCCACCGGCATCATCGCCGCCCAGTCCATCGGCGAACCCGGCACCCAGCTGACCATGCGGACCTTCCACATCGGCGGCACCGCCTCCAGCACCTTCAA
>CACXEY010000073.1 GCA_902766695.1 uncultured bacterium
ATCGGCTATCGGCGGAGAACGGGCGGAGCCGACACGACCCCGAAAGGACGCCCCGTCATGGGGCGGAAAGGTCTGGGGAAGCTGTCTTTGTTTTCCATTGCGGACATCATCGAGGTCCGCTCGGCCAAGGGCAAAAAGGCCCACGGTCTGAGGATGGTGGTTTCCGACATCCGCAAGGCGGTGAGCGCAAACAAGATGTCTTATGACCCCGTCGTTTTACCCCCAAACGAGGTCAACATCACGCGGGGCACATCCATCGTCCTCAAAAACATCACCCGTCCGAAAGTCTTCGACTCGATCCCCGTGTTGCGGACCCAGCTGGCTCGCAGGTTTTCGGTCATCGGCAAGGCCTTCAAGTTCAAAGTCTCCGTGAACGGACAGGAAATCACGGTGGCCGACAGGGAGGAATTGACCAAGGCCCAGTTCGTTTGGCGAATCGGGGATGCCCAGCTTGCGTTGCCCGCGGGATGCGACATCAAGGAAAACCGGCACCTTGCGCCACCCCAGGGCGTGGGTTGCGTCCCGGTACGGGGCTGGATTGCGACCTCGAACTATCCGAAGGACTTGTCAACGTCCGCGGGCAACCTGAACGGCATCGTCGTCATGGCCCGGGGCCGCCTCATCCAGGAGAACATCCTCGACAAGATGAACATGGGGCAGATTTACACGAAATATCTGACGGGGCAGATCGAGGCCGACGTTCTCGACGGAACGGAAGACAAGGACATCGCCACAAGCGACCGGCAACGCCTGCAGGAAGACGATCCCAGGTATGTCGCCCTTCTCTCCACCTTGCGCACGATTCTCTCCAAGATCGAATCCGAGTGGAGCGATCTGCGCAAAAAGCACGAGGTGCAGAAGGTCAAGGAGGAGATCCCCGCGGTTGCGGAATGGCTGGAAGGACTCGGCGATGGGTTCAGGAAAAGCGCGGAAAAAGTCGTTGCCCAGATATCCGCCCTGCACGTCGAGCGCCCCGAGGACCGCAAAACGCTCTTGCGCCACGGCATCCTGGCCTTCGAAAGGATGAAACTGACAGGCTCGATTGACGATTTCGTGCAGGGTCTGTCCAATGTGGACCAATTGCTGAAGCTTCTGGCGGACCGGGATTCCCTCGAATCGTCGATGTACCGGGACATCATCAAATCGCGGCTCGAAACCATCAGGAGTTTTTCCGGCCTGGTCGACGAAAACAAGATGGAAAAGGTGCTACAAAAGTATCTTTTCAACCATCTGTGGCTTTTGGATCCCATGTGGGATCGGGCAACCGACAGCGAACGCATGGAGCAGACGCTCAAGAGGGAGTTCAAGGAATTCGCCTCGAATCTTTCCGACCGGGAAAGCAAGGGGCGGCTCGACATCCGCTACAAGACCAATGCGGGCGCGCACATCATTGTCGAACTGAAAAAGGTGCGGCGCAGGATGACACTGCCGGAATTGCAGGAACAAGGCGGGAAATACCGCTCTGCCTTGCTGAAGTGTCTGGGGAAAATGGGGATGCCCAATCCTGACATTCAAATTGTGTTTGTCCTGGGCAGACCAGTCCGAGAAGCAGAGGATCCTGCTTTTGGCGAAGAGAAGGTACGCCAAGCGCTGGCGCTGTATGGAGCTCGTATCGTATATTATGAGCAAATGATAGACGGCGCGAACAAGGCTTATTCGGAATATCTCGAACACAGCAAGCAGATGGACAAGTTGGATGCGATCCTGGAGCAAATCAAATAGCGGACAAGCCTGTCCGCTTTCCATGGGGGCATTGAAAAGACAGCCGCCGACGGGACGGCGGCAACAAGACGGCTCGTGGCAAGACGGGGACGAGGGGCGTGAGGGAGGGTTGCGATGAGGTTGAAAGGCTTCGATTACCGGCGGCCATTCTTCTACATGGTGACGCTGAAGCGGCTTCCGGGGTTGGCGGATTTTTCGCGGATTTCCGCCGCGGCGGAGCCTCCGCGGGACTCGCAGGGGAGGCCGTGCCCTCAGGTCGCCAATGCCATCACGCGAGCCTTTGAGCGGACCATCCGCCATTTCCACGAGCAATGGTGGGGGCTCTGGCCGGTGGATTGTTTCGCCATCATGCCCGACCACATCCACCTGCTCATCCGCCTCCGCGACACGGGCGACCAGTTGCCGCTCGGGAAATACGTCTACCACCTGATGAAAGCGCTGGCGACAGAGTATTGGCGGCAGACGGGACTGCCGCCCCAAAACGCGGGTCTTGCCGCGCCGGTCCCGTCCGGCGCCTCCCCTCCCCCCGTTTTCGAGCGCCAATGGCACGACTGGATCGTGAAAAAACACGGCCAGCTTGCCGCCTTCAGGCGCTACATTGCCGAAAACCCGGCCCGCTCCTGGCTCCGGCGGCGGAACGCGCGCTTTTTCGGGACGGTGCGCACGGTTCCGTTCTGCGGCCGTGAATGGTTTGCCTACGGCAATGCCGCCCTCCTCGATTTGCCCGTCCTGGTGGCCGTGAGGGGGCACCGCTCCACGCAGCCCGGCTCGCCCGAATGGGAAGACCTCGTCGGGGCCTGCTCCCGCCTCGGACCGGGCGGCGCGGGCGTGGGCACGTTCATGAGCCCCCTCGAAAAGGCGTGCGGCAACGCGATTGCAAAGGCCGGGGGCAAGTGGATCGTCCTTTCCCCCGAAGGATTCCCGGTGCGATGGCATCCCCCGCGGGAACAGGAGCGGTTCTGCGCCGCGGGAAGGATGCTGTACCTGTCGCTTTACGAGGCTTCGGGGCGCCGCCTCTCCAAGAGCGAACTCCACCACCGTTGCCACGAGATGGGAGACATCGTGGTCTCCACACTGGGGGATCCTCCGATGGAACGTGAACACATGGCATGAAACATCAAGGTGTTGCAGCATGGGCGGACGCAATGGCTGACGTAGTGGATGACGTAGCAAACGACGTGGCAAAATTCGGCGATTCGGAACTCAAGGCCGCCACCTTCTTGCGCGGGAATCCACGCTTGACGGCCGCGCGCCTTGCGGAGAAACTGGGAATCGAAAACGCCGCGCTCAAGTCAAAAGCGGACTTGAAACGCGGCGGTGGCACCAGGAATGGCGAATGGCACTTTGAAACTCCGCAGGAGCCGTGAACATGGAGCTCGACAAGAACAAGACCGGCATCCGTCCGCAAGCCCGGGCGTGGCGGATTTCCGCCCCGGGAGATTGCGCGTGGGAGTTGCACGACCGCGACGCGGACTCCCTGCTCCGCGCGCTTGCCCCGGGCGATGCCGTGCTGCTCCTGGATGATGCGGGCGACGGGGCATGGGGCGTCCGCCGGGTCCTGCTCGTCCGCCGCGTGCCAGGAGAAAGCATCGTCTATTTCGACCGCCGGCGCGACTTCGCCCCCCAGCCTGTGCCCCAGGCCGGCAAAGGGGACAAACGCGTTTTGAGGAGAATCGACCTCGGCATCGTGGACGCCGTCCTGCAAAAAGCCCATTCGGACGGGGATGGCCGCGCCCGGACCTTCCAGACCGTCTGCGACGAAGACCCCGCCGACACCCCCGAGAACCGCGTCCATGTCCGCAAGCTGCTCGAAACCATCGTCCGGGACGATCTGCTCGGCCCGGCCGGGGGGCCGGAAGAGGAAATCGTGGGGATGAGCGTCCGCGACCGCTACATCCTCGGCCGCCTCGGCCCGCACCGGGACGAGGACTCGGGCGGCACGGGGCCCACGGACGAGGACATCCGCGAGGCCGAGGAATCGCCCGACGAAAACAAGAACGGCAACGAAGACCATGCCGAGCACGACGAATTCGGGACGCCCGCCACGGACATCGCCGAGGAAGAGCCCGAAGAAGACGTCGAAGACGCGCTCGACGTGACGCGCTCCAATTCCCTCGTCCCCTCCTCGATGGGACTCACCTTCAGCATCGACGCCACCCTCCCCGACGTGGAAGTGGAGGTTTCCTGGGGCAGCTACTACCGGACCAGGAGCGAGACGGCGTTCCATCCCGGAACGGGCACTCCGCTCAACTGCTGGAAGCGCATCCCGTTCGGCGGCAGGAAAACCCTTTCCCTCTCGGAAGGGGCGATCGAAGCCTACAACCCCGACGGACGCATCGGCACGGTTTGGATCATCGGCAACGTCTCGCGCCCCGTCGGGGATTCCCGCCTGGTCACCCTTTTCCTCGTCAACGCCCAGCGGGAGCCGGAGAAAAACCGGGACGCGGCGTGGCTGTTCCAGCCGGAAATCGCCGTCCGCTCCCCCACGGGCGGGGCGGTTTTCAAGAAACGGCCCTTGCAGGATCTTTCGAAGGACGACGACGAACTGAAGGCCCTCGACATGGTGTACCGCAAGAGGGTCGAATTCGCGGTCGGGCACAACACGTCGGTCCATGCCGTCCCTTCCCCCGGGAACCCCGAACAGGCCGTGGAAATCCGGACCACGCCGATTCCCCGCCACGAGGTCCCCGCGACGGAGGTGCCGGGCAGGGGGCCGGACGACCGCCCGGTCCTGAAGGAAATCACGGCGGAACACAAGCTGGACATGCGGGCCATCGCGGAGGAAATGGCCGTGGGAAAGCCCGAAGACGTCGGGAAGGGCGTGCTGGGGCAACTGGTCGGGGACTACGCGCGGTGGATCGAAGAGCGGAAGGTCCGGGCCGCCGCGCCCGAATTCGACTTCTTCCGCAAGGCCGCCGACGGCAATCTCGCGAAGTGCACCGCCATCCTCGAACGTCTGCAGGCGGGCATCGCCGTCCTGGAGAAAAACGCGGCGGCCCGCAAGGCGTTCGCGTTCGCCAACGGCGTCATGGCCGACCAGCGCGTCCATTCGGTTTGCGCGCTCAGGCGCCGCCAGGGAGTCCCCGTCACGCCGGAAGAGGTGGAAGCGGACGTCGGCAACCACGAGTGGCGTCCGTTCCAGCTGGCGTTCCTGCTGCTTTCGGTCCCCTCGCTGGCCGATCCGGCCCACACCGACCGCACGAGTCCGCTGGAGGCCCATGCCGATTTGCTGTGGTTCCCGACGGGCGGCGGCAAGACGGAGGCCTATCTCGGCGTGGCGGCGTTCGCGATGGCCATCCGCCGCTTGCAGGGCGACCTGGGCGGGCTGGATGCGGGCCGCGGGCTGGCCGTGATCATGCGCTACACCCTCCGCCTGCTGACGGTGCAGCAGTTCCAGCGCGCCTCGACGCTCCTGTGCGCGATGGAGGCCGAACGCCAACGGCATCCCGGAACGTGGGGTGCGGAGCCGTTCACGCTGGGCCTCTGGGTCGGGCACCAGACCGCCCCCAACACGTTCGAGGACAGCAAGAACGCCATCCGCGACGCCCGGAACGGCCGCAGCTCCGGCGGCACCTCGCCCGCCCAGCTCGCGACCTGCCCGTGGTGCGGCGCGCCCATCGACCCGCAGCGGAACATCGCCGTCGACGACAAGGCCCGCACGACGACGCTCTTCTGCAGCGACCCGCACTGCATGTTCTCCGAAACGCAGGGACGCGGAGGCCTGCCCGTCAAGGTGGTGGACGAGGAGATGTACCACCGTCCGCCGACGATGATGATCGCCACGGCGGACAAATTCGCGCAAATGGCCTGGAGGGGAGCGGTCCGGACGCTATTCGGCTACGCCGGGGCGGAGTGTCCGCGCCACGGGTTGGTCTATCCCGACGACGGCGCCTGCAACGGGAACCACGTCAAGCCGGCGACCCGTGCGCGGTCGGTGGCGCGCATCCGGCCGCCCGACCTGATCATCCAGGACGAGTTCCACTTGATCAGCGGACCGCTGGGGACGCTCGTCGGCCTTTACGAAACGGCCGTCGACGAACTCTGCTCGTGGCAGCTGGACGGGGAAACCCGGGTGCATCCGAAAATCATCGCGTCCACGGCGACAGTCCGGATGGCCGACGAACAGATGCGCCGCGTGTTCTACCGCAGGTGCGCCGTGTTCCCCCCGGCCGGCATCGACGTGGAAGACAATTTCTTTTCGGTCCAGCGCCCCGTCGGAGAACGAAGCGGCCGCGACTACATCGGCGTTTGCGCCCTCGGGATGTCCAGGCCCGCCGCGCTGATCCGCACGTACGTGGCCTTCCTGACGGCGGGACAGACCCTCCTGGAGAGTTTCGGCAGCCTCGCCGATCCGTACATGACCGTCGTCGGCTACTTCAATTCCCTGCGCGAACTCGGCGGCATGCGCCGCCTCTCCGAAGACGACGTGCAGACCCGCAGCTACCGCGTGGCGATGGACAGCCGCGTGGCCCGCCCGGGCCTCACCCAGCGGCGCGTCACGGTGATCGACGAGCTGACCTCCCGCGTGAGCAGCCGCGACATCCCCCGGAAGCTCGCCCAGCTCGAAACCGCCTTCAAACGGAAATGGAACAAGGGCGACGCCCGCGCCATCGACATCGTGCTCGCGACCAACATGCTCTCGGTCGGCGTCGACGTGGACCGCCTCGGCCTCATGATCGCCAACGGACAGCCCAAGAACACCGCCGAGTACATCCAGGCGACGTCGCGCGTCGGACGCAAGCATCCCGGCATCGTCTGCACGGTCTTCGCCTGGGCCCGCCCGCGCGACTTCTCCCACTACGAAATGTTCGAGCACTACCATGCCACCTTCTACAAGCAGGTCGAGGCCCAGAGCGTCACCCCCTTCGCCATCCGGGCGCTGGACCGCGGCCTGACGGGCGCGCTGGTGGGCGGCATGCGCCTCCAGTCCGCCCGGCTCGCGCCGAACACCGGCGCGGGCGACCTGGTTTCCGCCGCGGACCCCCGGGCCGTCCGCATGAGGGAGGCGTTCGCCAAACGCGCCCGGAACGTCATGCAAAGCAACGCGGCGGGCGAAGACATGTCCGACGGGATCAAGGCGCGCATCGACCATTGGGTGGCGCAAGCGACCCAGCCCGGACGCACCCTCGGATACGAACGTAAAAGCCGGCAGGGCGAAGTCGTTCCCCTTCTCCAGCGCCCCGGCGCCAGACGTTGGGACATCACCACGGTTCCGACCTCGATGCGGGAGGTGGAAAGCGGCGTCCGCCTCATCATGGACAAACGCAGGCTTTCCCCCGCGGAATTGCAGTGCGCCCCGTGGGAACACCAGACGGACGGGGACGGCGGCGGCGGCGGCGGCAATGGGAAGGAGGCCTGACCATGGGAAACGAGTGCAGAGTCGGGAATGTCCGTCCGAGCCAGCTGCTCTGGACGTACGGGCCGGGAGCCATGATCGACCTCCCGAATTTTTCCGTGATGACGATGGGCCTCGACCTGTGGAAACAGGACCAATGCCGCCCGATCGGGGAACCGCGCCTCCTGGAGCAGGTGCGGAAAATGTGCGGGCCGCAGGTCGAACGCCTGCTCCAGCCCCCCGTCTGCGAAACGGAATCCGACAACCCGAACGACCCCCATTCCTACATCGGCGTGCCCGTCCAGCCGTTCCCCCGCTGGTTCCGCTGCGTCAAGTGCGGCATGATGGCCGAGTACGATTCCGGCCTCTTCGACATCAAGGAGAACTTCTACCGCCCGGAACGGACGCGCTTCGTCCACGCGAACTGCCCCAAGGGGCACGGCAAGCCCGTCGATGCCGTCCCCGTGCGCTTCCTCGTGGCCTGCCAGCACGGGCACGTGGACGATTTCCCGTGGCGCTGGTTCGTGCACGACGGGCCCTCCGATTGCCGGGGAACACTCTATTTCTACGAAAAAGGCGCTTCCCTCCAGACCGAAAACCTGTGGGTGGAGTGCAAGGGGTGCAACCGGCGCAAATCCCTGGCCATGGCATTCGGCCAGATGGGCCAGGCGACCCTCCCCGCGTGCCGCGGACACCATCCGCACATCGGCCACGACGCGGACGCTTTCTCGGAATGCCGGGAAAAGCTCCGCCCCATCCTCCTGGGCGCCACGAACAGCTGGTTTCCCGTCACGGCTTCGGTCCTGGCCATTCCCACGCGGGACAGCGAACTCTCGCAGCTGGTGGCCGACAACTGGCAGGCCCTCGGCGCGGCGCGGACGGAGGAGATGCTCTCGGCCTTCTTCGCGATGTGGACCGCCACGAACGAAAAGACCGAGTTGCGCGCCCACGGCATCCATGCCGTTTGGGAGGCCATCCTCAAGGAACGCCGCTCCGGGGAGACGGGGGCCCCCACGGAAGAGGACGTGAAGATTCCCGAATGGAACGAACTGACCAGCGAAGAGCCGATCGGCAGGTTCCCGGATTTCGTGAGCAGGAAAGGCGTGGTGCCGGCCGCGTTCGGGAATGCGATCCGCCGGGTCGTGCTCCTTGAACGCCTCAGGAAAGTCAACGCGCTCGTCGGTTTCACGCGCATCGAAGCGCGGGACGAATTCGCCGACGACGCCGTCATCCCATCGGGGCTGTGCAAAGGCCCTCCGAAATGGGTCCCCGCCTGCGAAGTCTTCGGCGAAGGCCTCTTCCTCCAGTTCGACGAGGACGCCATCGCGAAGTGGGAAACGTCGCCCGCCGTCAGGCGCCAGGAGAACACCCTGCGCAAGGCCTACGGAACCTGGCGGGCGAACCGCCGCCTCGAACCCACCAAGGGCTTCCCCGGAGTGCGCTTCTACCTGCTCCACACGATTTCGCACCTGTTCATCCGCGAGCTGGCACTGGAATGCGGCTACAACGCCGCCAGCATCCAGGAACGCATCTACGCGAAAGCGGGCGCGAATCCCATGGCCGGCATCCTGGTCTACACGGCGGCATCGGATTCCGACGGGACGCTGGGCGGCCTGGTCGCATTGGGCGATCCCGGGAAACTCGGCACGATTCTGGAAAAGGCACTCGCCAGGGCCGGGACCTGTTCCTCCGACCCCCTGTGCAGCGAACACAAGCGGACGGTGGACAGTTCGCTTCACGGAGCCGCGTGCCACGCCTGCGCGTTCGCCGCCGAAACGTCCTGCGAAGTCGGCAACCGCTACCTCGACCGCGCCCTCGTCGTTCCGACCTATGCCACCAAGGACGCGGCCTTCTTCGGGGAGAGGTCGCCATGACACCGCTCGACGCGGCCATTGCGGCCATCGCTTCGGAACTGCCCCCGGATTGCATCCGCATGGCGGCAAAGACTCTCGCGGGCCGGACGGATTGCGGCGATTGCGCATCCCTTTGGGGTGCGCAGGCGGCCCGGACGAAGCCCGTCGCGGATTTCTGCGCGGCGGTGGCCGCTTCCGGCCTCTCGCCGAAGGAAATCGCGGCCGCATTGAACGCGGCGGCGGCCACGGCGGACCGCATCTTTTCCGAAAACACGGTGGACCTCCTCTGGACGGGCCCCCAATCCGTGTCGGTGCCCGTCCGGCGCATGGAGCAATCCCTTTGCGAACTGATCGACTCGGCACGGGAGGAACTGCTGGTCGTGAGTTTCGTGGCCTACAAGGCCGACAAGGTCTATGCGGCCATCCGGGCCGCCATCGGGCGGGGCGTCAGGGTGTCTTTCCTGACGGAAGCCTCGAAAGAACATGGCGGAACGCTGGAGGCCGATCCCGCGGACCTGCTCCGGAAGAAATTCCCGGAAGCCGACTTCTACCGCTGGGAGAACCCCGGTGCGGCGCATCCCGCCGTCGTCCATGCGAAATGCGCCATCGCCGACGGATGCAAGGCCCTGGTTTCCAGCGCGAATCTCACGGGAGCGGCCATGGACGGCAACATGGAACTGGGCCTGCTGGTTTCCGGACGCCGGGTCGTCGGCCGGATGGCGGCCCACTTCTCCGCCCTTGCCACCGAACATGTCATCAAGAAGGTTTGAAGGAAGCCCCGGCCATGCCAACAATCCAGGACAAACTCCTTGAATTCGCCCGGAATCTCGATGCCCTCGAGCGGCAATGGGCCGCCCTCCAGAACGAGGTGGACGGCAGACTCGGGCGGATGAAACGCCGACTCGGCACTTTGTCCCGGACGAAGAAAGACAAAAACCCTTCGCCCCATCCCCGGTCGCAGGCAAAAGAACAATCGGGCAATTTCCCCTATCCCGTCGGGCTCCTCGTCAAAGTGGCCTTCCCGGAACTCTTCCGCAGGAAGCTTCTCAGCGCGGGCGACATCGCCTACTTGTTGTCGGACAAAGCGGCGAAGGATTTCCGCACGCGGGGCCGGCCCGTGCTGCGCCTTTATGCCGGCGAAGACGATCCCGGACTCTACGCCTACGGACACAGGCGCTTTTACAAAATCCCCCCGCTGGAACTCGGTTCCAAGAAATACCACCTTTCCAGCCAGTTCTATCCCGAATCCAGGGACGCCGTCCTGCAATGGCTCTACAACCACGGCCTGAAAAGAGACGCCCTCGTTTCCCTGATCGCGGGTTCGGTCTGAACTGGAACTGATGGTTGTGCAACGCCCGTCCATAGGTCGGGAAAGCAACCTCCGGCCCTCATGAAAACATTTGTCGAATGGATGGCGCAAAAGGAAGGGACTCTCCATCCCGTGGAATATGCCGCGCTCGTGCACCGGAATTTCGTGTTCATCCATCCCTTCGTGGACGGCAACGGGCGGGTGGCCCGGCTTCTGATGAACCTGGCCCTGCTGCGGGCCGGATGGTCCCTGGCCATCATCCCTCCCGTGTGCCGCCACGAATACATTGCGACGCTCGCCATGTCCGGCCGGCAGCCCGCCCCGTTCGTGCGATTCGTCCGTGACCGGGTAAGGGAGACCCAGAAGGAACTCCTGCGCCTCATGGGACAGTCGGTTGCGCGGCCGTGTGATAGAGTAAATGCCGCCGGGGGTGATAGAGTAAATGATGGAGCAACCGCCTCTTCCCCGCAACAGGAATTGCTGACGGCGATCCGCACCGCTCCCGGCAAACGGACTCCCGAGCTTGCCCTCCTGCTGGGGAAAAGCATCCCGACGGTTTCACGCGATCTCAAAACCTTGAAGGACGGGGGAAAAATCGAATTCCGCGGTTCCCCGAAAACCGGCGGCTATTTCCCTCTCTGACCGGGCCGGAACGGGATTTTTCCAATCCGCCCTTCCGCCCCCCTCCCGTGTCCCTCCCACAATGATCCGCCCGCAGGGCGCACTGCAAACTCATCTCTCGTCACTCGTCACTGCGCCCACAGGGCGCTCCCCTCCCGCAATGTGTCCGCCCGCAGGACGCGCCGCCCACTTGGCACTCGCCACTTGTCACTGCGCTCCCATCCGCTGTCCAAGCGCGTTCCTGTCCGCGAAGCGGTTTTCATGCTTTTCAATGCAGCCATCCCTACCGCACTCCCAGCCATCCAAGTCCGCGCAGCGGCATTCGGGATATTCTTGTCGATTCCCTCCGTCCGCTTCCCTCCCGTGGCCCTCCCACAATGATCCGCCCGCGGGACAACCCGCCCAGGGCTCAGGCGAGGGCGCCGAAGGGGACGGCCCAGAAGCCTTCGCCGAAGCGGAGTGTCTGGTTTCCCGAATGGAGGACAATGCCGGTGAAGGGAATGCCGGGCGTGTTCGTGGCGAACCACTTGAGATGTGGCTTCCAGCCCGGCCGTTTGCCACCACTTGATCATCCGTTTCTCTTTTCCATTCCGGCGACCTCCTGCCACAAGACGGAAAAAAGGCCAGCACGAAATCGAAAAAAAGCAAATTAGGAATCCGAAAAAAGATCATGTTCCATCTTCGGTCAACTTGGAATCTCCCCTTTGGAACGCCTGGAAACATTGGAAAAACCTTGCCATCCCGGCTTCCACGCCCTCTCCCTCCCATATTCCTCCCGCAATTTGTCCGCCCGCAAGGCGCACCGCCCACTTGGCACTCGCCACGGTCATTGCCGGAGTTGGCCGATTGATTTTCCTCCCGCGAAAAAGTTTTCCAATCGTTGGAAAAGTGCCGAAAATTTTTGGTTCTTCGGGGAATTTAGTGGAAGGCTTGGGGGGACGGTGGGTGCTGTCGGGGACGCGCTGCTCGCCCCCGAACCGTGTCCCCGTCCACGCCCTACGGGCGGTCCGGGGCCCCTCGGCTCGA
>CACXEY010000074.1 GCA_902766695.1 uncultured bacterium
GCATCCTTTCCGACACTTATCGGAAGAACGTTGCCTAATCTAACACAGGTTCAAGGAACAAGGGGCCGACCTCCGGGCGGCCCGTCACAAGCCATCCTTTCGCACGGCCCTGCCGGCGGGAGCGCCCGACAGGAAATCGCAAGATTTTCTCCGGACAACCCGGCGGAACGGTGGAGGAGGGGGTTGATTCGGGCGGGGGGAAGGGGTAGGGTGGGGACGAGAAAGCAGGTGGACCAGATGACGGATACGGACAACGGGCGGCGGGTGAAATCGGCGGAGGAGAGAATCACCGGGGTGTCGATTGCGGTCAACGCCCTGCTGAGCGGCGCGAAACTGCTGGTGGGATGGCTGGGGAGGTCGTCGGCGCTGCTGGCGGACGCGGCGCATTCGCTGTCGGATTTCGCGACGGATTTCGCGGTGCTGGCGGGGGTGCACTTCGCGCGCAAGCCCCAGGACGAGGACCACCGGTACGGGCACGGGAAATACGAGACGCTGGCGACGGTGGCGATCGGGATGGTGCTGGCCTGGGGGGCGCTGGAAATCGGATGGCATGCGCTGGGCGGCATCCTGCGGGCGGTGGCCGGGGAGGCGCCGGGTGCCGGACCGTCGCCGTGGGTCTTCTGGACGGCCGTGGTGTCGGTCGCCGCGAAAGGATGGCTGTACCACGCGACGATGGCGACGGCGCGGGCGACGGGGAGTCCGGCTCTGGTGGCGAACGCCTGGCACCACCGGTCGGATGCCTGGTCGTCCGTGGCGGTGGCGGGCGGAACGGGGGCGTCGGTGTTCTTCGGGGAGCAGTGGGCGGTGCTGGACCCGGTGGCGGCGCTGTTCGTGTCGGTCCTGCTGGGCCGCGTGGCCTGGCAGCTGCTGCGGGAACAGCTGGGGGCGCTGACGGACCGGAGTCTGGCCCCGTCGCTGTGCGAGGAAATCCTCGAAATGGCCCGCGGGGTCGAGGGGGTGAGCGACCCCCACAAGCTACGGACGCGGATGGTGGGGCGGTATCCGGTCATCGACCTGCACATCCGCCTTCCCGCCGACATGCCGCTGGAGAACGCCCACCGGGTGGCCTCGGACCTGGAGAAACGCTATCTGGCGCGGTTCGGCGCGGAGACGCTGGTGACGTTGCACCTGGAACCGGCAAAACGGAACCGGACGGAAGGCGCCTGACGGCGTCGCGGGGGAGGGCGCGGGAGGGATAAAACGGCTGGCACGGACGCCGCCCGCGGTCCGCCCGCCATCCTGTTTGGAAACAGGAAAAACATTCGACTTTTCCCATCCGGAACCCCATTCCCCCCGCCATGAAAACAAACCCCGAACTTACCCGTTCCGCCGCCGCGGCCGGGTTTGCGGACGGGCGGGGAGTTTGGTAGGGTGGGTGGCATGGAAAAGAAGAATTCGTACACCATTCCGCTCTCGCCCGCGCAGATGGCGGCGGCGGCGGAGATCCTGAGGACGGGCAACTACCGGTTGCGGAACGTGCAGTACGCCGTCGCCGCCGCGGAGGGGCCGGACTGCCAGATCGCCGTCTACAAGAGCGGCAAGTGCCTGGTGCAGGGGAAGGGGGCGTACGACTGGATCACGTTCGTGCTCGAGCCCGAGGTGCTCGGCGAGGCCCGCCTCGGCTACGAGGACCAGCTCGACCCCAAGGCCCTCGAGCCCCACATGGGCGTCGACGAAAGCGGCAAGGGGGATTTCTTCGGGCCGCTCGTCGTCGCGGCCGCCTACGTGGACGCCGCCATCGTCAAGGACCTGCGCGCGATGGACGTCCGCGACAGCAAGGCCATCACCACCGACCGCGCGGCGCGCGAGCTCGCCCGGAAAATCCGCGAGCGGCTCGGCCCGGACCGGTATTCGCTGGTGCGGCTCGGCCCGGCGGCCTACAACCGGATGTACGCCTCGATGGGCAGCGTCAACCGCATCCTCGCCTGGGGGCACGCGAAGTGCATCGAGACGCTCCTGGAGAAGGTCCCGGATTGCCCGCGCGCCATCAGCGACCAGTTCGGGCCGGAGTACCAGATCAAGCGGGCGCTCCAGGAGCGCGGGCGCAAGATCGTGCTCGAGCAGCATCCGCGCGCGGAGGCGGACACGGCCGTCGCCGCGGCGTCGATCCTCGCGCGCGAGGGGTTCCTCGACATGATGGAGCGGCTGGGGAAGACGGTCGGCCGGGCGCTCCCGAAGGGGGCGTCGGCGCAGGTGAAGGCGGCGGCGCGGGAGCTCGCGGCGGCGCACGGCGGCAAGGTGTTCCTGGAAGTAGCGAAGTGCCACTTCAAGACGACGGACGACGTGCTCGGCGAGCTCGGCAAGTCGCGCGAAGGGGAGGGGCTGCCGCCGGCGCCGGTGCACAAGCCGTTCGTGCGGTACAGGAAGGCGGAGGCGAAACCGGAGCCGCCGCCGATGGATTCCCTGTTCTGAGTTTTGGCCGCAAAGGCCGCAAAGAGTGCAAGGAAAGGATGCTGTCATGAAGCTGGTGAGATACGGCGAGGCGGGGAACGAACGGCCGGGGATTTGGCTGGACGGGACGGACGGGGAAGGGGCGCGGATCGTGGACGTGCGGGGGATGGTGTTCGACATCCAAGACTACGACGCGCGCTTCTGGAAGTGCGGCGGGCTGGCGCGGCTCCGCGGTCTGCTGGGGGAGCCGCGGCTGAAGACGGTGGTGGCGGACGGGGTGCGGCTGGGACCGCCGGTGGCGTGTCCGGGGCAGTTGCTGTGCGTGGGGAAGAATTACCGGGAGCACGCGGCGGAGTTCGGCGGCGGCCTGCCGGAGGAGCCGGTGTGGTTCGCGAAGAATCCGCGGTGTTTGATTGGCGCCGGGGACGCGATACCGGTCCCGGCGGGGGGGGGGACGTGCGTGGACGGGGAGGTGGAGCTGGCGCTCGTCATTGCGCGGCGCGCGTGGCGGTTTGCGGAGGATGAGGCGCTTTCCGCGGTGGGCGGGTACATGGTGTTCAACGACGTGACGGACCGCGCCCTCCAGCGCGCGCGCGGACAGTGGTTCATGGGCAAGAGCGCCGACGGGTTCGGTCCGTGCGGGCCGTGGCTCGTCACGCCCGACGAGCTGGGGGACGCGGGCGACCTGCTGCTGTCGCACCGGGTTGACGGCACGGAGCTGCAACGCGCGCGCACGTCGGAGATGGTGTTTTCCGTGGCGCGGCTGCTGGCGGACATCACGTCGGTGATGGCGCTGGAGCCGGGCGACGTGGTGTCCACGGGCACGCCGGGCGGGATCGGCTCGGCACGGACGCCGCCGGTGCTGTACCGTCCGGGCTGCACGGTGGAGTGCGAGATCGGCGGCATCGGCGCGCTGCGCAACACCGTGGGGGTGCGGCCGTGATTGCCGAATCGCTGCGCGTGGTGCCCGCGAGCGAGGCGGAATGGCTCGGGCCGCTGGATGTGCGGACGCGGTTCGCGCATCCGCAGCGGCCGCTGGAGATCGACCTGGGCTGCGGCAAGGGGCGTTTCCTGCTGGCGCACGCGGCGAAGCACCCGGAGGTGAACTTCTGGGGCATCGACCGGATGCTCCGGCGGATCCGCAAGATCGACAACCGGGCGCGGCGGCTGGACCTGGAAAACATCCGTCTCTCGCGGATGGAGGCATACTACGCGACGACGTACTGGGTGCCGGAGGCGTCGGTGCGGACGATGTACGTGTTCTTCCCCGACCCGTGGCCGAAGGCGCGCCACGAAGGGCACCGGCTGTTCAATCCGCGCTTCCTCGACGCGCTGTGGCGGTCGCTGGAGCCGGGCGGGACGGTGCACGTGGCGACGGACCACGCGCCGTACTTCGAACAGCTGTCGGAGGTGTTCGCGGCGGACGGGCGGTTCGCGCCCGCGGAGGTGTTCGCGCCGCCGCCGGACGAGATGACCGATTTCGAACTGTACTACGCCGACAAGAAGCCCATCGGGCGTCTCTCGGTGCGGAAGGGGTGAGAGAAGAGGCACCCCGGCCGTGAGGGCGGTGGCCGCAGGGGGGGGCGAGGGGGCTCCGCGTTGAGCTGGAACCAGACGGACACGCGTTTCCCGTCTTTTTCAGGGCCGTCGGGGGAGTTTGGCGCGGAGGAGGGCGGCGAGGTCGGTGCGGTCGGAGGGGGACAGGAGAAAGCGCCAGGCGAGGGGGAGGAGGGCGAGGCCGAGGGCGGCGGCGGCGGCGATGCGGAGGGGCAGGGAGGAGATCCGTCCGAGGGCGGGCAGGGGGGCGAGGGCGACGGCCGCCAGCAGGAAGGTGCGGAGGATGACGGGGATGGCGCGGGGTACGTGGCGGAGGGCCATCGGGTAGAGGACCAGGGCTTCGATGCCGCAGCGGGCAGTCCATACCCACGCCATGCCGGCGATGCCCCAACGCCGGGTCGCCCACGCGGCGGCCAGGACGAAGGGGACGAGTTCGAGGAGGTGCCAGCGGGCGGCAAGGTCGGGACGGCCCGCGCTCTGCAGGAGGGAGAAGGCGAGGTAGGCGAGGGAATAGACGTAGATGCCGACGGTCAGGATGCGGAGGATGGGGGCGGCGGCCGTCCCGACGTCGGGACCGACCCACCACGCGAGGAATTCGGGGGCGAGGACGTAGACGCCCAGGACGGCGGGCCCCATCGCGAGGGCCAGGCCGGCGACGGCGCGCGCGAAGAGGCGGTCGGCCCGGTCGGAGCGGGCGGCGAGGTGCATGGTCAGCGGCGGGAAGAGGGCGGAGACCCAGGCACGCGGGAGGATCAGCATCTTGACGACCAGCTCGGAGGCGACGCTGTAGTGGGCGACGTTCGCGAGGGTCTTCTCGGCCCCCACCACGAAGCGGTCGATCTGCAGCATGATCGGCATCGTGATGTTCGAGACGGTGAGCCATCCGCCGAACGCCAGCAGGGGGCGGACCATCGCGCGGTCGGGGCGCATGCGGGCGCGGAGGCCGGGGACGAGGAGCAGGCAGGAGGCGAAGTAGACGGCGAGTTCGGCGAGGCGGACGGCGATGAGGGCGGCGACGACCCATACGAGGCTGCGCGTGAAGGCGAGGACGGCCAGCGGCGCGAGGAAGGTTCCCATGCCGACGGGAATGCGGACGAGGTTGATGAGGCGGAAGTTCTGGTTGGTTTCGAGCATGCCGATCAGGCCCGTCACGGCGATGGTGCAGGGCAGGGCGGCGGCGACGATGAGGAAGGCGGTGCGGACTTCGGGCCGGAGGGGCGGGGGGATGGCGAGGCGGCTGGTCGCCAGCCAGTCGCTGAGGGCGGCGAGGGCGAGGCCGCCGGCGAGGCCGAGGGCGGCCATGAGGGCGAGGCCGGTCCAGAAGATGCGCGGTACGTCGTCGCGGCGGCCCAGGCCGATGGCCTCCGCGGTGAGCTTGGTCATGGCGCGGCCCATGCCGAGGTCGAGAAGGTTCAGGTAGCCGACGAGGAGCCATACGAGGGAGAGGACCCCGAAGCGTTCTTCGCCGAGGCCCCTCAGGAGCGGCGGGAACGCGAAGAAGGCCGCCAGCATCGGCGCGCAGAGGCCGAAGAGGTTCCAGCCGGTATAGCCGGCGATCTTGCGTCCGGTGGGGATGGCGGAGGGGGCGATCACGGCGGACAAAGCGGGTCGGCGAGGTCGAGTCCGCGGGAGGCGGAGGGGAGGCGGCGCCAGGCGGGGCGGCGTCCGGGGCCCGGCAGGCAGGGGAGCCAGGCGTGCTTGAGGCGCATGATGTGGTAGGGGGGCTGTCCGGCGGTGGCGAGATGGCGGCCGAACAGGCGGTCGGAGCAGGCGGTGCGGAAGCCGGCGGCGCGCGCGGCGTCGATGGCGTCGGGCGAGGAGACGGCCCACGGAAAGCACATGTGGGTGACGGTCTTGCCGAGGCGGGAGGAGAGGATTTCGCGGCTGCGGCCGAGGTCGTCGAGGAGGGCGGCGAGGCGCTCGCCGGGCGCCTCGCAGCGTCCGGCGGGAGCGGAGGCGAGGGCGCGGAAGAGGATGTCCTGCCAGTCGGGGCGCTCGAAGAAGGCTTCGCCGCCGCCTTCGCGCACGGCGGCGGTACAGGCGGCGAAGGCGTCGGGGGCTTTCCAGGCGAGGGCAGTGGAGAGGCGCGGGCGGGTGGGGTGGAGCGGCGCGCCGAGGTCGGCGCGGGAGAGGAAGCGCGGGCCGTCGGGGGTGTCGGTCCACGGAATGTCGTGGGGATGGATGCGCGCGCCGGGGCGCAGGAATCCGGTGACGGCCGGATCGGCGGGGATGCGGGCGTGGCGGAAGGAGTGGGCCTGGATGTCGATGCGGCCGGAGGCATCCATCGCGCGCAGTTCGGGCCAGGTGCAGAACATCGGGGCAGCGGGATCGCGGTCGGCGCGCGGGTCGGGGGATGCGGGGAGGGAGCGCGGGGCGTCGGCGTCGGGGACGCGGGCGGGGCTGGCGTAGGCGATGGCGCGGAGGCCGTACTTCTCCAGCAGCGGCCAGACGGTGGTGTAGAGGCTGCTCCAGGCGTCGTCGAAGGTCAGCGCGACGGCGCGCGGACCGGGGGATACGCCGCGCAGGACCCACGACTCGAGTTCGTCCGACACGATGGTGCGGCAGCCGCTCTCCGCGACGTGGCGGAAGTAGGGTTCGAGCGCCGCGGGGGAGGCTTCGTGGAAGTGGAAGACCGGGATGCCGTGCCGCGGGAAGGAGCCGCCGAAGAGGAACGCCGGGTAGCATCCCGTCGCGACATCCAGCACGCCGCGCCACGGCGTCTTGCGCTCCGCGAAGGGCGGACGGCGCGGGCGCCCGCGCGCGGCGGCGGCCGGATCAGAGGGCATAGCTCACGCCGACGCCCGCCGCCACGTAGGACGGGGTGAAGGTGAAATCCGTGTCCGGCCGGGAGTCGCCATGGAACTCGTACGTCCCGTCCACGTCGAAATGCACGTACCGGACGTGCGCATCCACCGTGAAGCGGTCCGTGACCGCCACGCCGATGCCGCCGCCGGCCATCCACGCCGTCGAATCCTCCAGCACGAACTCGCGGCGCCCGCCGGCGGACCAGCTGGCGTCCGCGTCGAAGGTGTTGAAGGCCCGGCCGCATCCGGCTTCCGCGTACGGCCGCAGGCGGGCCACGGGGTACTCCAGCAGCACGTAGCCCAGCACCAGGTCCGACTCGATGTCGCCGTCGCCGCCGCCGTCGTCGAGCGTCTCGACGTCGAGATGGCTGTACGTCGCGCCCGCCCCGAGCCAGAGGCCGCCCGGAAGGGCGAAGGACAGCTGCGCGAAGGGATGGATCGGCACCCAGTTCTGCTTGGCCTTGATCTTGTAGATGCTGCCGACGAAGGAGCCGTGGAAGGGTTCCCCCTGTCGGTCGTCCGTCAGCCAGGCGCCCATGCTGCGGATGCCCAGCTCGAAGCGGAAGCGCCGTTCGGCGTCCGGGGCCGGTTCGGGCAAATCCGCGTCGGGCAAATCCGCCTCCATCGCGGGGGCGTAGTGGATCGCGCCCGTGCGCTCGGCCGTGCTCCGTTCCTCCTCCGGAACCGACGGGGCGATGCCGCCGTGCCAGCGTTCCGCCGGAACGGCTTCACGTGCTTCGGAGGCGACGGGTGCGTCCGCTTCCTCCGCCGTGGGCTGAAGGGTCTGCGGAGCCGTTTCCTCCGCGTCGAAAAAGACGGGTTCGAAAGCCGTGTGCGACCGCGCGAACGCGACAGGGCAGAGGAGCAGCAACGCCAAGATGGCTTGAAAGATTCTGTTCATGGTGCCCTCCAGCATACGCCCGCGCCCCGCCGCGGTAAAGATGCAATTCGTCGCGGCGGCCGCTCCGGGAAGCGCCTCGCGGGGAAGGGCGGGACGGTACGGAATGTCTTGCCACGGGATGGGGTGGTGGTGCAGGGTAGGGGACATGAACGAGGACACGATGGGCAACGGACAAACGGATGCGGCACGGCGGGAAACGTCGGCGCGGGCGCGCACGGAGGAACGGCTGTCGCGGGAACGCATCCACGATGCGTCGGGCGCGTTGCCGCCGTGCGGGCTGCCGGCGTCGGCGGACGGGGGACTGGCGGCGGTGCGGCGGGTGTCGTACGGAGGGACGGCGGGGTCGTTCTCGGAGATGGCCGCGAAGCGGATGTTCCCGGCGGCGGAGCGGTTGCCGCGGCGGACGTTCCCGGAGGCGTGCGACGCGCTGGAGGCGGGGGAGTGCGAGGCGGCGGTGCTGCCGTTGAGGAACACGTCGGGCGGGGCGGTGGACACGGTGTACCGGCTGCTGGAGCGGGGGCTGTACGTCGCGCGGTTCACGGATCTGTACGTGGAGCACTGCCTCGCGGTGCTGCCGGGGGCCCGCCTGGAGGACGTGCGCACGGTGGTGAGCCATCCGCAGGCGTTCGCGCAGTGCTCGAGGATCATCGGGCGTTGCGGCTGGCGGATGGAGGCGGCGGACAACACGGCGTTCGCGCCGGGAATCGTCAAGGCGGCGGGGAACCCCGCGAAGGCCGCCATCTGCTCGCGGGAGGCGGCGGCTCTGAACGGACTCGAGGTGCTGGAGCCGAACATCTGCGACACGCCGCGCAGCGACATCACTCGGTTCGTGGCGGTGGTGCGGGGTCTGATCGTGACGCCGGACGCGTCGCGGCTGTCGGTGCTGGTGCACCTGGCGCACCGTACGGGGGCGCTGGCGGAGGCGCTGGACGTGCTGGCGGACCGCGGGCTCAACCTGTCGGCCATCTCGGCCCAGCCGGTGCCGGAGAAACCGTGGGAGTACTCGTTCTTCCTCGATATCGAGGCGGTGGCGATGGCACCGGAAGCGCTGGCGGCGCTGCGGCAGTTCGAGGAGGAGCTAGCGATGGTACGGGTGGTGGGGTGGTACGGGGAGGGGTGACGGGGAAAACGCAAAACGACTGCAATCGATTGGATGTCGAAAGCAGTCGCTTGCAACCGGAATCGCGGGCGGGACGCCCGCGCGCCCGGTGACTCAGAGGCGGGTGCCGGGGGGGATGACGGTGTTCTTGGGGATGACGATGATGCCGTCCTGGACGGTGTAGAGGTCGTGGACGGCGTCGGGCTTGCCGTCGGGGGTGATGTAGCAGCCGTCGCCGATGCGCGCGTTCTTGTCGATGATCGCGTTGCGGATGAAGCAGTCGCGGCCAACGCCCAGCGGGACCGTGTGGGTCTTGTCGGTGCGCTCGTGGTCGTAGTAGTCGGCGCCCATCATGACGGTGTGCTCGAGGACGGAGCCCTCGCCCACGATGGCCCGCACGCCGATGATGCTGCTCAGGATGCGGTGGCCGGAGATGATGCAGCCTTCGGAGAGCAGCGCGCGGTTCAGGTCGCAGCAGTTGATCTTGGAGGGCGGCAGGAAGCGCATGTGGGTGTAGAGGGGCGCGCGCGGGTCGTAGAGGTTGAATTCGGGCAGCGGACCGGTCAGTTCCATGTTCGCCTGCCAGAAGGCGCGGATGGTCCCGATGTCGCGCCAGTAGCCGCGGAAGAGGTAGCGGTGGACGTTGCGGTCGCGGATGGCCGCCGGGATGATGTTCTTGCCGAAGTCGGTTTCGTCGTTGTCCAGGACTTCGAGGAGCGTCTTGGTGTTGAAGATGTAGATGCCCATGCTGGCGAAGTATTGCTCGGGGCCGTCGCCGGGCGCGCGCAGTTCGTCGAGGACGGGCGTGTCGCCGGGCTTCTCGACGAAGCGCACGACGCGGCCCTTCGCGTCGGCCTGCATGATGCCGAGCGCGCCGGCCTGGGATCGGGGGACGGCCTTGCAGCAGACGGTGACGTCGGCGTGGTTGGCGATGTGCTCTTCGAGGACGAGGCGGGCGTCCATGCGGTAGAGCTGGTCGCCGGAGAGGATGAGGACGTGGTCTGGGTTGTGGTCCATCACGTAGCGGAGGGACTGGCGGACGGCGTCGGCCGTGCCCTGGAACCAGCGCTCGGCGCCGGGGGTCTGCTGGGCGGCGAGGATGCGGACGTAGCCGTCGTGGAAGCGGTCGAAGACGTAGGTATTCTGGACGTGCTGGTGCAGGGAGACGGAGTTGAACTGCGTCAGGATGTTGATGCGGCGGATGCCGGAGTTGATGCAGTTGCTGACGGGGATGTCGACGAGGCGGTACTTGCCGGCGAGGGGGACGGCCGGTTTGCACCGGTCGCGGGTGAGGGGTTGGAGCCGCTTGCCTTCGCCGCCGCCGAGTACCACGCCGACCATGTTCATGTCCATCGCTTGCCGTCCTTTCTGTGCATTGCCTTCCCCCGTAGTATGGCGCGCGGGCGCGGCGGGTGCCAACGAAAAACCCCCGTCCGGCGAAAGCGTTTTACCTGGAGGCGGCGCGGCGGTTGCGGGCGACGATGGCGGCCGCGACGGCGGCCCAGAACAGCGTCATCGCCACGCTCAGCGCCCACACCTTGAACCATCCGATCGCGTACACCAGCGTGAAGGCGAACGCCGTCCACAGCCCCCCGCCCATGAACGGCTCGTGTAGCAGCTGCTTGTAACCGAACGAAGCCGCCGCCACCGTCCGGTGCTCCGGGTCCACCGTGCGCAACAGCAACAGCCCCGTCGCCGTGACCCCCGTCGACTGCCCGAACTCCGCGATCGCCCGCTCGAACCACGCCTCGCGGAACAGCCGCGGCGCCAGATGCACCACCATCAGCAGGCTCAGCAGCGTCCCCGCCAGGCAGATCGCCAGCAGCGGCAGCCAATTCGCCGCCACCACCGACAGCTTGATCGTCGCCACCGCCGACAGCACCAGGTAGTCGAGCGCGGCGCCCGAAATCCGCTGCATCTGCCCGTGGTCCACCAGCAGCGACCCGCCGCACGCCCGCACCGCCTCCTGCATCAGCACCCCGCCGATCATGCACAGCGGGAA
>CACXEY010000075.1 GCA_902766695.1 uncultured bacterium
AGCGCGGCGGAAAGGGGCGGCATGGCGGCGGGCTGCGGGGCGGGGACGGCCGGCGAGGGACCGTCGGCGGCGGCGAGGGACGCGGCGGCGGGGGGCGGCGGGGGGATGGCGGCGTCGGCGGGTTTGCGGGAGCTGGCCCAGTCGTAGAGCATGGCCCGGTTGATGCGGTATTCGCCGGCGACGCGGTAGGCGGGCAGGCCGCCGGACTGGATCCAGCGGTAGACGGTCTTTTCCGCCACGTTCAGTTCCTTCGCCGCTTCCTTGACGGTCAGTTGCATGGGGCCTCCTTCGTCGAAATGGGTTGGGATTGGGCTGTCACGGTCTGCACTCTAGCAGAGCCCCCCGCCCCGCAAAAGGCAAAAGTGGCGGACGGCCGTCCACTGCATGGCTTCCCATGCCCCCGTCCCTTCCCGTGGAGCATGCAACGGGGGACGCGCTTCCGCGCAAAGAGGCTGATTGCCGCGAGGCGGGTTTTCATGGGGGGCTCCCGGGGAGATTGCCATCCTTTTCGAAAACCGCGCCCGCCCGGAGCATCGCGCCCAGGCGCTTCAGGGCGGCGCGGACGGGCGGGGAGAGACGGTCGCCGGGGCGGCAGGAGAGGGGTTGGATGCCCACGACGCGGACGTCGGGGACGAAGGTAGAGAGATAGCCCGCCAGGCCGGCCAGGGAGGGGGCGTGGGTGCCGAAGCCGCCGGTCGAGACCAGGCGGTCCGGGGGGAGTACGCGGATGGCGCCCGGTTCGAGGTCCATCTCGGCGGCGTCCAGGAGGACGAGGAGGGATACGCCGGTGCGGCGGATGGGGGAGACGACGTTCTCGGGGGCGATGGAGCCGTTCCAGCAACACCAACCGTCCGCGCGGAAGGCGCGGGCGAAGACGGGGCCGAGGGCGTCGTCGCCGAGGCGGGGGTTGCCGACGCCGAGGAGGCCGTTCACGGGCTACGGGACGAGGTGGGTGCCGGTTTCGCCGCGGATGGCCGCCGCGAGGAGGTGCGGCTGGGTGATGATGACTTCCTTGCCGCCGGACTTGAGGAAATCGACGGCGGCGGCGATCTTCGGGCCCATGCTGCCGGCGGGGAATTCGCCCTCGGCCATGTAGCGTTCGGCTTCGGCGACGGTCAGGCGGTCGAGTTCGCGCTGGTCGGGTTTCTTGTAGTGGATGGCGACCTTGTCGACGGCCGTGGAGATGATGAAGAGGTCGGCCTTGAGCCGCTTGGCGAGCAGGCAGGACGCGGAATCCTTGTCGATGACCGCCGCGCAGCCGGAGAGGTTGCCGTCGGCGCCGCGCACGACGGGGATGCCGCCGCCGCCGACGGCGATGACGATGGTGTCGTTGTCGAGAAGGCAGCGGATGGTCGCTTCTTCGAGGATTTCGAGCGGCTTGGGGGAGGCGACGACGCGGCGCCAGCCGCGCCCGGCGTCTTCCTTGAGGGCCCAGCCTTCGTTGGCGCGGTAGGCGTCGGCTTCTTCCTTGGTGTAGAAGGGGCCGATGGGCTTGGTGGGGTCGGCGAAGGCGGGGTCGGCGGGGTCGACGCGCACCTGGGTGACGACGGTCGCGATGGGCTTGTCGAGGCCCTGGCGGCGGAGTTCGTTGGCGAGGGTCTGGCCGATCTGGTAGCCGATGGCGCCCTGGGTGTCGGCGACGCAGGACTCGAGGGGGACTTCGTGGAGCCGCCCCTTGGCGAGGTCGGAGCGCAGCAGGATGAACCCGACCTGCGGCCCGTTGCCGTGGGTGACGACGACGCGGTATCCGGCCTTGACCAGCGCGGCGATGTGGTGGGAGGTTTCGCCGGCGGCGGCGTACTGGTCGGCGACGGACATCTTCTTGGCGTCCGCGATGAGGGAATTGCCGCCAATGGCGATGACGGCGAGGGGGGCTGTTTGCTTGTCCATGGTACTGCCTTTCAATGATGGTGGTGGTGCCCCGCGCAGCCGCAGCCGCAGCCGCAGCCGGAGGACCCGGCGGAGGGGCATCCATCGGCGCAGGGCGGAAGGCCGCCGGCGCCGCCGGAGGAGGACTTCGGCGAGAACGCCGACAGCTGCCGCTCCAGCCGAGCGGACCCGCAGTCCGGGCACGACGGCTTTTCCCCGGCGCGTTCCAGCGCCTCGAAGGCGCGGCCGCACGCCTTGCAGACGTATTCGCGCAGCGGCATCCTACGCGTCCGCCGCCTTCAGGGCCTCGGCGAGCACGTTCGCCTGGCGAAGGCCCACGAATTCGGCCTTCTTCTGCCCGTCCTTGAAGACGAGCAGGTAGGGGATGGTGTTGACGCCGTAGGAGGCGGCGAGATCGGGTTCTTCGTCCACGTTGACCTTGCCGATCTTCACCCCCGGCACCGTCGCGGCCACCTGGTCGAGGATCGGGATCTGCATCCGGCACGGGCCGCACCACGGCGCCCAGAAATCGACCAGCACGAGGCCGGAGGAAATGAAATCGTTGAACGAATCGCTTTTGAGCTCGGTACTCATCGGGGTTCTCCTTGCTTTCCCCTCAGCATACGCCCGCGGCAGGGCCTTGACAACGGGCCAACGTTTGCGCTTGCGAAAACGTTCTAGCAACCGGGCGCGAAAGCGCTTTGACAGCCCCGCCGCGCTCCATTACGCTCCCTACCGATGCAGGCGGAGCAATCCGCCCGCAGGTCAATCGGCAAGAGACAGAGAGTAGAAAGGAAAAGAAAATGGATATCGGAACGTTTTTGTGGGGATCGCTCGCCACGGGGCTCCTGGCCCTGGCCTTCGCATGGTGGAAGGCGCTGTGGATCGGACGGCAGGATCCGGGGACGGAGCGGATGCGGGAAATCGGCGGATCGATCCGCGACGGGGCGATGGCGTTCCTCAAGCGCGAATACACCGTCATCGCCGTCGCCGTCGTGCTCGTCGCCGCCCTGCTCGCCTTCATCAACAAGGGCCCCGCCCGCTGGGTCGCCGCCGCGTTCGTGCTCGGCGCCGTCTGCTCCGGGCTCTCCGGCTTCTTCGGCATGCGCGTGGCCACGGCCGCGAACATGCGGACCACCAACGCCGCCCGCAAGGGGCTGCCCGAGGCGCTGCGCGTCGCCTTCTCCGGCGGTACCGTGATGGGCATGTGCGTCGTCGGCCTCGGGCTCGCCGGGCTCGCCATCGCGCTGCTCGCGACCTTCGCGGCCTTCCACGACCCCGCCGAGATCGCGACCCTCACCAAGACCATCATGCCGATCGTCACCGGCTTCTCGATGGGCGCCAGCTCCATCGCCCTCTTCGCGCGCGTCGGCGGCGGCATCTACACCAAGGCCGCCGACGTCGGCGCCGACCTCGTCGGCAAGGTCGAGGCCGGCATCCCCGAGGACGACCCGCGCAACCCGGCCACCATCGCGGACAACGTCGGCGACAACGTCGGCGACGTCGCGGGCATGGGCGCG
>CACXEY010000076.1 GCA_902766695.1 uncultured bacterium
CGAGGAGAGCAGGGAACTTCAGGATGACGGCACTCAACCTACGCGTCCGATTTCAGATGTCAACAAAAACGGTCAAATCGGTTGAAATGAAAAGGTATGGAGTATAAATTGTGTCAAGAAAAACACTGGATCGTTTCAAATTGAAATTTCACGAAAAAAACAGTTGCTACCGGACAGCCCCACCATGCAAAAGACAAGGTTTTACACGACAACCCCAAGGAATTGAGGCCACACTATTTCGGAAACCGCTCTAGCGGTTGGGGGAGGCGGAGGAGAGGGTGGCCTCGGGGACGAGGGCGGAGAGGGCGGAGCGCATGGCGGCCTCGTCGTCGGCGTCCACGGCGCTTCGGAGGGCTTTGAGGCCGTGCTGGAGGGCCTTGGGGTCGGGCTTGGCGATCTTGCCGACGAAGATCTTGGGGTGCTTGGTCTTGTCGACGTTCTCTCCGCTGGTGCTGAGTTCCTCGAACATCTTTTCGCCGGGGCGCAGGCCGGTGTAGCGGATGGGGATGTCGATGTCGGGCTGGAGGCCGGAGAGGCGGATCATTTCGCGGGCGAGCTGGTCGATCTTGACGGGGGTGCCCATGTCCAGGACGAAGATTTCGCCGCCCTTGCCGAGCGCCGCGGACTGGAGGACCAGGGAGGAGGCTTCGGGGATGGTCATGAAGTAGCGGCGCATGTCGGGGTGGGTGACGGTGACGGGCCCGCCGCGCTTGATCTGCTCGCGGAAGAGCGGGATGACGGACCCGGAGGAGCCGAGGACGTTGCCGAAGCGGACGGAGACGTAGCGGGTCTTCGGGAAGTCGGCGGCCTGCTGCTGGACGACGAGTTCGGCGACGCGCTTGGTCGTACCCATCACGGAGGTGGGGTTGACGGCCTTGTCGGTGGAGACCATCACGAAGACGTTTGCCCCGTGCTTGCCCGCGAGTCGGGCCGTCATGAGGGTGCCGCCGATGTTGTTGACGACGGCCTCGCGGACGTTCGCTTCCATCATGGGGACGTGCTTGTACGCGGCGGCGTGGATGACGACTTCGGGGCTTTCCTGCGCGAACACGGCTTCCATGCGCTCGGCGTTCGTGATGTCGGCGATGACGGGGCGGAGGGGGACGCCGGTCGCCTGGGCGACCATCTCGCGGTTGATTTCGTAGAGGGCCCATTCGCTCTGGTCGAGCATGCAGAGGCGGGCCGGACCGAAGCGGGCGACCTGGCGGACGAGTTCGGAGCCGATGGAGCCGCCGGCGCCCGTCACCAGCACGCGCCGCCCGCGGACGAAGGCGCGGATGGAGTCGGCTTCGAGGGTCACGACGTCGCGGCCCAGCAGGTCCACGATGTCCACTTCGCGGATGGCGCCGACGGCGACGTGGCCGTTGACGATTTCGTAGAGGGCGGGGACGATGCGCGAGCGGATGCCGGCCCGGCGGCAATGGCGGATGACGCGGGCGATGCGGTGGCGGGGCGCGTTGGCCAGCGTGATGATGGCTTCGTCCACCGCGTTGCGCTCGACCAGTTCGCGGATGGCCCGGATGGGCCCCATGACCGGGATGCCGGCGATGATCGTGCCCTGCTTGGCCGGATCGTCGTCGAGGAAGCCGATGACCTTCTGGTCGGAGTCCGCCCGGTTTTTCAGTTCGCGCGCGACCATGACGCCGGCCGCGCCGGCCCCCAGCAGGACCACGCGGGAAACGGAGTGTCCGGGAGCGGTCCGCAACACGCGCTGGCGGGCCCGCCATTCGAACGAGAGGCGGCGCAGCACGCGCAGGGTCAAGACCCCGCCAAGGCCCAGAAGGGTCGCCAGGATGATGACGGAATACGGGAGAACCGTTATCGGAATCAGCCGGGCCAGGCGCGGGGCCATCGCGCGGACCAAGGCCAAGCCGGCGCCGCTGGCGAGGAAAGCCACGACGAAGGGGGGCAGGTCGATCAGGCTGGTGAAGCGCCACATCCGCCGGTAGGCGCGGAAGAGCAGCAGGCACAGCCATTGCCACAGCACGACGAACGGCAGCTGCAAGAGCATGGTCCGCACGGACGAAGCCGAGAGGGTGAACTCGAAGCGGATGTGATAGGCCAGCAAGAAGACGCCGGACAACACCAGCAGGTCCAGGACGAATTGCGCCAAAAGCCCCAGCGACAAGCGCAGACTGCGGTTCCGCAAGTGCGCGCGCGACGCGGCGACGGGATGCGGGGTTTTGGAAATCAACGGACTTTTCATTTCCCTTATTATTATCAACCGCCCATCCCGATGGAAAGATAAAACGCCCCTGGCGCGCGGTCGCGGACGCGTCCGGACCGGCCGCGGATTGGAGTTCACGCCCGGGCGGCGGCATGGTAACCTGTCCGCGATGGAAGGAGATGACAAGATGCCGCCAGCAGGGAAAGACGTGAAAACGAAAAAGCGGGACGGGGACCGGCCGGTCGGCCCGGTGGCGTTCCGGCGGCTGCCGCGGCCGGACTACGCGGGCGGGAGCCTGCTGAACCTGATGGCGGGCGTCATACGCTCGCGCGGCGGGCGGTCGCCGCACGAGGCGTTGCGGAATCTGCCGGTGGCGGACCTGAAACGCTACAGCAAAGTGGTTCTGCTGCTGCTCGACGGCATCGGCGCCGGGCAGCTCCGCGACTGGCTGGCCGCCGAGAGGGCGCCGAGCGCGTTCTTCGGGCGGCATCCGCACGACGTGATCACGACCGTCTGCCCGGCGACCACGGCGTCGGTGGTCACGCTGCTCGCAACGGGCGCGTCGCCGGCTGAACACGGCATCCTCGGGTGGCACCTGCACATGGCGGACCTCGGGATCGAGGGGACGTTCCTGCCGTTCGTGACGCGCACCGGCAGCGCCATCGCGCCGGACACGTTCGATTTGGCGACGTACCTGCGGATGCCGTCGCACCTGGCGACGACGAAGGGGCGCCGCGTGCTGATTTCGCCGTGGGGGCTGCCGACGAGCCGGACGTCGATGGCGCAGGGCTGGTGGCACGACCGGCGGTCGTACACCACGCTGGAAGGGCTGGTGCGGCGGTTGCGGGCGTTCGCGAAGGAGGAGTCGGAGGGGCCGGATTTCGCGTACGCCTACTGGCCGAAGTACGACTCGCTCTGCCACGAGTTCGGTCCCGAAGGCCGCGAACCGGCCGACCATCTCCGCGTGCTGGACGGCATCCTGGCGCGGATCGAGCGCGCCCTGCGCGGCACGGACACGCTGCTGCTCGTCACCGCCGACCACGGCCACATGCAGACGGACGTTACGGTGGACCTTTCGCGGATTCCCGGCTTCTATTCCACCCTCTCGACCCTCCCCAGCGGCGACGCCCGCATGACGCACTGCCTGGTGCGGCCCTCGCGCGAACGCGACTTCCTGCGCCTGCTTCGCGAGGAGCCGCTGGAGAGCGCGTGCGTGGCGGTGTCGCGCGCCGACTTCCTGGCGTCGGGCATCCTCGGCCCCGGCAAGCCGCATCCCGCGCTGGAGGACCGGATGGGCGACTGGGTGCTCTGCGCGCTGCCGCGCCACGCCCTGGCATATCCGGCGAACGTGCCGCCCATCCCCGGCGAACCGGTGAAGCCCCCGATGAAGGGCACCCACGGCGGCCTCTCGGAGGCGGAGCTGCGGGTTCCGCTTTTCGTGGTGCGTCCGTAGAAAATTACCTCGGTTGGGGTAGGGCGGGCAGTCCCTGCCCGCCGGTGAAGGGGATTCCGGGGGGGTGCGCGAGGGATGTGCGGCAGCGTGGCCCGCAGGGGGGAGGCATTGCCTCCGTGCATTCCCGTGACTTTCGCGAAGGAGAGAAAAAAGGTTCTTCGGGGACTTTAGAGCGGCTTCAGAAATAGTGTAGCCGCCGTCCATTGTGGCGCCACCTTTTCTTTCGCGGACGCGCAGAAGCGCGTCCCTCCCCGTGGAGAGCGCACGGGAGGGTC
>CACXEY010000077.1 GCA_902766695.1 uncultured bacterium
CACCACCGGCAGCGCCCCCGTCTCCCCCTCCGCCCCGCCGTCCCCCTGCACCCCGCCCACCCACGGACGCTTGTCCCCCCGCGCCGCGTACCCCCGGATCGCCTCCCGCGACGCCTCCGCCTCCCCCGCATCCGGCAAGGCACCCAGCGCATCCAGCGCCGCATCATAATCCTTCTCCCGCAAATGCGCCGCCGCCTCCCCCCGCGCCGCCGCCGCCCGCCACCCGTCCCCGTCGTCCCGTCCCTCCGCCTTCCGCCCCAGACTCCCGTAGAAAAACGCCGCCGAGCCCCAATCCTTGTCCGCCTCCGCCTGCCTGGCCCGCAGCCACGCCAGCGGCAGCTCCAGCGCCCGCTCCGAGTCCGCGTCCTCCGCGCGGTCCAGGTACTTCCACGCCCGCTTCCGGTCCCCCGCGCGCGAATACTCCCGCGCCGCCATCCAGTACCATCCCGCCGCCCGCTCCCCGTCCTCCTCCCCGAGCGCGAGACGCCGGAACTCCAGCGCCGCCTGCGACCACTGCTTCTCGCCGTCGAGCTGCAGCGCCAGCGCCGCGTCCTGCCCCGCGACCGCCACGCCGCCCGCCCACACGCAACCGGCCGCCAAAAAAGTTTCCAATGATTGGAAAACTTTTTTCCAATGATTGGAAAACTTTTTTCCAATGGTTGGAAAATTTTCCGTTTTTTTCCAATGATTGGAAAAAATTTCCGCGATTTTTCCAATGATTGGAAAAAAAGTTTCCAATGGTTGGAAAATTCCATCGCCCCCGCAACCGCGCATAACCGTCACTCCATCCATGAATCATGCTCCTCCACGGGGTCCGCGATGCGGATCGAACCATCCGGCCGCTCCACCGTCCGCTTCTCCTCGTGCACCACCATCGGCTCGCGGATGAGCCGGTCGGCGCCCATCGGGATGCCGAGCAGGCCGTGCTTGCGCGACGCCTGCAGAAAATACTCCGAGCAGCTCGGCGACAGCGAACAGCGGCTGCCGATCGCCGGCGAGATCGCCTTGCGATAAAAACCCACCACCGCCCGCCCCGGCCACGACCCGATTCCGCCCAGCGTCGAGCCCCCGCGCCGCTTCATCCCGTTCGTGCGCGGATTGCTCTCCCGCCACACCGCCGACGGCCACGAATCCCGGCACGCCTCCACCGCCATCGCCAGGTCCGGCCGCGCCCCGCGCAGTGCACCGTCCGCCTTCAAATAGAAATGCATCAGGCAGGCCGCCCGCGAAAACAACTCCGGCTCCCGCAGATGCAAAAACGCGTATTCCAGCGCCTCCGCCGTCCGCGCATCCGCGTGCCGCCCGTCCCACGCCGCCCGCGCCGTTTCGTACGCCGCCAACGGACGCAGCGACTCCGGCTCCGTCCCCTCCGACCGCCACAACCCGTCCAGCCGCTCCACCGCCGCCCCGTACGCCTCCGACCCCCACTTCGCCGTTCCCACCCCCGCCATCGCCTCCAGGAACACAATCCGGTCGCGCGCCCCCGCCCCCTCCTCCGCCTCCGCCCGCCGGCACTCCACCCCCAGCGCCCCCCAGTCCCCCTCCTCGAACAACTCCTCCGCCAGCCGCATCGACACCCCCTCCCCCCGCACCCCCGCCGCTGCCGCCAGCGCCACAATCCCCGCCACCGCCGCCAGCCACCATCCGGCCCCGGCGGCACGTCGGGCTTTCCTGGGAGGTGCGGCTTTCAGCCGCGCCATTGCAAAAACAGGGTTCCGGAATGCACTCATCTTTTTCGCCACGCCCCCACCTTACCCACCCCCATTCCTTGCGTCAATGCCTTGTTCCCGCCCCGGCGCCACCACTTTTGGGATTACGGGAAATTTCCGTGTTTTCCCCCGTTCCCATGCAAGGTCCGCGCCATGATGGCGCGCCCCGGTCCGAGGTCGTCCGGGATCGCGGGAGGGGGTGGATTTTTCATGGGGGGAGGGATGGCGGAAAATAGGTGAAAACGTCAATGTTTTCCGTAATCTCAAATGTGTACGGGACGGAGGGACGGGGCGGGAGGGCGGAGGGTTTCGAGGGAGAATCAGGGGGCCGGGGGGAGGCCGTCCTCGGATTGGCGGAACTGCATGGCCTTGGCGAGGAGTTCGGCGAAGGAGGAGCATTCGAGCTTGCGGCGGATGTTGACGCGGTGGACATCGACGGTGCGGCCGCTCAGACCGAATTTCTCGGCGATTTCGCGGGTGGTCAGGCGGCCGCCGATGGCGTAGAGGATTTCGCGTTCGCGGGCGGTCAGGGAGGCGATGCCGGTCGCGGGCTTTTCGGCGGGCGCGGCGGGGTCGTCGGGCGTCGCCAGGAGGGCCGCCGCGGCGGGGGAGAGGTGGAGGCGGCCGTCGAAGACGGTTCTCAAGGCTGTCAGAAGGGTGTCTTCGGCTTGGTCTTTCATGACGTAGCCCTGCGCGCCGGCGTCTATGGCCTTGGAGGCGTAGAGGGTTTCGTCGTGCATGGAGAGGACCAGGATTTTCCCGGCGTAGCCGGCGCGGCGGACTTCGCGGATCCAGTCGAGTCCGGAGCGGTCGCGCAGGGAGAGGTCGAGGAGGACGCCGTCGGGCGGCGGGTCGGAGAGGGCGGCGGCGAGGGCGTCTTCGTAGGTTCCGGCTTCGGCGGCGACGCGCCAGTCGGGGTCGTTGGCGAGCAGGGCGGCGAGGCCCTGCCGGACGATGGCGTGGTCGTCGACCAGGAGGAGGGTGCGGGGGGCGCCGGACATGGCTAGTCGCGTTCGGCGCGCGGGTCGCGGCGCATGAGGGAGAGGACGGCTTCGGCGGGTTTCTTGCGGCCGGAGAGGATGGCGTCGGTCTCGGCCATCAGCGGGGTCTCGACACCGCATTCGCGGGCCAGGGCCAGGGCGCCGGCGCAGGTATGGACACCTTCGGCCACCTGCACCATGCCGCCGAGGATGGCGTCGAGGCTTTCGCCCTTGCCGAGGCGTTCGCCGACGGTGCGGTTGCGGCTCTGGGGGCTCATGCAGGTGACCATGAGGTCGCCGATGCCGCTCAGGCCGCGGAAGGTTTCGGCCCGCGCGCCGAGGGCGGTGCCGAGGCGGGTCATCTCGGCGAGGCCGCGCGTGACGAGCGCGGCCTTGGCGTTGACGCCGAGGCCGAGTCCGTCGCACACGCCGGCGGCGAGGGCGATGACGTTCTTGAGGGCGCCGCCGTATTCGAGGCCGCAGACGTCGTCGTCGGTGTAGACGCGGAAGGTGTCGCCGGTGAAGAGGCGCTGGAAGAAGACGGCGGTCGCGGGGTCGGCGGCGGCGATGGTGACGGCGGTGGGCACGCCGCGCGCGGTCTCGGGGGCGATGCTCGGGCCGGAGAGGACGGCGGCGTCGGCCCCCCAGACTTCGCGGACGAGTTCGCTGATGCGTTCACGGGTGGCCAGGTCGAAGCCCTTGGTGGCGCTGACGACGGGCGGGCGCCCGGCGGCCACCCACGCGTCCTTGAAGCGCTCCAGGGTGGCGCGCGCGTACTTGGAGGGGACGACGAACACGACGGCCTCCGACCCGGCGAGGGCTTCGGAGGGGTCGGCAGTCCAGACGATGCCCTCCGGCAGCTCGACGCCGGGCAGGAAGCGCGGGTTGCGGCGGGTGGCGCGGACTTCGGCGCTGTAGGCGGCGTCGGGGCCCCACACGCGCGGGGCGTGTCCGTTGCGGTGCAGGACGAGCGCCAGGGCGCTGCCCCAGCCGCCGTCGCCGATGACGGTCGCGATCATGGCAATTCCTCCTTGGCCGCCTCCGCGCCGGGGGCGACGACGATTTCGTTGGTGGGCACGGGGTTCTCGAGCCCCTTGACGTAGGGCGTGGCGAGGTAGACGTGCTTGATCCAGGAGTTGAAGAATTCGTTGCGGTTGGCGCGCCAGTTGTTGACGGGCGCCGACGTGTCGATGCCTTCCAGCGGGCCGACGTCGGTGCGGCCGAGGCGGCGGTCGCGTTCGGCCTCCATGAGCAGGCGCGAGGAGTTGTACTCCTGGTGGCCGAGGTGCATCATCAGCTGGTGGTCCGGCGTCTCGAAGATCACGTACCCGCCCGTCTCCGCCTTCGCCAGCAACCGGATGCGCCCCGCCCGCTCCTCCGCCTCCAGCACCTCGTCGGGGATGCCCGAATGGCGGCTCTGCGGGCACCAGAATTCGTCGTCCATGCCGCCCGTGATGACGTGGTCGGGGACGAGCGTGCGGACGCGGTGGACGCCGAAGACCTTGCGCGGGTAGTTGACCTTCTCGATGCCGATGAACTTGGCGAGGGCGAGTCCGCCCCAGCAGATGCCGAGCAGGCAGGTGCCGGCGGCGCGGGCGAGGCGGAGGATGCGCTGGAGCTCCTCCCAGTAGGTGATGTCGGACCATTCGAGCTGCTCGACGGGGGCGCCGGTGAGGATGAGACCGTCGAGGGTGCCGAGGGCGGTGGCCCAGTCGTAGGGGAGGTAGTTGGTGTCGAGGTGGCGGCGGTCGGAGGTCTTGTATTCGTGGTTCTGGAGGCGGATCCAGATGGGGTCGATCTGCAGGATGCTCCGCCCCATCGGCGCGAGGATGTTGTACTCGTACTCCTCCGCCTGCGGCATGATGTTCAAGATGCCGATGCGCAGCGGCCGGATGTCCTGCCTCTCCGCGGCCTCCTCGCTGAGCCACGCGACGTGGTGCCGCTCGAAGAGCGGTTTGAGGCGGTGGTTGGCGAGCAGTCGGATGGTCATGGCGGGTCGGGTTCCTTCGCGTCCCCCCCCGCGCGCGGCGGGAGGACGATTTCCGGCCATTGTGCCACGGCGGGGGGCCGTTGTCCACCCCCGTGCGCAGGGCCACGGCGGCCCTCGTTCCGCCCTTGACGGGGGAGCGCGGCGCGGGGTAAAAGGCGATTCAAACGGAAAACGGACTCCGCAAAAAGGAAAAGAAATGAAACGCTCGAAACTTCTCGCCTGCCTGCTGGCCCTCGCGACCGTCGCGGGAGCGGCCGCCGCTGCTGCCGCCGACCATCCCCTGGTCAGCATCGGCCTCGGCGGACAGTACTGGCTCGCCAAGGACGCCAAGGACGCCCTCGACGAACACGGCCTCGGGGGCGGCAACCTCATCGTGCGCATCCAGCCCATCGCCTACCTCGGGATCGACCTGCGAGCCGGCGCGTCCGGCGTCTGGGACAAGGACTCGTGGCGCTACCGCGGACGCCGGTACGAAACGACCGCCACCTTCATGTGCTGCCCCTTCGAGGCGGGTCTCGTCCTGATCCTGCCGGTGGCGGACCGGTTCCAGATCTACGGCGGCGGCGGCGCCGGCTACTACTACTACGACATCGACATCGAAACCACCTCCCACCGGCGCGGCCACTCCTACCGCTCCGAGTGGCACGACCACATCGATCTCGAAGACGACGTGGGCTGGTACGCCCTGGGCGGGTTGAAGATTTCCCTCGCCTCCCATTTCGCCCTCTTCGGCGAAGCCCGCTACACCGCCACCGAAACCAGCCTCAAGCACTACGACGGGAACAAGATCGACTGCAGCGGCGCCGCCTTCCAGGTCGGCTTCATGTTCGACTTCTGAGCCGACGACGACTTGTGGCGCCCTGCGGGCGCGCAGAGACGAGTGACGAGTGACGAGTTTGCGGTGCGCCCGCTGCGCGGGCGGGGAGTGGGAGGGAAAGCGGGCAGGGGGGAAGGACGGGGGCGGGGCCCCCGACCCCCCGGGGGAGGGGTTATTCGAGGGTGCGGAGTTCGAAGTGGTGGAGGGCGGTGCGGAGGGCGGAGAGGTGGGTTTTTTCGGAGAGGGTGGTGAAGGGGGCGAGGAGGCGGAGGAGATGGGGGCGGAGGGGGTGGTCGAAGGGGAGGTTGGATGCGGTCTCGCGCAGGGCGGGGGCGTTGAGGAGGAAGGCGAGGAGGTAGAAGTAGAGGAGGGTGCGTTTCATGGGGGAGGCTCCGTCAAAATTGGAAGTAGATGAAGGGGGCGACGCCGTCGGGGCCGAGGCCCAGGATGATGGTCAGGAGGAGGGCGGCAAGAACGCCCTGGAGGACGGGAGGGAGGCGGTTGAGGAGGTTCCAGAGGGGGCGGGGGCGGTCGCCGTCGAGGTATTGGAGGAGGAAGGCGATGGCGAGGATGATGGCGGCCAGCGGGGTGGCGAGGGTGGCGGGGGTATCGAAGCGGGTGAAGGCGGCGAGGACTTGGGTGGCCGTGGGAAGGCCTTCCACGGAGGCGGAACGGAAGAAGATCCAGGCGAAGCAGACGATGAGGAGGGTGATGAGCCAATGGAGGGGAATGGTCACGCAGCGGGATGGGGACGGGGGCGGTGGGGGGGCGTCTTTTTTGCGGCGGGGCAGGATGGCGCGCTCGATGGAGAGGCCGAGTCCCAGGATGGCGCCCCAGAGGACGAAGGTCCAGCTGGCGCCGTGCCAGAGTCCGCCGAGGAGCATGGTGATGGCCAGGTTGCGGTAGATTTTCCAGGCGGAGCAGCGGGAGCCGCCGAGGGGGATGTAGAGGTAGTCGCGCAGCCAGCTGGAGAGGGAGATGTGCCAGCGGCGCCAGAAGTCCTGGAGGGAGACGGAGAGGTAGGGGGCGTTGAAGTTGGCCGGGAAGTGGAAGCCGAGGAGCAGGGCGCAGCCGGTGGCGATGTCGGAGTAGGCGGAGAAGTCGCAGTAGATCTGCAGGGCGTAGCCGAGGACGCCGACGGTGGCGTCGAGGGCGCCGTAGGCGGCCGGGTCGTTGAAGAGGGGATCGGCGAGTTTGAGGGCGATCCAGTTGGCGATGACGGTTTTCTTGAAGAGGCCGGCGAGGATGAGGGTCATGGCACGGCCGGTGTCGAGGGGGGTGGAGCGGGGAGGAAGGGTCGCCATCTGGGGGAGGAGGATGTTGGCGCGGACGATGGGGCCGGCGACGAGTTGGGGGAAGAAGGCGAGGTAGTTGGCGAAGTCGAGGGTGCTGGGGGCGGGGTCGCACTGGCCGCGGTAGACGTCGACGACGTAAGAGAGGGCCTGGAAGGTGTAGAAGGAGATGCCGACGGGGAGGACGATGGTCTGGATGACGGGGAAGACGGTTTCGGTGAGGTCGAGGAGGGTTTCCGTCGCCCCGAACCAGCGGCAGACGGGGAAGGCGAGGGGCAGGAGGCACTGGGAGAAGAGGAAGCCGGTGTATTTGAAGATGGCCAGGACGAGGAGGTTCAGGGTGACGCCGAGGACGAGGAGGCGCTTTTTCGCGGCGGGGTTGGCGCTGCGGTGGATGAGGAGGACGGTGCCGTGGTTGAGAACGGCGGAGGCGAGGAGCATGAGGGCGAATTTCCAGCTCCACCAGCCGTAGAAGACGAGGGAGGCGAGGAGGAGGACAACCTTGCGCGTCAGGCTCCGCTCGGGTAGGGCCCAGTGGAGGGTGAAGATGATCGCGAAGAAGATGGCGAAGACGGCGGTGGGGAAGAGCATGGCTGGAAAAGGAAAAGGAAGAATGAATGAAAGAAACGACTAAACGACGAAGGGACGAGACGACGAAGGGGGAGGGGTCAGGAGGGGGAGGGGGTGGGGGTGGGGTCGGGGGAGGGCTCGGAGGGGGAGGGAGGGCGCGTCGTCCACCACGCGCCCGCTTGCCGAGTGGGGTCGGAGGGGGGCTCGGAGGGGGAGGGAGGGTGCTCTTGGGAGGGCTCGGGGGAGGGGGGGAGGGACGGGGGCTCTGCCCCCGAACCCTCGGAGGAGGCGGGGGGCTCGGAGGGGGCGGGGGTGGGGGCAAGGGATGGGGGCTCTGCCGCCAAGGCCTCGGGAGGGGGGGATTTTTTGGATTTTTTGCGGGAGGGTTTTTTGGTGGTTTTTTGGGGGGCGGGGGTGTCGGGGGCGGGTTGGTCGGGGGTGGAGGGGGATAGGGTCGGGGGGACGGGGTCGGGGGGGAGGTCTTCGGGGAGCGGGGGGTCGTCGTGGGCGGGGAGGATGAGGAGGAGGGGAGTCGGGGTCTGGAGTTGGCGGACGGCCGGGAGTTGGGCGGGGTAGAAGCGGGGGAGCAGGGTCCAGTGGTCGGCGGAGGGTTGGAGGAGGAGGGAGCCGCGCTGGATCTCGCGCACCATGACGGGGTTGAGGGGGCGGGTGGCTTTTTCTCCCCAGAAGGCGTCCTGGGTCTGGAGGACGATGAGGTCGGCGGTGGTCTTTTCGAGGAGGGCGGTGGTCTGCTCGTACCAGTCGGGGGTAGGGGCGGAGCGGACGAGGAGGATGAGGCCGCTGAGGCGGTTCTTGAGGATGATGTTGACGAGGGTCGCGGGGTCGACGTCGGAGTAGAAGTCGAGGGCGACGACGGGGATCAGCCGGAGGCGGTGGTAGGCGCAGAACATGCGGAAGGGCATGATGTCGGCCAGGGGGGTGGTGGGAATGGTGCCGTCGGGCTGCTGGGCGAAGAGGACGGGGGCGACCGCGGAGAGGCGTTCGACGTTGGGACGCAGGGCGGTGAGGGCGGTGTCGATGTGGTCGGGGTCGGTCTCGCGCAGGAGGGCGATGGCCGGGGAGAGGGGACCCGCGGAGATGCGTTCGATGCGGGCGCGGGCGATGCCGAGCATGGGGGAGAAGGGGGCGATGGACCACCAGCCGTAGGCGATGTCGGCCGGGATGTGCAGGGGGGTGGAGAAGACGCGCTTGCCGTCGACGAGGCCGATGGCGCCGTCGCCGCGGACTTCGAGGCGCAGGGTGATGTCCCCGGGGGGGCGGATCCAGGCGCGGGATTCGCCGGTGCGGATTTCGCCGTTTTTCCAGGTCTGGATGCGGAGGAAGGAGTCGCCGTCGAACCCGAAGCGGATCATGGAGTGGGAGGAGCGGCGGGCGTAGAGCCAGAAGGCGCCGACGGATTCGCCGAGGGTGACTTCGATGTAGCCGTCGCGGAGGAGTTCGGAGTGGCAGAGGCGGAGGTAGGCTTCGGACATGTCGGCGGCGGCCCGCAGGTCGTAGGCGCCGGCGATGGTGGTCAGGGGGGTGCCGAAGGAGATCCAGTTGGTGGAGAGGGAGGCGGCGTTGAATTCTTCGGTGATGGGTTCGCCGAGGGGCAGGAAGGAGGAGTAGAGGGTGCGGACGGTGTCGCGGGTGGAGTTGGTGGCGGTCTCTCGGATGAAGTCGAAGAAGACGGAGGCTTCGGCGATGGCCAGGAGTTCGGCGGAGGCGATGTCGTTGCCGAAGCCGAGGAGCTGGGAGGGGTTCTTGGTGCCGATGTCGAGGAGTTCGTGCATGTTGGCGTAGCGCTGGAGGGGGTCGTCGAGGAGGTCCTGCAGGGCGAGGCGGATCTGGATGTTGGAGGGGTCGCGCGCGAGGATGGCGGTGAGGAGGTCGCGCCCGGCGCTGCGGGTGCCGTGGCGCCCGAGCCACTGGGCCTGGGCCATGGTGATGTCGGCGTTGTCGGGGAAGGCGCGGGCGTAGGTGTCGAGGAGCCGCGCGGCGTCGTCGGTGCGCCCCGCGGTCTCGAGGAGGCGGGTGAGCTGGAGGAGGAGCTGGATCTGGCCGGGTTCGAGTTCGAGGGAGCGGGTGTAGGCGTCGATGGCCCCCGGCACGTCGTTGAGGCGGGTCAGGGCGTTGGCGTGGAAGGCCCAGGCTTCGGCGGAGAGGGGGGCGAGGTCTTTCCATTTGCCCCAGGCGTCGGCGGCTTTCTGGTAGTCGCCGGAGCCGTAGGCGCGGAGGCCTTCGGAGCGCAGGGAGGAGGCGTCTTCGCGGTCTTCGGCGGCGTTCTGGTAGTCGGCGAGCTGGAAGAAGAGGGAGAGGTCTTCGTCGGTGGCCGGCGGGGTGAGGCGGAGGACGGAGTAGGTGCGGTCCTGGGGGACGCCGGGCGGCGGGATGCCGTCGTCGTCGATGACGAGCAGGCCCGGGATGGTGTTGGCGATGGTGGCGATGGCGACGTGGGAGGAGGCCGCCAGGGGGAAGCGCACGGCGATGCCCAGGTGCTCGGGCGCGAAGTGGCGGTTGAGGTTGGCGAGCCAGTCCTTGAGCTGGGGAAGGGCGTCGGCCGGGAAGGCGGAGGCGTCGATGAGGGCGCCGTCGGCGTGCTGGTCGAGGAGGCGGTGGGTGATTTCGCGCAGGTCGATGTTGGAGAGGGATTCGGTGTCGTGGACGGAGACGGTGGGGTAGACGGGGGTGTGGTTGGCGGCGGCGATGGTGGCCAGGGCGGCGGAGTCGAGGAGGGGGAATGCGATGGGCGCGGCGGCGTAGACGTCGACCCACGGGGGGCAGACGAGGCTGTAGCGGAAGGCCTGCTCGTTGAGGGACCGGGCGAGGTAGAGGGGGTCGCGCGACATGGAGGGGGGCCAGGTGACGGCGGCGTCGAAGCGGGAGCGGAGGTGGGAGTCGAGGATGTCCACCTGGGCGAGGCCCGGCGGCGGGGACCAGATGCCCAGGCCGACGAAGCCGCTGTCTTCGGGGGTGGCCGGGGGCAGGAGGACGGGGCCGTTGAAGAGGAGGCGGCCGTCGAGGCGGGCGTAGAAGAGGTTGTCGCGGATGGAGACGAGGAGTTGGTGGGTGGTGTGCAGGTCGCCGATGCCGTCGAGGAGGTCGGTGGCCAGGGTCTGGGGTTCGCCGCCCGCCGCGGAGGTGGAAAGGTGGGCGTGGCCGGTGTCGGAAAGGGAGAAGCGCAGCCAGTCGTCGTCGGCCTTGAAGCGGAGGTAGACGGTCAGGTCGCCGCGGACGAGCCGGAAGCGGGTGTCGAAGGTGCCTTCGTGGAAGGAGGAGGAGCCCGCGATCCACGCGCGGGCGCCGCCGGTGGCGTCGGCGTCGGTCCGGAAGGGGTCGTCCGCCGGGCGCGCGCGGAGGGTGAAGGTGGAGCGGTGGGCGTCGAGGATGCCCCAGTCGGCAATCCAGCGCTCGGGCGGGACGAGGGATTCGGCGCGGGACCGGCGGGCCTGCAGGGGCCAGGCGTTTTCGAGGCGCCGGACGAGGGTGTCGGCGTCCCAGGTGGGGTCGACGGGCAGTCGGTTGAGGCGGCGGCGGTCGGTGCGGGCGTCGTTGTAGGCGTGCTGGTTGAGGATGAAGCCGACGGGGTAGCGCTCGGCGACGGCGGCGAGGTTGGCGTCGCGCAGGACGGAGGAGTTGTCCTCGAACTGGCCGTAGTTGCCCTTGGGGAAGAAGAAGGCGAGGGGCTCGGTGTGGAGCTGGTCGCGGAAGAAGGCGAGGGAGGTGTCGTGGTCGGCGGCGATGCGCGCGGTGAACTCGGCGTACTGTTCGTAGCGCTGCTTCTCGGGCAGCCACTGGGGGGAGGAGAAGAAGAGGTCGCGGCGGTCGTGCGGCGAGGTGGGGATGGTGGTGGTGCCGTCGTGGGATTCGCACGCGAGGTCCCAGTTGGAGTCCAGCAGCATGTCGCGCAGGTAGGGGGCGAGGAGGACGTCGGAGTTGCCGTCGATCACCGGATGGGTCACGACGCCCATCGTCGCGCGCCAGCGGTTCTTGGTCAGGAGGTTGCGGATCTCGAAGTAGGTGGAGCGGTGCGTGTTCTCGAATGTCAGCAGGACGGAGCGCTCGGGCAGGAGGCGGCCGTCGAGGTAGAAGTCGCGGACGTCGGCCAGCGAGAGGGGATGGTAGCCCGCCGCGCGCATCGCCGCCAGGTGCTGCGCGAAGCGTTCGGTCGTGATGAAGGTGCCGGAGGGCTCGGGGGTCGAGGCGACGCCTTCGTAGGAGATGGCCAGGAAGCCGTTCGCGGTGCGCGGGACGTTGGAGACGGCTTCGTTGATGGGCCGGTTGTGGATGCGCCAGTAGATGCGCTTGAGCGTCGGCCAGAGCGCCACGAAGAGGCAGATGCCCGCCACCAGCAGCAGCCAGCTGCGCACGCTGCTCGCCTTCGAGACCGCCACGGGGCGGGTCCACTGCGAGGCGCCGCCGGGGCCGCCGCCGCCGCGGGGGGCGGAGGGCGGCGCGGGGGGCGGCGTCGCGGGGGTGGAGGGGGAAGCGGACGGATCGGCGTCCGGACGGTTGGGTTGGTTTTTCGTGTTCATCCGCGCGTGCCCCATTTCTTGCCTTTGAGGGTGAAGAGCGCCCAGTAGAGCTGCCAGCTGTAGAAGACGATGTAGGAGAGGGTGAAGGCGAATCCCGCCCACCACCACTTGCGGCCCGTGGTTGCCCAGAAGTGCAGCGCCCAGACCGCCGTGATGCACATCACGCCGATGGTGTAGGAGGGAGTGATGGCGCCCGCCTGGATCGGGGCGATCACCAGCGCCTGGAGCATCACGAACGGCTCCACGATCGGCATCCACATCATCGCGTACCAGGAGAGCGCCGGGACCGGGTGCTTGCGCCAGATGAACTTGCCGGTCTTCCAGATCTCACGCAGGTACGACCGCATCCAGCGGGCCTGCTGGCGGGTGTACTGCTTCCAGTTCTCCGGGCAGATCGTCGTGGCGAGCGCCTCGTCGTCGTAGATGATCTTGTAATCCTTGAGGATCTGGTTCGTCAGCGAGCGGTCGTCCGCGAAATTCCCGTGCTCGCCCAGCACCGTCGCGTTCAGCCACTTGTCCATCACCGCCAGCACGCACGTCCGGCGGTAGGCCGAGAAACAGCCCGGCAGGCACGAGACCGTCCCGAAGATGCTCTCCGACGCCTTCATGATCTTGTACGAGAAGTAGTACCGCACGTCCTGGAGGCGCGTCAGCAGGTTCACGTCCGCGTTCTCGATGTCGCAGTGCCCCGAAATCCCCCCCACCGTCGGGTCCACGAACCCCTGCATCAACTTGTTCAGCGACCCCGGGAACACGAACGTGTCCGAGTCCACGCACACCATGAACTCCCCGCGCGCCAGGAACGTCCCGATCCCCCACGCATGGCACAGCCCCCGGTTGTGCTCGAAGTTGACGACCACCAAATTCGGGTGCCGCGTCTGCGCATCCAGCATGTGGCGGAGCGAATCGTCCGACGAGCCGTCGTTCACGCACACCACCTCCAGCTTCGCGAGATTGTAGCGCGAGGCGAAGATGCGCTCGATCGTCGTCCGTATCGCCGCGCCCTCGTTGAAGCACGGCACCAGCACCGTCACCGTCGGCTCGAACCCCGAATCCGCCGGCGCGTGGTAGAACGCCGCGAACAGGAACCGCGTGATGACGAACAACCCCGCCATCGCCGAATAAATCGAAACGAACGGCTGGTAGAAATAATTCTCGATGCTCCGCAGCTGCACGAACACCGCCCAAGCCAGCAAAAACACCGCGATCAGCGCGATCACCGTCACCAGCGCCGCGTGGGGCCGGTGGTACAGCGCATGGCGGCGCCCCGCGACTTCCTCGTCCGAGGGCGGCTCCATCGCCTCCGCGAGGGGCCTCTGGACGGCGTCCTGCACCAGCGCCCGGCGGCAGTAGGGGCAGACCGACGGCGGCGGCGTCCCGTGCGTGTGGATCGTGATTTCGCAGCTCGGGCACCGGCTCGTGTGCGTCAACACCGTCGCGGGGGGCGGCGGCTGGGCCGCAAACGCACGCATCCCGCGTCCGCCCCCGCCGGAGCGGAAAGCCGGATGCGGGCCCTCGCGGGGACCATCCCCGGGCCGATATGGATGGAACAGCGCCATGGCCGCAAAAACGTTTTACTTGAAAACATGACGCTCCTACATGGAAAAATGGGGATTGTCAAGGCAAAGGCGCTTTTGGCCGTCGAAGCGGGGCGGGAGAAGGGTGGGAAATTGCCACGTTCCGCCCGCAAGGTCGCGCGGAAGCGCGACCCTCCCCCTGCGCCCTCCACGGGGAGGGACGCGCTTCCGCGGCGGAAATGGCGTCGGCCACCCCGTATCCCGGGAGGGCCCGGAGCGCTCTCCACGGGGAGGGACGCGCTTCGTCGCGGCCGCGCGCACGGGGTGTTCCTGTCATGTCCCAGAAGAGCCCTGCGGACACGGCCCGGACGAAGCCGGGCCCGGGATGGGGCTGGACTGTGTCTGGATTGGTTCCAAGGAAACGCGTGGGCACCGCCCGCCAAAACAAACTCCGATTTGTCCGATGCCTGCGCTAACGCTTCGGCCATGCTTTCCAACGGCTTCTTCTTCTGCAATCCAATGCGCGCAAGGACGGATGCCCCGCATCCGGGGCATCCGTCCTTGCGCACGCGTTGAAGATTTTTCCGATTCCGGAAGATGGAGCGTTGGTACAGCTCCGCACAAGATTCCACGAATGACTTGGAACTTGGAATGGGACAAATGTCCGCGTTGTTGGGGAGGCCATTGGAACAGCCATTGGGAAGCTTTGCCGGAGCGTTAGCGGAGGCATCGGACAAATCGGAGTTTCTTTCTCTTTTTGCTTGTCCGCTTTTTGGGGTCCGTGGGGAGGGCCGCGCTTCGTCGCGGCCGCGTTGGAGGGAGTTGTCGGGTGAAACCTTGCAATTCCCTCCGGTTGGGCCCGACCTCCGGGCGGGCCGTGCGGCAGGAAGGCCCATGACGGGCCGCCCGGAGGTCGGCCCCTACCGGCCAGCCGCACCAGGCAAAAGACGGGGGGTTCTCCTGGCAACCGCTTTGGATACAACAATCCGGGGTTGGGCGCATCCGTGCCCGCCGGAGCCGGGAATGGCGGAAAACGCGACCGAGATGCGCGGACGCATGTACGCTCCAGCGCGATGGATTTCCCCCCGCCCTCCCGTCCGCAATCCGCCCGCGGGCGGACGCACCGCCGTCTGCGCCCACGGGGCGCTCAGCGCTTGTCTTTGGTGTAGAAACCGGGGACGAGGGAGAGGTCGGAGCCGAACCATTTCTCGGAGATGCGCTTGATGGTGCCGTCGGCGGCCATCTCCAGGAGGGTGGACCAGACTTCGTCGGCGAGGGCGGCGTCGGTCTTGCGGAAGCCGATGCCGTATTCTTCGGGTGCCAGGCCTTCGTCGAGGATGCGGAAGGGGTTCTTGTCGCGCTGGATGGCGTAGTTGGCGACGATGAAGTCCATGACGACGGCGTCCGCGTGTCCGTCCTCGAGCTCCTGGAAGGCGCCGACGCTGATGCTGCGCTCGAGGATTTCCTTGAGGATGCCGCGGAGTTCGGGGGTGTTTTCGAGGGCGTCGCGGGCGGTGGAACCGGCCTGGACGGAGACGACCTTGCCCTTGAGGTCGGGGAAGCGGTGGTAGGGGGAATCCTCGCGCACGACGACGACCTGCTCGTTGCGCAGGTAGCCGGGGGTGAAGTGCATGCGTTCGAGGCGCTCGTCGGTGATGGTGCAGCCGGCCCAGACGCAGTCGATGAGGCCCCGGGCGAGGTACTGCTCCATTTCGCGCCACTCGATGACCTTGATGTTGAGTTGCCATCCGCGGCGCTTGCAGACTTCGCGGGCGAGCTCAATGTCATAGCCCGTGAAGGTGCCGTCTTCGCCGGGGAACGCCATGGGCGGGAAGGATTCGGTGACGCCGACGGTCAGTTCGGTGCGCGCGGGCGCTTCGACCTTTTCTTCGCGGCAACCGACGCAGACCGCGAGGGCGGCGAGCAAGACACCGGCGAGCAGCAACATTCGCTTGGACATCATACGAGTTTTTCTCCGTACAAGGCACCGCCGGCGGGGCGTGCCACGGGCGCACCGGGCCGGCGAGCGTGTTTGTACATTCCCTCCAGCCCCCGCGCAACCCAAAAAAACGCGGCACGCGGCGGCGGCGGATGGGGGCCTTCTTCCCGCGCGCGCGGGTCTGATGTGTTTTTTGCACGCTCCGGCGGCTTGCGGAGGGCGGAAAAATATCCCGAATGAAAATCCCCGGTTTGCTCCGGCCGGGGGTCAGCCTTCCGCACCGCCGTCGAAGTCCATGCCCTGCATGGCGAGGAGGCGGCGGATGCGTTCGGCGGTCGGGGGGTGGGTGCCGAAGATGTTGGAGGAGCCGGAGGCGGCGAGCGGGTTGATGATGTACAGGGGGGCGACCGCGCCGTTCGAGGGGATGGATTTCGGGTTCTGCTGGCCGGAGATCTTGCGCAGGGCGTTGGCAAGGCCTTCGGGGTTGCGCGTGAAGCGGGCGGCGGAGGCGTCGGCGAGGTATTCGCGCTGGCGGGAGCACGCGAAGTAGAGGAGGCGCGCGGCGAGCGGGGCGAGGAGGGCCAGCACGAGGGCGACCAGCATCATGACGACCCCGAGGCCGCCGTCCTTGTTGTTGCGGCGGCGGTTGCCCCCGCCGTAGATCAGGGTCCGCATGCCGACGTCGGCCAGCAGGACGATGGCGCCGAGAGTCACGCCGGCGAGCGTCATGAACATGGTGTCGCGGTTCCGGACGTGGCCGATTTCGTGGGCGAGGACGCCCTGGAGTTCGTCGCGGTTCAGCCGCCCGAGCAGGCCGGTGGTGACGGCGACGCACGCGCGCTCGGGCTTGAGGCCGACGGCGAAGGCGTTGGGCACCTCGGTGTCGATGATGTACACCTTGGGCATGGCGGGCAGCGCCGCCGCGATGCGCATCTCCTCGACGATGTTGTAGAGCTGGGGGGCGTCCTCGTGCGAGACTTCGCGCGCATTGGCGGAGGAAAGCAGGACGCTTTCGCCGCCGAGCAGGTTCACCAGCAGCATCACGCCCCATACCGCCAGGCCCGCCAGCGCGCCGAGGGCGGCGTATTCCTCCGTGCCGCCGAAGCCGTAGCCGATGGTCCCCGCCAGGCCCGCCAGCACGAGGCCCATCGTCACGATCAGGATGGCGCTGCGCCGCTTGTTCTCGGCGATGGCTTCCCACATGGAGATGCTCATGGCGGGCGGGACTCCGGTCGGCGGGGGCGGACGGGACGGGGAAGGGGGCGGCGGCGGATCAGAACTTCACTTCGGGGACGGCGCGTTCGGCTTCGTCCTTGACCTCGAAGAGGTCGCGCGGACGGAACCCGGCCGGCCCGGCGATGATGTTGGCCGGGATGGTCTGGATGCGGGTGTTGTAGACCGTCACGGAGTCGTTGTAGGCCTGGCGGGCGAAGGAAATCTTGTTCTCGGTCGAGGCGAGTTCCTCCTGGAG
>CACXEY010000078.1 GCA_902766695.1 uncultured bacterium
GGCCCCCTTGTGCCATGAGACGCGTCTCTCCCTCATCCCCGGCCCTCCTCATGGCTGGTTCCACTAAAATCCCCGAAGAACTAAAAAGTTTTCCAATCATTGGAAAACCGCGGAGCGGGCGGCGGGCGGCGTTTGCGGATGACAAACGCGGGGGGATGACGTATGGTTCGCGGCATGGTCGCATCGGGAAACAAGAGACGTCGGCGCATGGCACGCGGCGCGGTGGCGCTGGCCGCGGCGCTCGCGCTGTGCGGCTGCGGGACGTACAGCAATTATCCCGCCGGCATGAACCAGACGGTCCTCGGGCCGATGGGCGCTGGCGGCGACCTGCATGCCGTGCAGGCGGACCTCGCGTCGCGGATGGAGGGCCGCGACGAGGTGCTCTTCGCGCAGGAAGCCGGGCGGACGGCCCAGCTCTACGGGGACTACGCGGCGTCGCGGACCGCCTTCGAGAAGGCCATCGCCCGCACCGCGGCGCAGGGCGACGAGGGGGTGTTCGCCGCGAAGGTCGCCGCGCAGCAGGCGGCCGCGGTGCTGGTCAACGACAAGGCCATCGAGTACCGCGCGCCGGAGTACGAGCAGGCCCTCGTCCACCACTACCAGGCCCTCAACTACCTCGGCGCGCGCGACCTCGACGGCGCCGGCGTGGAAATCCGCCGCGCGAACCGCGTTCAGGAGGAGGCCCGCAAGCGCCACGAGGCCGAAATCGAGAAGGCCTCTGCCAAGTCCCGCAAGGAGGACGCCGCCGCCGACCCGCTCGCCGACGCCCCCGACTCCACCCGCGCCGCCGTCGCCAAGGCGTACGCCGGGCTCGACGAGGTGGCGGGGCAGACGAAGACGTCTTTCCAGAACGCGACGACCTTCTTCCTTTCGTCGGTGGTCTGGGAGATGCGCGGCGAACGCAACGACGCGTACATCGACGTCAAGAAGGCCCTCGAACTGGCGCCCGCCCATCCCGGACTCCAGGCGTCGGCCCTCCGCCTCGGCAAGCGGCTCGGCATGCGCGAGGACGTCGAGGAGCTCGTGCGCCGCTTCCCCGGCGCCGCGGCGACGCCGCCCGACGGCGACGGCGCCTACGACGGCAAGGCCCGTCTCGTCGTGATGCTCGAAGAGGGCCACGTCGCGCAGAAACAGTCGCTCGGCATCCCGTTCCCCGTCTCCGGCGGGCTCGGCGCGATCGACATCCCCTTCTATTCCGCCACCGCCTCCCCCGCCTCCAACTGGCGCGTCGGCCTCGACGTCGCCGGCCGCGCGGAGGGCTCGCTCGCGCCGCTCTGCCGCGTTTCGTCCCTCGCGGCGCGGGCGCTTTCGGAGCGGATGCCCGGCATCCTGGCGCGCCAGATCGCGCGCGCCATCGCGAAGGGCGTCGCGGTGCAGGCGGCGAACAAGAACGGCGGCGACGCGGCCGTCCTGCTGGTGAGCCTCTGGAACATCGCCTCCGAGCAGGCCGACCTGCGCAGCTGGCTGACGCTGCCGGACACGATCCTGTCGGCCGACGCGTGGGTGGAGCCCGGCGCTGCGGTGCCGGTACGGCTCCGCTGGGCCGGCGGCGGGAACCTCGAACTGCCTGTAACCCTGGAGGCCGGCAAGACGACCTTGCTGTACGTGACGCGCGCGGATTGGTCTTTCTATTCCCACGCGTTTGTGCAACCATAGAGGAACATCCAACAAAGGAGAACGGACATGATGCGGAAATGGATTGGCGCGGGCCTCGCCCTGGCCTGGTTCGGCACCCTCGCGGCGGCGCTTGCGGCCCCGAAGGCGGCCCTCTTCGTGCAAAACCGCGCCGGCGCGGCGTTCGATTCCAAGCTCGATGTCTTCGCCGACGCCATCGCCGGCGACCTCTCCTCGGCCGGGTTCGCCGTCGTGCGCCCCGAGGACACCCTCGACCGCTCCGCCGCCTCCCCGAGCGACGCCGCCTACCCCGAGACGCTCCACCGCGCCGCCGAGCTCTTCCAGACCGTCAAGGCCGAAAGCGCCGTCGACACCACCCCCGCCGAAGCCGCCAGCGCCCTCAACGTCGCGCGCACGCTCGACGCCGACTGCCTGGTCATGGCGTCCATCCTCTCCGTCGGCGAGAACACCGTCCGCTCCTCGGCCTACGGCCTGCCCACCAGCAGCCGCACCCGCGTCCTGCGCGTCGCCCTGCGCGTCCTCGACGGGCGCGACGGCCGCCAGCTCTACGGCGACCGCGTCGTCGTCACCGACCGCATCATCGACACCGCCTACCAGCAGACCGACGCCGGCGACCAGCTCGACATGCTGCTCGACCAGGCCTCCTCCGAAATCGCGTCCCGAGTCCGGGACGCCACCACCAGCGGCTCCTTCAATCCCGCCGCCCTCGCCGGCAATGCCGCCGCCATTGCAACGGATGCCATTTCCGTGACCATCAACGCCTTCCCGGCGGCCGCCGTGGAACTGGATGGGGTCCTCATCGGCACCGCCCCCGGAACCTTCCGCCTGTCCCCCGGAGTCCACCGCCTCCGTGTTGCCAAAGAAGGCTATGCTGCTTGGGAACATTCCGTCAAACTCGTCGACGGCCAGACCCTCGACATCGCCCTCGAATACTCCGCCACCGGCCTCGACCGCCGCGGCCAGCAGATGGCGCAGGACCGCGACGACGACGTCATCCGCCAGCAGTCCGAAGCCCAGGCCGCGCTCGCGCACGGCCAGGCCGTCGCCGCCTCCAACAGCTACATGCGCATCGAAGGCGCCCCCCAGGTTCTCTCCGTCGGCTCCGACGCCCCCACCGGCGTGATCGTCGACCTCCCTTCCGCCACCAACGACTGACCCGAAAGGAACCCCACCCATGAAGCGCATCATCCCCGCCATCCTCGCCGCCGCCGCCGTCGCGATCCTCGCCGGCTGCGCCGCCCCCAACACCACCGGCATCACCGCGTCCGTCACGCCCGACGAAAACGGCATCTACCAGCAGTACCTCCAGGCCGACAACACCCGCCTGGCCCGCCAGGTCCTCGTCCGCGACGTCCGCTGCGACCAGACCGCCAACGGCCTCCTGCGCGCCAGCGCCACCCTGACCTCCGCCCGCAACAAATCCATGCAGGTGCAGGCCAAGTTCGCCTGGTTCGACGCCGCCGGCTTCGAGATCGACCCCGACGCCGAGACCTGGCGCGTCCTCACCCTCGAAGGCCGCGACACGCGTCCCATCGTCGGCATCGCCCCGTCCCCCGCCGCCGAATCCTTCCGCATCCGAATCCGCGAAGGCGACCGCTCCAAGAAATACATCCACTGATTTCCCCCGCGAACAACCGTCCTCCCGAACCCCTGCAACAAAGAAAGGTTTGAACATGAAGAAAACCATCCTCCTCCCCGCCGCCGCCCTTGCCGCCGCCCTGTTCGTCTCCGGCTGCGCGAGCACCATCGAGTACGGCGACCCCACCTCCGCCAAGCCCCTGAGCACCGATTTCGGCTCCTCCGACCTCCAGCAGATCGCCACCTCCATGGTCGATTCCATGCTCGCCACCGCGCCGTTGCCGGCCGACGGACGCCGCCCCGTGCTCATCGTCGATCCCGTCAAGAACAAGACCATGCAGCACATCGACACCGAGTCCATCACCGACAGCATCCGCACGCGCCTGATCCGCTCCGGCCGGTTCACCTTCCAGGACCGCACCACGGAAGCCTCCCTCCAGCAGGAACTCGCCTACCAGCAGCAGGCCGCCGCCAACCCCGTCCAATTCGGCCAGCAGGTCGCCGCCGAGTACATGCTCACGGCCAACCTCTCCGAGATCGAGCAGAAGTTCGGCCGCGTCACCGACGTCTACTACAAATTCACCCTCAACCTGCGCAACCTCCGCACCGGCACCCTCGACTGGGCCGACGAGAAGGAAATCCGCAAGACCAAGGTCCGCCCGATCTTCTGATCGCCACCCGCATCGTCCAACCTTCAACGTTCCATCAATAGAAAGGTCCCACCATGAAACACATCCGCATCGCCATTGCCGCGGCCGCCCTCCTCGCCACTGCCGCCGTCCTCCCCGCCGCCGCCTTCGACTGCACCCCCGTCCAGATCGGCATCGCCGGCGAAGCCTTCCAGCTCTTCCCCAACGAAACCGACGTCATCGGCCTGCGCCTCAACCTCGTCGCCTCCCGCAACGACACCGTCTCCGGCATCGACGCCGGCATCGTCTCCCTCGGCGCCGACATCCAGGCCCTGCGCGTCAACCTCTACAACGGCAGCGACTACCGCTTCTGCGGCGTCGAAGCCGGGCTCATCAACCGCGATGCCGCCCTCGCCGGCCTCGCCGTCGCCCTCTTCAATACCGTCAGCGGCGACGTCTCCGGCATGCAGATCGGCGCCTTCAACAACGCCAACTTCATGACCGGCATGCAGATCGGCATCTTCAACCACGCCAATTCCCTGCGCGGCATCCAGATCGGCCTGATCAACCTCATCGAAGACGGCCCCCTGTCCTTCTTCCCCGTCCTCAACATGGCCTTCTAAGCCGTACCGCAAGGATTCCCCATGCGCCCCTCCTTCCGGACGGCTCTCGCCGCCCTCCTTTCCCTTGCCTTGCTCGCCCCCGCCTTCGCGCGCGGGCCCGCCGCTACCGCCATCGCCGCCGCGGTCCCCGCGGCCGCTCCCGTTGCCGCCGAAGAACCCGCGGCTCCCGCCGCCGACCCCGAAGACGACCACGCCGCCGCCGAAGCCGCCGCCGCCCTCTCCCCCGA
>CACXEY010000079.1 GCA_902766695.1 uncultured bacterium
TCCGCAGCATCAAACGCCCGGCCGGGGGCCGCCCCGTCGGCCCCCTCTTCCCCATCCCCCTCCCCCCTCCTCCCCGGCCTCCCCCGCCTCTGGCTCCGCACCACCCCCTCCACCAACGACGCCGCCCGCCGCTGGGCCCTTGCCGGCGCCCCCGACGGCGCCCTCGTCACCGCCCTCGACCAGACCGCCGGCCGCGGCCAGCGCGGCCACACCTGGAGCTCCCCTCCCGGACTGGGCCTCCCCGTCTCCTACATCCTGCGCCCGGCCGACTGCCCGGCCTCCCAAGCCAACGTCTGGGCCGTCTACGGCGCCATGACCGCCCTCTTCGCCCTCCGCGCCCTGGGCCTCGAAAACCTGGCCGTCAAATACCCCAACGACATCCTCTGCCGCGGAAAGAAAATCTGCGGCATCCTGGCCGAGCCGCGCCTGACGGCGACCCGCGTCGAATTCGTGATCCTCGGCATCGGCCTCAACCTCCTCCAGACCCCTCTCGACTTCCCCCCCGACATCCGCCCCTCCGCCACCTCCTGCCTCATCGAAGGCCACCCCTCGCCCATCCCCCCCGTCCTCGACCTCCTCTCCGCCACCCTCCGCGACGTCCGCTCCATCCCCTACCCCCGCCTCCACACCCTCTGGCTCCGCTCCGGCGCCCGCCCCCCCGCCGCCCCGTAGTCCCGCCCCGTGTCCCTCCGTCCCCCCCTCCGCCCGTGCATCCCATCATTTTGAGATTACGGAAAACCTCCAAGTATTCCCCTTGTTTTCCCCCTCATCCACCGCCATGAACGTCGCCCGCGCCACGGCGGTTCGGGAAGCCCCTGCCGAAACGTTTTCGCGCGCCCGCGGGTTTTGTGTTGCGCGGAGGGCGGAGGTTCGGTAGAAAGGCGGGCAACTGTTTACGGGCAACCAAATCCAGAGGAACCGCCATGGCTGAACAATTGCAACATCTGATCGACCGGATCCGCCAGGAAGGGGTCGAAAACGGGGAGAAAACCGCCGAAGCCCTCGTGGCCGAAGCGAAGAAGAAGGCCGCCGCCATCGTCGCCGAGGCCCAGAAGAAGGCCCAGGAAGCCACCGCCAAGGCCGAGGCCGATGCCAAGGCGTTCGCCGAACGCGGCCGCCAGACCCTCCAGCAGGCCGCCCGCGATCTGCTCATCAGCATCGGCGGCAGCGTCGGGCGCGTGGTCTCGGGCGTCGTGGACGCGAAGGTCGGTGCGGCGCTCACCCCGGAAACGGTGGGGCAGATGCTGGTCAAGCTGGCGGCGTCGTACGGGTCGGCCGAGAATCTGACGGTCGCGCTCGGGGAGGCGGATGCGGCGGCGCTCAAGGGCGGGGTCTCGAAGGAGGTCAACGACATGCTCGCCAAGGGTCTCCAGATCGAGAGCGACAAGGAAATCTTCAAGGGCTTCCGCCTCGGCACGAAGGGCGGCCAGGTGTTCCACGATTTCACGAAGGAAGCGATCGCGGAGTCGCTGGCGAATTTCCTGCGTCCGGATCTCGCGGACGTGGTGAAGAAGGCGGCGAAGGAATAGGGGGCCGGTCGCGATGGGCGGCTATCTTTATCTGGTGTCGTCGCTGCCGGCGCTGTCGCCGGACCAGGCGCCGCCGCTGTCGCCGGACGAGTTCCGGTTCCACTGCCAGGGGGTGCTCTCTTCCGAGGACCTCGCGGAGCTGGATGCGGTGCTGCAGGGGCGCCCCGGCGACGGGCATAGCAGCTTCTGCAGGGAGTGGGCGGCCGCGGACACGCAGATTCGCAACAGCGTGGCGAAGGCCCGCGGGGCGAAGCTGGGGGTGGAGGCGAAGCCGTTCCTCAAAAGCCACTCGGGCTACCGGGTGTGGCTGGACAAGGAGGTCTCGGACGCACTCGCGAAGGCGAATCCGCTGGCGTGCGAGATCGCGCTGGACGGCGCCCGCTGGAAGGTGGTCGACGACCTCGCCCGCGCGGATGCGCAGGGTCTGGCCGCGGTGCTGGCGTTCGCGGTGAAGCTGCGCCTGGCGTCGCGATGGGGGGCGATGGAGGAGGCGGCCGGACGGGCGCGCCTGGACGGTTTGGTGGAGCAATTGGAACGCGACGCGGAGAAGAGCGGCGCGACGGATTTCAAATAGACGGAAGGCGGTTCGGACATGAGCGAAAATATCGGCAAGATCGTTGGCGTCAACGGCAACCTGATCACGGTGCGCTTCGAGGAGGCCATCACGCAGAACGAGGTGGGCTATGCGCGCACGGGCGGCATCGGCCTGCGGGCGGAGGTGATCCGCATCCGCGGCGACCGCGCGGAGATGCAGGTGTTCGAGGACACGGCGGGGCTGAAGGTCGGCGACGACGTGGTGTTCAGCGGCAACCTGCTCTCGGTGGAGCTGGGTCCGGGCCTGCTGGGCCAGGTGTTCGACGGGCTGCAGAATCCGCTGCCGAAGCTGGCGGAGCAGTGCGGGTTCTTCCTGCAGCGCGGGACGTACCTGCAGGCGCTGGACCGCGAACGCAAGTGGGACTACACGCCCGTCGCCAAGAAGGGCGACGAGGTGCAGGCCGGCGACACGCTCGGCACGGTCCCGGAAGGCATCTTCACGCACCGCATCATGGTCCCCTTCCGCCTTTCCGGCAAGTACACGGTGGAGGAGACGGTCGCCGCCGGTTCCTACGGCATCGAGACGGTCGTCGCCAAGCTCAAGGACGCGCGCGGCGCGCTGGTGGACGTGACGATGGTCCAGGTCTGGCCCGTCAAGGTCCCGATCAAGGCCTACGCGGAACGCCTCCGCCCGGTCGAACCCCTCGTCACGAAGGTCCGCATCATCGACACGTTCTTCCCGGTCGCCCGCGGCGGCGTGTACTGCATCCCGGGCCCCTTCGGCGCGGGCAAGACCGTGCTGCAGCAGATCACGAGCAAGTACGCGGACGTGGACATCGTGCTGGTCGCGGCCTGCGGCGAGCGCGCGGGCGAAGTGGTGGAAACCCTCCGCGAGTTCCCGGAGCTGACGGACCCGCGCACGGGCCGCAGCCTGATGGAACGCACGATGATCGTCTGCAACACGTCGTCGATGCCGGTGGCCGCGCGCGAAGCGTCGGTGTACACGGCGGTGACGATCTGCGAATACTACCGCCAGATGGGCCTGAACGTGCTGTTGCTGGCCGACTCCACCAGCCGCTGGGCGCAGGCCCTGCGCGAAATGAGCGGCCGCCTGGAGGAAATCCCGGGCGAGGAAGCCTTCCCGGCCTACCTCGAATCGACCATCGCCTCCTTCTACGAGCGCGGCGGCGTCGTCCGCCTCCGCGACGGCAGCACCGGGTCGGTGACCATCGGCGGCACCGTCTCCCCGGCCGGCGGCAACTTCGACGAGCCCGTGACGCAGGCGACGCTGAAGGTCGTCGGCGCCTTCCACGGCCTCAACCGCGAGCGTTCCGACGCCCGCCGCTATCCCGCCATCCATCCCCTCGACTCCTGGAGCCGCTACACCGGCGTCGTCGACGCCGCGCAGGTGGCCGACGCCCGCCGCATCCTGCGCCAGGGCAGCGAAGTCAACCAGATGATGAAGGTCGTCGGCGAGGAAGGCACCTCCATCGAGGATTTCGTCCTCTACCTCAAGAGCGAATACCTCGACGCCGCGTACCTCCAGCAGGACAGCTTCCACGACGTCGACGGCGCCACCAGCGCCGACCGTCAGCAGTACGTCTTCGGCAAGATCCACGGCATCCTCATGGCGACCGTCAAGTTCGCCGACAAGGACGCCGCCCGCAAGTGGTTCCTCCAGCTGACGAGCGTCACCAAGGACTGGAACCGCGTCGCCATGGACACGGATGAATTCAAGCAACTGGAGCGGCGCATCGACGCCATGCTCGCGGAGGTCTCGGAAAATGCATAAAGTCTATCACCGCATCGAACAAGTCGCCGGCAGCGTCATCACCGTCCGCGCCGACGGCGTCGCCTACGGCGAACTCGCCCAGGTCGTCGGCACCCTCGGTACCTCCCTCGCCCAGGTCATCCGCCTCGACGGCGAAAAAGTCTTCCTCCAGGTCTTCGCCGGCTCCCGCGGCATCGCCACCGACGCCCAGGTCCGCTTCCTCGGCCACAAGATGGACGTCTCCTTCACCGACGCCCTCCTCGGCCGCGTCTTCAACGGTTCCGGCGAACCCCGCGACAACGGACCCGCCCTCGACGAGCACCGCATCGCCATCGGCGGCCCCTCCGTCAACCCCGCCAAGCGCATCATCCCCCGCAAGATGGTCCGCACCGGCATCCCGATGATCGACGTCTTCAACTCCCTCGTCGAGTCCCAGAAGCTCCCGATCTTCGCCGCCGCCGGCGAACCCTACAACCAGCTCCTCGCCCGCATCGCCCTCCAGGCCGAAGTCGACATCATCATCCTCGGCGGCATGGGCCTCAAGCACGACGACTACCTCCAGTTCCGCGACACCCTCGAAAAGAACGGCGCCCTTTCCCGCTCCATCCTCTTCATCCACACCGCCGCCGACCCCACCGTCGAGTGCCAGATGGTCCCCGACATCTCCCTCGCCGTCGCCGAACAGTTCGCCCTCCAGAACAAGCGCGTCCTCGTCCTGCTCACCGACATGACCTCCTTCGCCGACGCCCTCAAGGAAATCGCCATCACCATGGAACAGATTCCCGCCAACCGCGGCTACCCCGGCGACCTCTACTCCCAGCTCGCCTCCCGCTACGAAAAAGCCGTCGACTTCGAAGGCGCCGGGTCCATCACCATCCTCGCCGTCACCACCATGCCCGGCGACGACGTCACCCACCCCGTCCCCGACAACACCGGCTACATCACCGAGGGCCAGTTCTACCTCCGCAACGGCCGCATCGAGCCCTTCGGCTCCCTCTCCCGCCTCAAGCAGCAGGTCAACGGCCGCACGCGCGAAGACCACCGCACCGTCATGAACACCATGATCCAGCTCTACGCCTCCTACAAGGAGACCCTCGAAAAGCAATCCATGGGCTTCCGCATGTCCGCCTGGGACCGCAAACTCCTCCGCTACGGCGAACGCTTCGAAAAAGAAATGATGGACCTGAGCGTCAACATCCCCCTCGAAGCCGCCCTCGACCTCGGCTGGCAGATCATGGCCGACTGCTTCGAACCCGAAGAAACCGGCATCTCCTCCAAACTCATCGAAAAATTCTGGCCGAAGAAGAACGCCTGAGTCCCCGCCCCCGGGAGGATCCGCCATGGGCAAAGTCAAAAACACCAAAACCGAACTGAAGGCGCAGCGCGACGCCCTCAAGCGCTACCAGCGCTACCTGCCCACCCTCCAGCTCAAGAAACAGCAGCTCCAGCTCGAAATCCGCAAAGTCGACCAGGCCGTCGCCGACAAGCGCGCCGAAGAAGAAGCCGCCCGCGACAACCTCTCCTCCTGGGTCAAACTCTACGCCGACGACATGGACTACCTCTCCTACATCGCCGTCGAGTCCATGGAAGTCGAACCCGGCAACATCGCCGGCGTCGCCGTCCGCACCCTCAAGGACCTGACCTTCCGCCGCACCGCCCCCGACCTCTGGGCCACCCCCGCGTGGATCGACTCCGGCCTCTCCACCCTCGAACAACTCTTCCGCCTCCGCATCGAGCGCCGCCTCCTCGAAGAACAGCACCGCCTCCTCGCCGAAGAACTCCGCACCACCTCCCAGCGCGTCAACCTCTTCGAAAAAGTCAAGATCCCCGAGTGCCGCGAAAACATCCGGCGCATCAACATCTTCATCGGCGACGAAAACACCTCCGCCGTCGTCCGCTCCAAGATCGCCAAAGGAAAGAGCGTCAAAAAAGCCCAGTCTGCCGAAGCCGGGGAAGGAGATGCCGCATGATCGTCCCGATGCTCAAACTCACCCTCCTCTGCCGCGCCGCCGACCGCGCCTCCGCCCTCGCCGCCCTGCGCGACCTCGGCGTCCTGCACGTCACCCCCTCCGTCGCCCCCTCCGGCGCCAACCTCGATGCCGCCCACGCCAAGGCCGACCTGTTGAAGCGCGTCCTCGAAGCCATCCCCACCAAGACCCCCGAAGGCGCCCAACAAACCGCCGCCGACCCCGAAAAACTCGCCGCCGACCTCCAATCCCTCATCGACACCCGCAAAACCGCCGCCGACCGCATCGAAGCCCTCCGCGCCGAAACCGCGCGCATCGCCCCCTTCGGCACCTTCGACCCCGCCTCCATCCCCGCCCTCGCCGAAAAAGGCATCACCCTCAAACTCTACCGCGCCCCCCTCAAGGCCACCCCCGACCTCCCCGAAGGCGTCTGCGCCGAACAACTCGGCGTCCAGAAGACCGACGGCTACTGGGCCCTCTTCGCCTCCACCGACTTCACCTGGACCGGCGCCGAAGAAATCCGCCTGCCCGAACACTCCCTTTCCGAGATGGAACAAACCATCTCCACCCTCACCGCCCAGCTCGCCGACGCCGAAAAGCGCTTCGCCGCCGCCGCCGCCGACCGTCCCGCCCTCGAAAAACTCCTCACCGAGGCCGAATCCGCCGTCAAATTCGAAGAAGTCGCCTCCGGCATGGGCGACGCCGGCGTCGTCCACTACGTCACCGGCTACATCCCCGCCCGCGACCTGGCCAAGATCGAGACCGCCGCCGCCACCAACGGCTGGGGCCTCCTCTCCGAACAACCCGGCCCCGCCGACGACGTCCCCGTCCTCCTCGACCAACCCCGCTGGGCCCGCCCCATCCAGGCCGTCTTCGACGGCATCAACATCCTGCCGGGCTACCGCGAAGCCGACGTCTCCATCGTCGTCATGCTCTTCTTCTCCCTCTTCTTCGCCATGATCATCGGCGACGCCGGCTACGGCCTCCTCTTCCTCGCCCTGACCCTCCTCTTCGCCAAGAAGATGCCCGCCAACGCCCGGAACCTCCTCCTCGTCACCTCCAGCGCCACCATCGTCTGGGGCCTCATCACCGGCTCCATCTTCGGCATCTCCCAGACCTGGCTCGCCGACCACGGCTTCGCCCGCCTCTGGCCCGCCTTCCTCAACCCCCTCAAAGAACGCGCCGCCCAGAACATCATGGGCATGTGCTTCCTCATCGGCGCCATCCAGATCACCATCGGCCACGTCTGGAACATCATCGACCTCGTCAAACAGAAATCCACCAAAGCCCTCGAACAACTCGGCTGGGTCTGCACCACTTGGTACATGTTCTTCATGGCCGACAACATGGTCATCGGCGGCAACATGGCCAAATACATCGGCTCCCCCGCGACCTTGAAACCCTTCACCGGCTCCCCCCTCGACTACATCTGCCTCACCGGCATCGTGTTGATCGCCCTCTTCATGATGAAGCCCTCCGAAATCAAGGACGGCTGGTTCAACCTCGCCCTCCTGCCCCTCAACATCATCAACAACTTCACCGACGTCGTCTCCTACGTCCGTCTCTATGCCGTCGGCGCCGCCGGCTTCGCCGTCGCCAACGCCTTCAACACCATGATCTTCGGCGGCGAAGTCACCCTCCTTTCCGGACTGCTCGGCGCCCTGTTCGCCTTCCTGGCGCACACCCTGAACATCCTCCTTTGCGTCATGGGCGTCCTCGTCCACGGCATCCGCCTCAACACCCTGGAATTCTCCAACCACAAAGGCATCTCGTGGAGCGGCGCCCCCTACCGTCCCTTCGCGCGGCCGCGGGAGACGGCGGTCCAGGGCTGACAATTTAAAAAAGAGGGCTACGGCCCGGAAACTCGAGGAGAAACGAAAATGGAAGAACAAGTTTGCATGGCCTTGGCCAAAGCGGGCGGACTGGCCGCCCTGGGTATTGCGGCGATCGGGTCGGCGCTGGGCGCCGGCACGGCGGGCGCGTCCTCCATCGGCGCGTGGAAAAAATGCTACGCGCAGAGCAAGGCGGCGCCCTTCATCCTGATCACCTTCATCGGCGCGCCCCTGTCGCAGACCATCTACGGCATGATCCTGATGAACACCATCATCGGCAAAGTGGGAGCCGAAGGCGGCGCCGCCTGGGCGGCGGCCAACTGGGCCGCGTGCCTGCTGGCGGGCATCTGCGGCGGCCTGGGCATGTGCTTCTCCGCCTGGTACCAGGGCGTGGCGGGCGCGGCCGGTTCCGACGCCCTTGCCGAGACCGGCCAAGGCTTCGGCAACTACCTGATGACCCTCGGCGTTGTCGAAACCGTCGCCCTCTTCGTCCTCGTCTTCAGCATGATGGGCCTCGCCTGAGCCATTCACATCTGATTCGAGCCGCCGATCCGCCAACGCTGGATACGGCGGCATTTTATTCTGCACATCCCATTGTGACATTTCTCAAAATTTCTATAGGCTTTTTGTCTGCGAAGCCATTGTTTGAGTAGAATATGAAACGTCTCCAAATGAACTATGGGGATTAGGATTACTCCTATTGGAAAACAAAACTTGGCGGAAAAAAAGCATTGACTGAACGGTGGTTCCCGTGCTTGAATAGGCTTATGGTTCAAGACACAGGAGAAAGGAAAATGCAATATTCCAAGCGAAAAACCTCCCCCACGGGGGTTCTACTACATGACGGTTGTGTTCTTGCCGTATGAGTGAGCATATCCGAATTTGTGCATCAAGCGCTTTACTAAAAGAGTCTTAACATGAAGAAAAATCCTTGGGTAATGCCTGTACTGAAGTGGGTAGGGGGCAAAAGGCAATTATTGACTGAATTGCAGAGTCGCATGCCTAAACACTTCACGACCTATTATGAGCCTTTTGTGGGTGGGGGAGCTCTGTTTTTTGACAGACAACCAACAAAAGCTGTTTTGAATGACTCCAATAGTGAGCTGATCAATGTGTATGAACAGATACGCGATGCCGTAGATGCTTTGATCGAAGCGCTTAAGCAAATGCGCAACATCCCAGAAGAATATTACCGTATTCGGAGAAAGGATCGGGATGGCTCCCTGGAACGGATGACTCCTGTGGAAAGGGCGGCGCGAATTATTTATCTCAATAAGACGTGCTATAATGGTTTATTTCGTGTCAATTCGCACGGTGAATTTAATTCGCCCTTCGGCTTCTACAGAAAGCCCAATATCGTCAATGAGACGGTTCTGCGGGCTGTGAGCAAATATTTGTCCGTTGCTGAAATAAAGTTTACATGTGGAGATTACAGCAAAGCATTGGAACGTATCCATAAAGGGGCTTTTGTCTACCTTGATCCACCTTATGATCCTGTTTCAAATAGCGCTTCGTTTACTGGTTATACGCAAGGTGGTTTTGATGCAGAGGAGCAGGAAAGATTATGCTGTATTTGTAAGCAATTAAATGATAAAGGTGTATCTTTTATGCTTTCAAACTCTGACACGAAACGCATACATTCTCTTTATAAAGACTTTAAGATTGAAACTGTCCAAGCACGACGAAATGTGAATTCTGATGGGGCGGGACGCGGTGAGGTTTCCGAAGTAATTGTAAGAAATTATGAATAACGGCGTGGAATCAGCATGGAAAATCATTTTTGAGCGATGCAATATCGTGTCGGAAATTGGTGAACGCGGATTCTTTGATATTTCTGCGGGAACAATAAAACGGCTCTCAAAAAAAGAGCCAAGAATAATGACAAAATGGGATTCTCGAAAATCAGTTCCAGATGTTTTTGTTCAGGCCAACCTCGGTCTGATTTCCACTTCCCGAAAAGGTTATCGTATTGCTCCATTTGAACTCTTTCACAAAATTGAAACAAGTGCGTTGATTAAATCAAAAATTCAATCGCGGCAGATCCCCCCGTGGATGCTTTCATTGGGGGAGGGATTAGGTGAACGAAGTGAACCAGGATTGCTCTCTGCCTGCTATGCTTCGGGCATTATGAGAGAATATGCGAATGTCCCTCAAGGGTCAATTTTCCCAGGGATTTTTGGTCGATTGTCTACAGACAGGATGACCTTTACGCTCAAAGGCATTGGCATGTGCAAGGGAGAGCGCATACCCATTGCTTGTAACGGCACGCAGATTGAAATCGATGCGTGCTATGAAACACCGGAATCGTTGTTGTTGGTTGAGGCGAAAAACTGTTTGCTTGAGGATTTTAATCTTCGCCAACTGTATTTTCCATGGCGCTATCTTCACAACAAGATAGCCAAGACAATTCGCCCTTTGTTCATTATGCGGAGCAATGAGGTTATTTCGGTGTTTGAATATAAATTCACGGACGAATCAGAGATGGATTCTATCGAACTTATTTCAGCCAACCGTTATTCGTTTGCCGACACAGAAATAACGGAAGAAGATTTGAGAGAACTTCTTAGTAGCATAGAACAACCGAAAATGGCCGATCACAAGACATTTCCACAAGCAAACAACCTGGAACTGGTCATAGATTTGTGTGAAAGATTATACAACTCACCAGCAGATACCGATGATATTGCAGAATCGTTAAAATATGTCCATCGGCAAGGACAATACTATGCAAAAGCAGCTCACTTCTTGGGACTGGTGGAAAAACCCCAGGCGGCCTTGCACTCATTGACCAATGAAGGGAAAAGAATATTTAGCCTTCCCTATAAAAGGCGACAACTGGAACTTGCTAAAAAGTTCCTGGAATATCGTGTGTTCTTCCGTTGTCTTGACTTTAGTCTAAATAACTCTGAGCAACCTGAAGATAAAATTGTTGCAAGGTGGATAATGGAAGACGGATGGCCCATGAATGAAACAACAGCGCTTCGTCGAGCCTCTACCGTCATCGGCTGGACTCGCTGGCTTATCCATTTGACAAACGTAAACTGAAAGGGAGAATTTTTGTCTACGCACAGAGCAAGGCGGCCCCTTCATCTAGCCGAAACCGGCCAAGGCTTCGGCAACTATCTGATGTCCCTAGGCGTCGTCGAAACTGTCGTTCTCTTCGTCCTTGTCTTCAACATGATGGGCCTCAGCTGAAGTGCCCGCAGGGGGCCTTCCGAAAACACCCATGAAAAAGCCCGCCCGTCTCCTCCCCTCCTACAAGCCGCCCTGCACCGTCAGCGGCAAGGCGATGGACATGATGGCCGAAATCGCCGCCGCCATCGAACGCTACCGCATCCTTCTCGAAGGCCCGGACGGCCTCCGCCTCCGCAAGGCCAACCACGTCCGTACCCTCCGGGGCACCACCGCCATCGAAGGCAACACCCTTACCGAAGACCAGATCACCGCCATTCTCGCCGGCAAACGCGTTGCGGCCCCCGCCCGCGAGATTGCCGAAATCCAAGGGGCCCACGCCGCCTACACCGCCATCGAAACCTTCGACCCCTTCTCCCTTCCCGACCTCCTCAAGGCCCACGCCATGATGACCGACGGCCTCGTCGCCCGCCCCGGACAATGGCGGAACGTCAACGTGGGCGTCGTGGACTCCCTCGGCAACGTCGTACACATGGCCCCGCCATTCCCGAACGTCCCCCGCCTCATGGCGGACCTCTTCGCCTGGCTCCGAAACGACGACGCCCCCATGCTGGTCAAGAGCTGCGTCTTCCACTACGAATTCGAGTTCATCCACCCCTTTCCCGACGGCAACGGCCGCACCGGACGCCTTTGGCAGACCGTCTTGATGGGCTCCTGGCGCAAGGAACTCCTCTCCGCCCCCGTCGAAAAAATCGTCTGGTCCCACCAGCAGGAATACTACCATGCCCTCCGGGAGTCCACCGCCCGTGCCGACTCCGGCCCCTTCATCGACTTCATGCTCGACAAAATCCTCCGCGCCCTCACGGCCAAAGGCGAAGCCGCCGTCGGCACCGCAGAGAAAACTACCAAGAAAACTACCAAGAAAACCACTCCCTCCCCCCTCTCCGCGACCACCCGCTCCCCGAAAAGCGCCGAAAAAATCCTCGCCATCGTCCGCGCCATGCCGGACGTGACCGTCCGCGAACTCGCCGAAGCCACCGGCCTTTCCGTCGACGGCGTGAACTGGAACATCCGCAAACTCAAATCCTCCGGCCGCCTCCTCCGCATCGGTCCCGACAAAGGCGGCCACTGGCAAGTCGTGGATTGAGCCTCTCCCCTGTCGGAGCGAGGCGCGGGCGGCCTGCCTGCCATTCTCTCCCGGCCCCCTCCCACATCCTTCCCGTTTCGGCAAAACCGATTGTTCCGGGTCGCGGGATGTGCTATGAAACAGGCATGAAGAGACGGTACTGGATAGGTTTGGCGCTTGGGCTGCTGGCTGCGGCGGCGCCAACGGGGCGGAGTGCGGATGCGGTGGTGGAGTTCTACAGGACCCAACCCGATGCGGAACAATATCTTCTGCATGAAACTTCCTTGTACGAGCTGCAGCGGTCCATCGACGACAAATTCGGACGCGACCGGGATTTCTGGCGGCGGGCGGCTGGGAAGTTCGCGGAGAATGCGGAAGCGGTCCGGCTGTGCGGGGAGCGCGAGCGGAATTATGAAATGTGGCAGGAACGGGAAGGGAAGTGGCTGGAAGAGGATGTCGGGAGCCGGATGGAGGCCGGAGACCGGGTTTTCCATTACGACTGCCGCAACGGGGAAAAAGGCGACGAGTTTGGACGGCTCATATTGGCTCCCGATGGACGGATCAAGTGGCGGACAACGGACGGCAGCACGACTTGGCGGGCTCCCGAGTTCCAAGAAATCGCGGATGCCCGATGGAAGCAGGATACGGAAGCGGTACGGCGGACCATCGGGGAACGGGCGACGGAGCTGGAAGCCGATGCGGTCGCTCTTTTCCTGGCCAAGCGGCCGGACGCGGCGGGCCATTCATTGCACGCGACCTCTGTCAAGGGAATGACGGTTTATCTGATTCAGATGAGACATGTCTCTCCATGTGTACCCGCATCGAAGCGATGGATTGCGGAGAACATTGCGGACCTCCCCGGCTTCCCGGAGTTCGCCAAGGCGGAGGAAACGGCTGTGCTGGAATGGCTGGCGCCGAGGAAGGCCATCGTGGATCAAATCGAGGCGGAGGCGGAGCCGACGGACCGCTTGTACTGGGACGTGTTCGACGACGGGGAACACCGCCGGGCCGGTCTACTGTGGCTGCGCTGGGACGGCAGCGTACGGCAGGAGTGGCCGTATTTCGGGGAGACCACGGAAAAAGAATGAGCTAGCCTGACAGCCGGTCGGAAGCGGAGAGGAGCGGATACGTGCTGAAAAGCGAAAAAGTCACGCGGAGGTTCGACTTCAAGGTGGCCGTCGATGCGATGGATTTGGAGATACAGGCGGGGCATGTCTATGCCATGCTGGGGCCCAACGGCTCGGGCAAAACGACCTGGATGAAAATGGCCGCGGGGCTGGTCAAGCCCAGCAGCGGAAAGGTCCTCTTCGAGGGGCGTCCCGTGGGGAGGGAAAGCCGCAAGAAGGTCGCCTACATGCCGACCGAGCCGTATTTCTACCTTTGGATGAGCGTGCGGGACCTGGGCCGGTACTACCGGGATTTCTTCGCCGATTTCTCCATGGACCGCTACCGGGGGCTGCTCGGCCAGATGGAGCTGGAGGAAGGCCTGAAAGCCAAAACCCTCTCGTCCGGCATGGCCGCGAAGCTGAAAATCGCCCTCACCATGGCGCGGGACGCGAAGGTGTACCTGCTGGACGAACCGTTCAACGGCATCGACCTGCTGGCCCGCGACGAAATCCGGGCCTGCATCCTGCGGGAGGCCAGCCCGGAAAAGGCGCTGGTCCTTTCGAGCCATCTGGTGGAGGAGATGGAGGCCGTCGCGGACCGGGCCGTCTTCATCAAGCAAGGCAAGCTGGTGGAGGAGCGGGACCTGGAGGAGATGCGGACCGCGGAAGGCGTTTCCATGGCGGACCGCTACCGGGCCATCTTCGGCCATGCGAAGGAGGATCGGGCATGATCGCGCTGCTGAAATACGAATGGCGGAAGACCCGGACTGCGAAACTGATGCTTCTCGTCCTCGCCGCGCTGGAGGAACTGGGCTTCTTGTGGGGCATCCTGCGCCTGGAGCCCGGCGGAAGGCCGGACGGCCTCATCGGCACATCCCTGTTCCTGCTCTTCCTGATGGCCTTCGGCGGCATCCTGCTGATCGGCTTGCAGAGCGTGCTGGTGCTGCAGCGGGACCTGAACACGAAGCAGGGCTACATGCTCTTCATGACGCCGCGGAACAGCTACCAGATCCTCGGCGCCAAGCTGCTGGAAAACGGCTTGTCCCTGGCGGTCGCCGGCGGGTTCTTCTTCCTGCTGGGGCTGCTGGACGCCTCGCTCCTGATGGGCCGGCTGGGGCTGGACCAGTTCTGGAACATGGCGAAGGGGGCCCTGACTGCGCTGGACGAAGCATTACGCTTTTCCTGGGACAGCATGCTCTGCCATGTGGCGTACATCCTGGCGAGCTGGCTGGCCACGGTCTCCATCGCCTATCTGGCGGTCATCGTCTCGGCCTCGCTCCTGAACGGGAAACGCTTCAACGTCTTCGCCAGCTTCGTCTTCTTCATCTTCCTGACGGTCTTGATGGGCCGGCTGATGCGCCTGTGCGCCGTCGGCGTGGCGGAAATCGACGCCGTGCTGCTGGTCCGGTCCGCCATCGCGCTGGGGTATGCCGTGGCGGTGTACGCCGCCGCCGCCTGGCTCATGGAGCGCCATCTGAGCGTGTAGGAGGGGATGGGCGACGGGCCGACAAGGCGACGAACCGACGAGCGAACTCCGCACCCCCTTCTCCTCGCCTTTCGTGTTCTCCCCCGCGCCCTCACAATCCGGTCGCGCGAATTTCCCGCAGGAAAATTCCGAGCTGCCGGTCGTCGCCCGCACCGAGGTCGGCCGGCGACCAGGTTTCCGTCTCGATGAGCAGGCGGTTGGGGTCGGCCAGGCATTCGGCGGGAATCCGCGCGGCCAGCCCGGCATCCGTCGCTTCCGTCGCCAGCGGATGCCCGTTCAAGGAGAGACGCGGCACCGCCGGGGGGACGCCTTCCGGCCGCAAGGACGAACCGTCCAGTTCCAGACGGTAATCCCGCCCGCCTTCCAACGGCAGGTACACTTCCGCGCGGCCGCCGGTCCAGCGTCCGTGGCCGGGCGCCCCCTCGTGTTCCCGCCGGAAGAATCCATCGCCCAGCAGCGCGCCGTCCTCCGCGTTCCCGACGCGCACGCGCAGGGAACCGACATCGCGCCGCGCGTACACCACCAAGGCGCCGATCTGGACGTTGCCGTTCCGCGGATTGCCCGGGTATGTTTCCGCCCTGCGCTCCACATGGATGCGCAGCGACCGCGGGGGATGCGGCAGGCGCCCCAGCTCGAAGACGTACGTCCGCAAGCGCCCCAGGTGGGGGCCGGTCACGGTCACGGGGACGGCTTCGGGGCAATCCGGAACCGAGACGGTGGCGGCCAGGCTTCCCTTCGGATCGTCGTACAGCGCCGCCAGGGAAATCTTGACGGACCAGGCCGCCTCGGGGGAACCCAACCCTTCGGGCAAGCGGATCGTCCCGTCCCCTCCGAACTCCCGCGCCGCCAGCGGGGCCGGCCAGTACGGGTGCACGCGGTCCAGTCCCACAAGACCGTCGAGCTGCCGGAACTCTTCCGACAGGTAGGACGCGGCCGACGGCTCTTCGATCGGCCCGAACGGCATCTCCAGCGCTCCGTCCGGATGGAGCCACTCCGGCCGGAAGTCGTCCGGGATCGGCCCTCCGGCCTCCATCTGCAGCTCCACGCCGTCCTCCCCGCTCCGCCCCGCCTCGTCGATCCACTCCCGCGGCACGGCCAGGAACTGGTATCCCGGGTCCAACCGCTCCGCCAGGACCCGGCCGCACGCCCGGACGCGGATCGGCAACTCCGCCGCACAGGCCGGCGCCTCCAGCCGCAGCAGGGCGTACGGCGGCGGCGGCGACATCCCGGACTCCGGCGGGAACGGCAGCCGGTGTACCGCGCGGTTCCCCTCCCATCGCACGACGCGGACCACCCGGTACCAGCTCTCCCCGAGGCGGAACGCCCCGCCGCCGGGCACGTCGTCCAACCGACCCCAGCGTTCCAGGATCCGGTCCGCCGGCGGCCCCGGCGAGGCCCAGTGCAAGGCCGCCCGGTTCTCCGGCCGCACGAACGCCAGCGGCGGTTCCCTCACGCACGAGGCCGCATTCCCGCGGTCCACGACCACGCTCGGCCAGTCCGTGAACACCGCCACCACGTCCTCCAGGAACCGCGCCCGCCCGTCCAGCAGCACCGGCCGCCCCTCCCCGGTCCAGGGCGAGATCGTCTCCAGCGCCCGCGCCACGTCCGCCCGCGTGGCGCGCACGCCCCACGGCCGGATGGACAGGACGACGAACGCGCACCAGGCGACCATGACGCCCCAAACCGCCCACCACCGCGCCCTTCCCGCCCGTTCCACCCACGCGCACGGCACCCCCGCGCGGGAGAGTCCCCGCCGCAACGCGCGCCAGAGCCATCCCGCCGTTTCGCAGGCACCCAGCATCGCCACCGGCGACAGGAAGAACAGCGTGGACAGGAAGAAGCGCCGGTGCGCCTTGATGAATCCATCGAACCCCAGATACGTCGCCGCCGGCACCAGGAACAGCAGCAACCAGCCCCGGTTCCGCCGCTTCAGCGACCATGCGACACCCGCCGCCAGCGCCAGACTCCCACCCCATCCCAATTCCTCCGGAATCCAGCCCGCCATCTCCTCCATCATGCGGGCCCGCGTGGAAATCGTCGGCAGCAAATCCAGCAGATACCCGGCCTGGGCGCTGGCTGGCAGCAACCCCATCCACCAGGCCGCCGCCAGCGCCGCCGCGGCCGCCAAGCCGGTTCCCGCGAACCACCCCGCCAGCCACCATCCCCCGGACCGCTTGCCCGCGGGCCCGATCCACCCCGCCGCATCCGCGAGCAGATACAGCCCCATCGCCGGCAACAGCAGCACGCCGGTCTCCCGCACCGCCACGCCCGCCGCCATCCACGCCAGCGACGCGCCGAGCCACCCGACCGCCGCCCCGCGCCGGCCGCCCTGCCGCCGCGCCACCGCGCGCTCCAGGCACAGCAGCGCCAGGACCGCCGTCAGGTACACCGGCGTCTGCCGGAACGCCCACAGCAGGAAATGCGGATTGTGTTCGTACCCGCCGAGCAGTAGCAGGGCCGATCCCGCCGCCACCGCCGCCCCCCGCCGTCCGCTTCCCGCGAGTCGCCCCGCCAGCACGGCCAGCGCCCCAACCAGCATCCCGAACAGCGGCACGTTCGTCCAGAACGCCGCATGCACGCCGAACACCCGCATCACCCCTGCCAGCACCAGCGGCCATCCCGGCGCCACCAGCCCCGGATGGACCCCGCCGCCGCCCGCCAGCATCCCCTTCGCCAGGAGCAGATACGTCCGCGGATCCTGCCCCGTCGCGTACGTGTGCACGCGCGAGTACGCCCAAACCGTGCCGGCCGCCACCGCCAGCCCGAACAGCACTCTCTCGACGATTCCCTTCTTCATGCTTCCCACTCTACCATCCCCCCCCGCGTTTTAGAAGGGGAGCCTGCCGGAGAAGAACGAATGCGGGCAATCCGCAAACTCGTCCCCGCCCCCTGCCATTGCCTCCACGCGCATGGAAGGGTAGGGGGCGGGCAGTCTCTGTCCCCGGCGACATCCGGGTGCATGTTCCGGCTTCCGGCGGCGAGGACACTCGCCGCCCGACCAACACGGCTTCGCACGAACGCAAACACATGGTTTTCGCATGACAAACTCCATTGGGCTACCGGGGGGGCGCGGATGTTCCGCATCTCTTCCGGGTTCTTGTCCTCTTTGGCTTGTTATTCTCTCCTCCCCCAGAATAATGTTGGCATTTGCCCCGAATGGGTGCAACTTGCGCAATACGGCAATCGACTGGATGGAACCATGGACGACACGACAACGACGAAGAAACTTGCGGCGGCCGCGCTGGGCGCGGCCCTGGCGCTGGCGGCGGGGTGCCAGAGCGTGCCGGATGCGGCGCGGATGGGGGAAATCCGCGCGGAGGCGGCGGAGGCGCGTGTCGCCGCGATGGAGGAGGGGCGGACGGTCGAGGACCGCGGGGAGAAGTTGCAGGGGAAGCTGTCGCTGGAGCAGGCGGTGGGGCGGGGGCTGAAGTTCAATCTGGCGCTGCAGCGGGAGACGCTGGAGCGGGAGGTGGCGGCGGGGCGGATCGAGGCGTCGATGCAGAATGCGCTGCCGGGGGTGGTGGCGAGCGGGGGGTACACGCGGCTGGATGACGAGCTCTGGCGGACGGACGGGGACGGCAACCGGGTGCGCGGGCGGTTCGCGGACCGCTACTCGGCCGGGGTGCGCGCGGTGCAGCCGCTGTTCAACGGACACGTGCTGGCGGCGGTGCGGGCGGCGCGGCTGTACCGGGAATGGGCCGAGGCCCGGATACGCGACGCGGAGGACGAGGTGCGCTCGGCGGTCGCGGAAGCCTACTACGGGGCGGTCCTGACCGGGCACCTGCTGGAGGTGCAGGTCGCCGCGCTGGAGACGGCGGAGCGGCAGCTATCGGAGGAGGAGGCGCGCCGCAAGCAGGGAATGGCGTCGCACTACGACGTGCTGCGGGCGACGGTGGAGGTCTCGAACTTCAAGGCGCTGGTGCTCCGCGCCCAGAACGAGAAGGACCGCGCGCACACGGACCTGTTCCGGCTGATCGGCGCCTCCCCGGAGAGCGAGGTGGAGCTGACCGACCCGCTCCCGCTCGTCAAGGAGCGCGTGGGCTTCGCCGATGCGCTGCGCACCGCGCTCGCCCGCCGCGCGGACCTGGCGGTGGCGGAGTACGCGGTGCGGATGCAGCGGGAGGCGGTGCGGAACGCGGTAGGCGCGTATTTCCCGTCGGTGGAGCTCTTCGCCGCCCAGGATTGGGGAAACCCGGACCCGCACGACTCCTCGCGCGACGACTGGGGCGACGAGTGGTCGGCGGGGGTGCAGTTCACGTGGACGCTCTTCGACGGCCTCGGCCGCCGCGGCGCCCTCCGCCAGCAGCGCGCGGAGCTGCGCAAGCTGGAGCTGGTGCTGGAGGACGCGGAGGAGAACGTGGTCAGCGAAATCCGCCAGCTGGTGCTCTCGCTGGAGACGGCGGAGGAGTTCGCGGAGTCGCAGAGCCGCAACCTGGAGACGGCGAAGGAGGCGCTCCGTCTGGTGGAGGTGGGCCTGCGCGAAGGCGAAAACTCGCAGGTGGAGGTCATGGACGCCCGCCAGGCGCTCACCACCGCCAGCGCCAACTACTACCAGTCCATCTTCGACCACGCCCTCGTCCGCCTCAGGCTCCAGCGCGCCATGGGCACCCTCTCCCACGGCCCCCTGCCGGACAAGCCCGTGCTCGGGGAAGGGGATCATCAAACAACCCACGACAACTTTGAAAACAACTTGTGACAAGGAAGAATGATGGGAGACAACTTGAAACAAAATTGTTTTCGTTTGTTTTTGAGGTGTTCGAGTTGTTTCCCGAAAGGAAAGGTTCGCGCATGAAGAAGCTGCTGGTCTTGTTGCTGTTGGTGGGGTTGATGGCGGGGTGCGGGGAGGACAAGGGGGCGCCGGGCGCCGGCAAGGAGCAGGCGGAGGCGTTGCCGGTGGCGGTGCGCACGGCGATGGCGGAGCGGCAGGACATCCGCGAGGTGCTGGAGTTCACCGGCGACGTCGAGTCGCCGCTGTCCGTCGAGGTCTGCGCCAAGGCGTCGGGACGCCTCGAAACGCTGGAACTGCGCCGCGGCAAGGGCAAGGCCCGCCAAGTGGTCCCCGTCGAGGAAGGCGTGGAAGTCCTCAAGGGCGAAATCCTCGGCGAAGTGGACCACGCGCTGCTGGAGGCGCAGGTGGCGGTGGCCGGCGCGCAGGTGCAGGCGGCGGAGGTGGTGCTGGAGGACAAGGACCGCGAGAACCGCCGCAAGGAGTCCCTCTACAAGGAGGACGTGGCAACGGAGCAGCAGCGCGACGCCGCGGAGACGGCCTTCAAGAGCGCCCAGGCCTCGCTGGCGCAGGCGCAGGCGCAGCTGCGGCTGGCGCGGGTGAACCTGGAGGAGGCGTTCGTGCGCGCGCCGATGGACGGGGTCGTCGTCAAGCGCTACGTGGACCCGGGGGCGATGGTCGGTGCCAGCGCCCCGGTGGTGCGGCTGGCGCAGCTGGATCCCTTGCGGCTGATGCTGGCGGTGCCGTCGCGCATGCTGCCGCTGCTGAAGGCCGGCGAAACGCCCGTGGAGGTGCGGCTGGAAGGCGCCGGGGAACGGCCCTTCGCCTGCACCGTCTCGCGCATCTTCCCCTCGGTGGACCCCGCCACCCGCACGGCGACGGTCGAAGTCCTGCTCGGCAACCCCGCCGACGCCGAAGGCCGCCGCGCCGCCTATCCCGGCATGTACGCGACGGCCAGCGTGAGCCTGCAATCGAAGTCCGGCGCCCTGACGGTCCCCTCGGAGGCGGTGGTGCGGGTGCTGGAGCGGCAAGTGCTGTTCGTGGTGGGCACCGACGGGCGGGCGTCGGCGCGCGACGTCGCCACCGGCATCCGCAGCGGCGGACGCGTGGAAATCGTGTCGGGCCTCGCCGAGGGCGAGGAATACGTCGTCATGGGCCAGAACAAGCTCACCGACGGCGCCCGCATCGAGCGCGTCAAGGACGCCGAACCCGCCCCCTGAGCGGACGGTCCGCCCGCTTCCCTTTCCACTCCCCGCCCGCTGGGCGCACCGCGCAGTGACAAGTGAAAAGTGACAAGTGACAAGATGAGGTGCGGCCTCCGGCCGCGGCATTCCCGCCCCGGCTCGGGAAGCCAAGCCCCGCTTGTGGTGGGTGTCGTGCGCCACTTCCGGAGGTGCGGCTTCCAGCCGCGCCCGTTCCTTCCACTCCCCGCCCGCAGTGGAAAAAACTTTCCAGCCACAGACCATTCTTTTGGGAGACAACTGGGACAACTGGCGACAACTCTTCCCAAGGTCAAAAAGAACAAAAGAGGTGGCTGGAGTGCGGGAGGAAGGACAACATTGAAAACCATGAAAACCGCTCCGCGGACATGGAAAGCGGGAGGGACGCGGATGTACAGTCGGGGCGCGGGCGTCCTGCCCGCGAGGCGTCCGGAAAGCGGAAAACAAGCGAAAAGACCAATGTTTTCTGTAATCTCACATCCAGCGGTGCGGCTGGAAGCCGCACTGTCTGGAAGTCACACGGTGCTCGTTCAGAAGCTTCCGCGTCACTTCCGGGGGTGCGGCATCCTGCCGCGCCCAAGCGGATGGAGAGCGGGAGCAAGGAGAA
>CACXEY010000080.1 GCA_902766695.1 uncultured bacterium
CCCTCTCCCTCGACCGGTACACCGGCCCGCTCTCCCGCCACGACCACGCCGCGTACATCCTGGCCATGCGCCGGCGTTTCGCGGAGTTTCTCGAAGCGGAAGACCCCGTCACCGCCGCCAACTCGCTCCTGCTCGTCATCGACCAGGCCTGCAAGCTCCTCCACCGCCAGATGGAAAGCGTCGCAGAAACCTTCCGCGAGGAAGGCGGCTTCACCGAGCGCATGAGCCGCGCCCACCTCGAAACGCGCGACGCCCAGGCCGCCGCCTCCGGCGTCCCCAAGTGCCCCAAGTGCGGCCGCCCCATGCGCAAGGTGATCGCCCGCAAGGGCCGCAACGCCGGCCAGCCCTTCTGGGGTTGCACCGGCTACCGCGAATGCACCGGCACCCGCCCCTACACCCAGGAAGGACCCGAGACGTGAGACGAGGGACACCAACCGTTCAAGACAGGGCCCCGGACCGCAAAGCCCCCTCCCGCCTCCCCGCCCCCCCCCTGTCTCCCGCCCCCTCCGCCTCCCCCGTCTCCCGTCCTTCGTCTCGCGTCCCGTGGAACCAGCAGCGAATGCGGCTTGAAGAAGCTTGCTTACTCATTGCCGACTGCCCACACACGACTGCCCGGGACGAGGGAGTGGGGTTCCCTTTGGTCAGAACACCCAATGTAGGATTCGGAAGGCTGGTCTTTGAGAAAATGCATCGGGTCTCCCGTCCTGTGTACGAGCAGCGGACTCAACGCGCGAGACCATGTGCTGGAGATTTGATTTATGCGAGGGAGGCCCCAGCCGGAAATGTCGCGTTGATTACGGAAGGGCAGGAGGTATGTCTTGGGCAACGCACAGTGTTGTTGCGCCCCAATCCCAAAATTGCCGATTCGCGGTTCTTGACCTATTTTCTGTTGGCCCCCGAACAAAAGAATCGTTTGCTGGGAACAGCCATCGGTGCGACAGTGACGCATGTCAATCTTCCCGCCATTCGCTCCTTGGTGATTTCCCTCCCCCCTCTCCCCGTCCAGCGCCACATCGCCGACATCCTTTCCGCCTACGACGACCTGATCGAGAACAACCGCCGCCGTATCGCCATCCTCGAGGAGACGGCGCGATTGGCCTACCGCAAGTGGTTCGTTGAATTCCACTTTCCCGGGCATGAACATGTGCCAATGGTGGATGGCATTCCCGTGGGGTGGAAAAGGGTTCATCTTGGCGACTGCATCGCAACCAACCAACAATCCTATCGTGTCATAGGCTTGCCACCGGAAATCAATTACATTGACATCTCATCCGTCAAAGAGGGGCGAATTCTCGAAAAGAGACGGATGCTTTCACAAGACGCTCCAGGTCGCGCACGGCGCAAAGCCCAGTCTGGGGACGTCATCTGGTCGAATGTGCGACCGAACCTGAAATCGTATGCCTTGATTCTGGAGCCGGAGGCAAACGACGTGTTTTCAACGGGCTTCACCATCCTGACCCCCAGAGACATTCCGTACTCGTTTCTTTATCTTCTTGTTTCGACAGACGAGTTTGTTGCATATCTTGACAACATGGTAACGGGAGTAACATATCCGGCGGTACGTCCGTGTGATTTCGAGCAAGCGGAGTTGATTCTTCCGGGCAGCGGCTTGCTTGCCAGATTTCACACTTTGTTCGAACCGCTCTTCTCTCAATGCGCTGTCCTTGCCCACCAAAACGCTGTCCTCGCCGCTGTCCGCGACATGCTGTTGCCAAGGTTGATGAAAGGAGAAGTGAACTTATGAAAAGGTCAGCGCCTGTAAAAGTCATCAAAAAAGATTTTGTATGGGCAAAGAAGCAATTGCAAACCTTTTTCCAGGTGACTCCTCATGTTGTTTTAGGTACAGGAACTTCGTGTGCTGTCGATGCAGGGTTTGGCATGGAAGCGTTAAGAGATGTGTTGTTTTCTAGCATCAAGAAAGAGTCATTAGACAAAAAATCTGCACGTCAGTGGGCAAGAGTGGCGAAGGCATTGGGGAAAGGGTTTGATGTTGAACATTCTTTGGACTTTGCAACTACAGACAAATTGCGAGAGTTAATCTTGATAGAAACAGGAGCATCAATTGCGTCATTGGATCAGAAGTTTGCCGCCCCAATATGCAAGCGAGAAAGGGAGTGGCCTGCAATGACCATCATCAATAAAATCATTAGTGGATTGTCCATTTCTGATTCTAACGCATTGAATGTCATTACAACCAATTACGATCTATTGTTTGAATATGCTTGTGCCGCTTATGATATTAAATGTATTGATGGTTTTTGTGGCAGTGTCATAAAGAATGAGGATTGGGCAGCATCATTACAAACAGTATGTCATAAAACTAAAGTTGTGCGCAATAAGCGTGAGAACGTTAAGAATGAATTTCTTCGTCATGTTAGACTGTATAAAGTTCATGGATCTTTGAATCGATTCTTCGTCAATAATGAGGTTGTAGAAGTGGATATGTGGATTAGTAATGCGCCTGTTGACGTGGAACGAGTTATCATCACGCCCGGGTCATCAAAATATGAAAAGATTCAAAAGTATCGAAGGGAATTACAGGCAAAAGCAGACGAATCAGTGAAATCGGCCCATGGCTTTCTTTTTCTTGGCTATGGAATGAACGATGTACACATTGAACGGTACATTAAGCAGAGAATACAAAAGGATCGAAAACCTGCAGTTTTTATCACAAGAAATCTCAATGCGCGAATGGAAGACTTTGCAAAGCAGAACGATAATGTGTGGATCGTATGCGGGTTAGAAGATCCAAATTCAGGGTCTCGCATTTTTAACAATCAACTGGGTGGCTGGTTGCATGTTGCTGGTAAGCGGTTGTGGGAATTCTCCCTGTTCGCAAAACAAATAATGTGAGGTGATTTATGGCACTTTTTGATTTTAAAGACTCGGATCAGTTCGGAAAGGTGCGTTCTGTTGATACACGCAGGGTTGTAGTACAGGTTGCTTCAGATGAAGCACTACGACTGGCTAGGGTGGGACAGTTGGCTACTATACGCTTGCCGGGGGCCGCTGATGAGTGGTTGGTGGCGTTGATTGACAAGGTCGTCAAGATTCCGGTTGCTGCTTCGCCCGATAAAAATCCTCTTGAAGACGGTGCCGAAGAGGATGGCATGGTTGGGGAGAGTATTTACAACGCAACACATTTGTCTCTCATTGGAACCGTTGGAGAAGTCGCAAACGAAAGAAAATTTTCGCGTTCATTGCGTCAGGTGCCTGAGATAGACAGCCCTTGTTATCTATTAAAGGATGCACGTTTGCAAAAGTTCATGGGAGTACTCGCTAGTGAAAGTGAAGACGACGATTCGTTGGAATTGGGGGTTTATACGATTGATGAATCTGCAAGGGCTTTTCTGGATGGGAACAGGTTCTTTCAGCGACACGCCGCATTGTTGGGTAGCACTGGCGCGGGAAAATCCTATACATTAGCTTCCATTTTAGAGCAAGCGGCAAAGTTGCCCGCATCGAATTTGGTTTTGTTTGACCTGCATGGCGAATATTCGTTGATGTCTTACGCAAGTCATCTTCGCATTCCAGGCCCAGAGGATTTGGACCGCGATGGTGGGAATCTTTTATTCCTGCCTTATTGGCTTATGAATACAGAAGAGTTGCAATCAATGTTTGTGGAGACTTCTGGTTTCACTGCGCATAATCAGATTACGAAGTTCCGAGACATTGTTGTCGAAGAAAAGCGAAAGACTTTAGTGGCTTGCAATGAGACTGCTGTGCTGTCCGCATTTACCATGGATAGCCCGATTCCCTTTCCAATCAAGTCTGTTCGCGATGAATTGTACCGATTGGACACAGAAATGGTTCCCGGAAAAAACGCTCCTAAAAAGGGAGATTGGAATGGGCAGTTCAGTCGATTTGTTGGGCGCATTGACAGTATCGTTTCTGACAAGCGATATGGCTTTATGTTCAACGGACCGGATTCAGTAAGGGAATATGATTATCTGGTGAAATTGGCTGAACGATTGATGGGGTGCAATGGCGATAAACACCAAATCAAAATTATAGACTTTTCTGAAGTTCCATCAGATATCCTTCCTGCAATCGTTGGCTTGGTGGCGCGTCTTGTCTTTCAGATCCAATTTTGGACAAATCCCGAGAAGAGGCAGCCAATTGCTATTGTGTGCGACGAAGCGCATTTGTATCTTCCGAGGAAAGAAGGGTGTAATCCTGTTGAAATACGAGCAGTTGAGAATTTTGAGAGAATTGCAAAAGAAGGTAGGAAATACGGAGTTGCATTGTTGGTTGCAAGTCAAAGGCCATCCGATGTAAGCACAACGATTTTAAGCCAATGCAACAATGTCGTTTCCATGCGGCTTACTAACGCTGACGATCAGAGTGTCGTTAAACGCTTGATGCCAGAAAGTCTCTCAGGATTGACAGACGTGTTGCCCATTCTCGATACGGGCGAGGCTTTAGTCGTTGGCGACTCGGTTCTCCTCCCAAGTCGAATTAAAATCGCTGAGCCGACAGAACCCCCACAGAGTGCCACCCGTGATTTCTGGAAGGAGTGGAAGAAACCAGCTGTTGATGTCAACTTTGGGGAAGTCATAGACCAATTGCGGCGGCAAAGCAGGAATGCTCCTCCATGACCTACCGCCTCTTCATCTCCAGCGTCCAGAAGGAATTCGCGCGAGAGCGCAAGGCGCTTGCGGAGTACATCCGCAAGGATGCGATACTGGGGCGGTTCTTCGAGGTGTTCCTGTTCGAGGAGGTGCCGGCGCAGGAACGCACGGCCGGCGAAGTGTACCTGAAAGCGGTCGACGGGTGCGACATCTACCTCGGCATCCTCGGCCGCACCTACGGGAACACGGATTCCGAGGGAATCTCGGCGACCGAGCGGGAATACAACCGCGCGGTCCGGCGGCACAAGGCGCGCATGTGCTTCGTGCTGCGGTCCGACAAGCCGGCCGAGGCGAGGCAAGCCGCGTTCATCGAGCGTGTCGGGAAGGATGTCGTCCGGAAGAAGTTCCAGGGATACGACGATTTGCGGACGGGGGTGTATGCGGCCCTTGCCAGGCACCTGGAAGACAAGGGCCTCATCAGCGTCCTGCCGTTCGATGCCTCCAAGACGGCCGGGGTCGCGCTGAAGGACCTGAGCGTGCTGAAGATGCGCGAGTTCATCCGGACGGCCCGGGAGAAGCGGCAGTTCCCCCTGCCTGTCCACTCGTCGCCGGAGAAACTGCTGACGGCGCTGGAACTGATGGACGACGAAGGGCGGGTCCTCAATCCGGCCGCGCTGCTCTTCGGGAAGCGTCCGCAGAAGTTCTTCGTCGCGTCGGAAGTGAAATGCGCCCAGTTCTACGCGGACCGGGTTTCCAAGCCGATGGCCGACCACCAGATTTACCTGGGCGACGTGTTCGAGCTGGTGGACCAGGCGACGCGCTTCGTGATGACCCACATTTCCAACTGGGTCGGGACGCGCGAGACCGGGGACACGGCGGAAGTGCCGACGAAGTTCGAGTTGCCGTACGATGCCGTGAAGGAAGCCATCGTAAACGCCGTGGTCCACCGCGACTACACGAGCAACGCGAGCGTGCAGGTGATGCTTTTCAAGGACCGGCTGGAGGTATGGAGCCCCGGAGGGTTGCCTCGCGGGATGACAATCGGGAAACTCTCCACCACGCACAAGTCGGTGCCGGTGAATCCACTGCTGGCCCGGGCCATGTATCTGAAGGGATACATCGAGAAGGCGGGGACCGGCACCGAGGACATGATTGCGAAATGCCGGGAATGGGGCATCCCCGCGCCGGAATGGCAGGAGGAGGATGCGGAGGATTTCCGGGTGGTCCTGAAACGGCCCGTCGGCTGGGACGAGGGAATCAACGATGGCGTCCCGGATGCTGTCCGGCAGACCGGCCGGGGACAGTCCTGCGAAAGTAGGGATAGGCGAGTGGGGGGAAGTAGGGATAGAAATCCAGCGGAAGAAGCCATAACTGCAAGAAAATGCAATGGGTTCCAAAATTCAGGTGGCGGGAAAAGCAGGGATAGGAGCGGCATTGGAAGTCGGGATAAGAACGGGAGGGGGGGGCCGCAGGAAGCAATCTGGCAGACGCCCCAGGGCGGAGCCGGGACCAGCCGCGGACGCGGGGATAAAAGCAAGCATGTGATTGTCGCGTTGATTGGACGCTTCCCGAAGATCAAACAGTCCGAAATGGCAAAAGCCACCGGGCTTTCGACCAAGGGCGTCGAAAAAATCCTTGCCCAACTCAAGGCTGCAGGTGTCATTGCCCGGGTCGGCGGCAAACGATTCGGGGAATGGAGAATCCCCGGACAGGAGCCGCCCCCGTGAACCCCTACACCGAAGGGAACCTGGTGCAGAAGACGACGGCGGAGTACCTGGCCGGGGAACTCGGCTGGGACGGGAGCGTCTACGCGATGCAGGAGACCTTCGGCGCAGAGGGGACGCTGGGGAGGACGGACGAGCGGGAGGTCCTGCTGGTGCGGTACCTGCGGCCGGCGCTGGAACGGCTGAACCCCGGGCTGCCCGACGCCGCCTACGGGGAGGCCGTCCGCATCCTCGCCGACACGTCCGTTTCGGATGGCCTCGACGCGATCAACCGGGAGAAGGACCGGCTGCTCCGGGACGGAATCCCCGTGCGCTACGCGGGGGCCGGCGGCGCGAAGAAGAAGGCGAGGCTGCGGGTGTTCGACTTCGACGACCCCTCCAACAACCATTTCCTCTGCGTGCGCGAGCTGTGGGTGCGCGGGTCGCTGGGGCGGCGCCGCCGGGCGGACGTGGTCGGGTTCGTGAACGGGGTCCCGCTGGTGTTCATGGAGCTCAAGAACGTCACGAAGGACATCTCGGTCGCCTACCGGGACAATTTCCGCGACTACCGGAAGGTCGTGCCGCAGCTGTTCCACTACAACGCGTTCGTGGTCCTCGCCAACGGCATCGAGGCGAAGATCGGCACGCATTCGGCCAAGTTCGAGTTCTTCCACGCCTGGAAACGCCTGGCCGAGGAGGAGCCGGGGGCCGTGGACATGGAAACGCTGCTGAAGGGGACGTGCTCCAGGGCGAACCTCCTCGACCTGTTCGAGAATTTCATCGTGTACGACGACTCGGCGGGCGCGGCCGCGAAAATCCTCGCCCGCAACCACCAGTACCTGGGGGTGAACCGGGCGGTCGAAGCCCTGGCCAGGCGGAAAGGGAGGGACGGCAAGCTGGGGGTCTTCTGGCACACGCAGGGTTCGGGCAAGAGCTATTCGATGGTCTATTTCGCGCGCAAGGTCCGCCGCAAGCTCGGCGGGAACTACACGTTCCTGGTCCTGACCGACCGCGAGGAGCTGGACGAGCAGATTTACCGGACGTTCGCCGGGTGCGGCCTCGCCGACAACGACCGGGACGAGTGCCGCGCGTCGAGCGGGGCGCACCTGAAGGCGCTGCTCGGCCAGCGCAAGGGCCACGTCTTTTCGCTGATCCAGAAGTTCAACGAGGAGGTCCGCCCCGGCGAGGCCTACACGGAGCGCGACGACGTGGTCGTCATCTCCGACGAGGCGCACCGGACGCAATACGGGCTCCTGGCGCTGAACATGCGCAACGCGCTGCCGAACGCCGCCTTCATCGGCTTCACGGGGACGCCCCTCTTCAAGGGGGACGAGCTGACGAAGCAGGTGTTCGGGGACTATGTCTCCACCTACGACTTCCAGCGGGCGGTGGAGGACGGGGCGACGGTCCCGCTCTACTACGACGCGCGGGGCGAAAAGCTCCGGGTCGCGACGCGGGACCTCAACGAGCGCATCGCCGAGAAACTGGCGGCGTTCGAGGCCGGGGACGCCGACGTCGCCGAACGGCTGGAAGCCGAACTGAAGCGCGACTACCACGTCATCACGGCGGCCGGGCGGCTCGACCGGATCGCCCGCGACTTCGTCCGCCACTACTCGGCGTCGTGGGAAAGCGGCAAGGCGATGTTCGTCTGCATCGACAAGATCACGTGCGTGCGGATGTTCGACCTCGTCCGGAAGTACTGGGACGAAGAGACGGCCGCGCTCGAAGGCCTCCTCCGGGCCGCCCCGGACGGCCCGGAGGCGCCCGCCCTGCGCCGTCGGCTCGAATGGATGCAGGAGACGGTCGCGGCGGTCGTCGTCAGCGAGGAGCACAACGAGGACGAGAAGTTCGCCCGCCACGGGCTCGACATCCTGCCGCACCGCAGGGTGATGAGGGAGGGCATGGAACTGCCGGAGGCCCTGAAATCCCGGCCGGAATTCGCCGGGCGCCTCCGCATGGGCGTGGACGAGGCGTTCAAGGCCGCGGAGCATCCGTTCCGCATCGCCTTCGTCTGCGCGATGTGGTTGACGGGCTTCGACGTGCCGTCGCTCGGGACGCTCTACCTCGACAAGCCGCTCAAGGCCCACACGCTCATGCAGGCCATCGCCCGCGCCAACCGCGTGGACGAGGGCAAGAACAACGGCCTCATCGTCGATTACTGCGGCATCCTCCGCAACCTGCGCGAGGCGCTGGCCACCTTCGCGGGCGGCCGGGGCGGCGCCGCCGGCGGCGATCCCGTCCGCCCCGAAGAGGACCTGCTCGCGGAGCTGGACGAAGCCGTGCGCCTGGTCCGCGGTTGGCTGGAGGCCCGCGGCGTCCCGTTCCGGACCCTCGTCGAAGGCGGGGGCTTCGCCCGGAACGCGGCCATCCTCGCCGCGAAGGAGGCCGCGAACGAAAACGACGGGACGCGCAAGCGCTTCGAGGTCATGTGCCGCACGGTCCTGGCCAAGTTCAAGGCGTGCGTCACGTTCGCCGGCGTGAACCGATTCCGCGGCGAGTGCGCGGCCATCCGCGTGGTCTACGGGAGCCTGCAGCAGGGCAAGGCCGATGCCGACATCGCGGACATCATGCGCGAGCTCCAGGGCATCGTCGACGGGGCCATCGCCCCCCGGGAGGACGGCGCCCTACGCGAGGACCGGCCGCCCTACGACATCAGCCGCATCGACTTCGGGCGCCTGCGGCGCGAGTTCGCCGCCTCCCGGTCGAAGCGGACCGCCGTGCGCGCCATCCGGGACGCCGTGGAGGCGAAACTCGCCGCGCTGCTGGCGCGCAACCCGCTGCGGACGGACTTCCAGCGCCGCTACGAGCAGATGGTCGCCGCCTACAACGACGAGAAGGACCGGCAGACCATCGAACAAACCTTCGAGGCGCTCCTGGCCTTCATCGGGGAATTGTCCGCGGAGGAGGAACGGGCCGCCCGGGAGGGCCTCGACGAGGAAACGCTCGCCATCTACGACCTGCTGAAAAAGCCCTCCCTGACCCGGACGGAGACGGAAAAGGTCAAGTCCGTCGCCCGGGAATTGCTCGACGGGTTGAAGGCGGGGCTCCTCGCCGTCGCCCACTGGCGCGAAAAGCAAAGCACGCGCGACGGCGTGCGCAAGCAGATCCACGATTTCCTCTTTTCCGAAACGACGGGGTTGCCGGCGGCGTATTCCGAAACCGAGATCGGCGCGAAGTCGGAAGCCGTGTACCGGCACGTGTTCGAAATCTATCCGGGCGTGCCGCCCTACGGCCGCATGAGCGCATGAAGGCGGCCGCGTCTCCGGTCTCGCTTTCCGGGCCGCTCCGGTGTAACCTTTTCGCAAGAAGCGTGTAATCCGTAGCGAAAGGACCAGACACCATGCCCATCAACCTGCAATCCTTCGTCAACACCGCAAAGTCGGCGATCATCACCTCCCGGGACATCACCATCCAGGGGAAGGGCGAGAACGCCACCGCCAAGCTCGGGAACTACGTGTTCTCCGCCGGGAAGGCCTCCAACGCGGCCGTCATGGCCGCGTTCAAGAGCGCCCTCGAACGGGAGTACGGGGTCTTCGGCACGCACGCCTTCGACACCATCCTCGGCGAACGCCTCCAGACGGGCAAGTCGCTCCGCGCCTGCGACGTGAAGGCGACGCTCTCGCGCCTGGAGTCGGTCAAGGTCGCCCGCTTCTCCGGGGAACTCTCCCGCCAGCTGGACACGAACCCCAAGTTCCGCTCGCTCTCGCCCGAGCTGCGCCAGAAGATCCGCTCCGACCTCTCGCAGAACCCCGCCAAGGGCGTGGACGTGCAGGCGTGCAAGTCGCAGGCGGACCTCGCCCACGCGGCGGTCAAGCGCCTCGACGCCGCGATCCGCAACCACCGTACCGGCGAGAAGGGCGAGGACATCGACCTCGACGGCCGCAAGCGCCTGGACGGCAAGGCCGACGCCCGCCAGCCGACGGGCCTGCGCAACCTCAAGACGGTCTTCCACGACAACGAGACGTCCATCGAGGACCGGATCAAGAAGGGGATGCTCGGCTCGGGCATGCGCGTGAACCGTTCGATCACGCATCCGGTCCTCCTCGACAAGCTCAAGACCAACGGCGTGGAGCCGGGGTTCATCTTCCGCAACGACTGGTCCACGGACGACACGCACGGGTTCATGGCCGACATCAACTCCCCGGAGAGCAAGAAGGCCCTGGAGGACCTCAAGGAGAAGAACCCCGAGCTGGCGAAGCTCTGCGAAGGCAAGACCCTGCGCGAGCAGATCATGCTCGCGGGCCGGGCGCATCCGGCGGGCATGGCGGCGGTGGCGGAGTTCGTGCTGGAGGAGGCGGTGGCGCTGGCGCTGCGTCCGGAGCACATGGAGCACCACCCGTTCGCGAGCCTCGCGAAGGCGCTGCAGAACCACTTCGCCCCGCAGGACCTCCAGCGGCTGGACTACGCGGTCTCCGACCCCAAGAACGGCAACCTCCTCAAGGAAGCGAAGCTGGAGCTGTTCACGGAAATCCGCGACACGGTGATGAACGTCCGCCCCGGCGACGACTTCCACGAGCTCTCCCCCATCTTCAAGCACTTCTCCGACCGCGCGATCGTCAAGCTCGACTACAACGAGAGCACCAAGTTCTCCAGCGGCGACACCG
>CACXEY010000081.1 GCA_902766695.1 uncultured bacterium
ATTCGAGGGGTCGGCGAGCATCTGCCACGCCGAGCTGCCGGTGTTGCGGACGGCGAACTTGTACTGGTAGAAGCCTTCGGAGAGTTCGACATCGGCGGTCCAGACGCCGGAGCCGTCATTTTGCATGGGGGTAAGGGAACCGATCCAGCCGTTCCAGGTGGCGGGGAGGAGGACTTCGGCGGCGGCGGCGTTGGTGTAGGTGAAGCGAACCCAGCCGGGCGGGACCGCGCCTTCGAGGGAACGGTATTCGAGGGCGAAATAGTGGTTCGTGTTCGGGCCGGTGACGCGAGAGAGGTAGCCGTCGGAGTCATAGGCGTAGCCGTACCAGTTGGAGTAGGCGTCCCAGAAGCCTTCCATGCGGAAGGCGGGTTCGTTGGTGTCGCCCCATTGCGTGATGTGGTATTTGGTGCCGTCGAGTTCGTAGAGGTAGTAGTTGGTCGCCGTGCCATCCACCTCCACGCGCGAGTGCGTCGAGGGAAGGTAGGTCAGGAAGAGGTCGTCCGGGGCTTTCTTGTTGTAGTAGGAGACGCGGCCATCGGGGGCGATGACTTGCAGCTTCCGGCAGCCGTTGGTTTCGCCGTCGTTCAGGATGGTCCACTGGTGGCTGTGGCGCCAGTTGCCCGCGCGCCCGAAGGGGAAGTCCGTGCGTTCGCGGACGGCCCACGAGGTGCGGCTGGAATGCGTGCGACCGAACACCAAAGCGTGTTCGCCCACCTTCACAGGGGCCCGCATGTCTTCAATGGGCCGCTTCACGTTCGCGGAATACACGTCGAAACGGTTGGTTCCGGCTTGGGAATCGCATTGTTCTTCACATTTTTTGCAATCGTCATCACAAGGTGTACAAGGTGGCGGATCCTGGTTGTCGCAGGAGGGGTTATTGGTTTCGCCCCCGCCGCCGCCGTCGCCCGTGCGGAGGAAGGACACCGGCGTCACGGCATGGACCAGAAGGAGCGTTTGCCGCTGGCCCAGGAGGGTCGCTTCGATGGGCTGGGCTCCGAAGGTGCCGTTCCGGAAGGAGAAGCGGAGAACGCCATCGGCGGAAACGGGGACTTCGGCGGTCAGGGCTCCTTCCACGAACCCGCCGCAGGAGCAGGAGAGCACGACTGTGCGGCCGGGGAGAAGGCCGGGACCGGATATGGCGAAGGCACAGGTCTCCCCCGCTTCCAGTTGAATCGGGAGGAAGCGGCCGGAAACGTTTTGGAGGGCCCGCTCGGAACCATCGGCCAACTCCATGCTCCCCGTCCAGCGGGTGCGGTCCACCACGGAGGCTTTCGCGGCCGCCTTGGCGGCGGACTCCCGCCCGCGGCTTTCGGGAATCGTCTCGTATCCCGCGTACGCAACGCCCGCAAGGGCAACCAATCCCATCCAAACGGCAAATGTCTTGTTCATGTTCTCCTTCCCTTCTTTCAGAGGATTGCGCCGTCGGCGGGCCAAGTGATGGTGATTTGGGGCCACGGGTCGGGGGTTTGGGGGTCGAGGCCGTGGAGGTATTCCTGGAGGTTGGAGATGCCGTCGGAATCGGCGTCGGCGGAGGCGTCGGCGGCGAGGGGGTCGAGGCCGTGGGCGGCTTCCCAGAGGTCGGGCATGCCGTCGGCATCGGAGTCGGCGGGCACGCCGTCGGGGAGGACGCGGACGGGGAGGGTCCAGCCGATGCCGCGGTTGTCGTCGGTGAGGGTGCCGGAGGAGAAGGAGACGATTCGGCAGACCGTGCCCGTCGCGGAGAGCCAGGCGGTACCGGACCAGCGGCCCGTGGAGTCGAGGGCGAGGGAGGCGGTGGTGCCGTCGGCGAAGGTGGCGGCGAGGGCGTCCGGGGGCGGGGTCAGGCCGCCGAAGGCTTCGGGGGCGGCGGAGAGGAGCAGGATTCCGCCCTGCTGCGGGAGGGAGGGTTTCCAGAGGAGCGGGAGTTCGGCGACGGCGTTGGATAGGGCGGGGTCGGTGCCGGCGACGCACTCCATCCAGTTGTCGAAGGGCATGGAGGGGAGGCCGTCGCCGTCGGGATTGGCGCGGGCGGTGGTGGCGGAGGGGGAGGCGAACCAGTAGGTTTCCCAGTCATCGGGGAGGCCATCGGCATCGGCGTCCGCGGGGCTGCCCGCCACATGGGCGGAGAGCGGGAGGCCGGAGGCGGGGAGGGCCCATGCGTTGCCCGCTCCGTCGAGGGCGTCGAAGGCGTACCAGACGGAGGCGGAAGGGGGCATCGTCCCCAAATCCGCGTGCCACCACTCGTTCGTGCCGTCCATCTGCCAACAGGCGAGCGGGGTGCGCTCCCAGAGCCAGCCGTTGACGGTGTAGTCCGCGTGGGCCGACACGAGCGACTGCGAGGGGCTGGCGAAGACGTTGAGCCAGAG
>CACXEY010000082.1 GCA_902766695.1 uncultured bacterium
CCCCCCTCGTCTATCCCTCCCCCGAGCCCCCCGCCGCCCCCGCCGACGATCCCGCCACCACCCCCACCATCGCCCCCCCGCCCGCCCCGCCCGCCGAGCCCGCCAAACCCGAGAACCCGCCGCCCGCGAAGAAATCCCGCCTGCCCCGCTTGATCCTGGCCCTTGCGGCCCTCCTCCTGCTGCTGCTCCTCCTCGTCTGGCTCCTCCGCGCCTGCACCCGCACCCGCACCCCCCGCGAACCCACCCCGGCCGAAGCCGCCGAAGCCGCCGCCCGCACCCTGTCCGACCTCGCCGACCGCTACGGCCTCTCCATCGACGACACCGGCCCCCGGCCCCTCCTCGCCGGCAACTTCGCCACCCGCGCCGAACGCCTCGCCGCCACCGCCGAACTCTACTCCGCCATCCCCGGCGTCACCCTCGACCTCACCGACGACGAAACCCTCCGCACCGCCGTCGCCGACTCCCTCTTCACCTCCGGCGAAACCGGCCTGACCGTCACCTCCGTCACCGGCCGCTCCGCCGTCCTCGGCGGCACCGCCGCCTCCCCCGACACCCTCTCCGCGGCCCTCGACGCCCTCCGCGCCGACGTCCCCCGCCTGGATGCCATCGACACCGACGCCGTCACCTTCCGTTCACCCGGCACCCCCGCCAGCCTCCCCGCCGCCGATCCCGACGCCACCGCCGCCCGGCGCCGCCGCAACGTCCGCGCCGCCGCCGACACCAATCCCAACCTCCCCGTCTGCGGCATCCTCTCCACCCCCTATCCCTGCCTCGTCCTCCAGAACGGCACCCGCGTCTTCCCCGGCGCCGCCTTCGGCAACTCCGTCGTCCAGTCCATCGGCCCCGACTCCGTCGTCCTCGCCACCACCAACGGCACCTTCACCTGGAAACCATGATCTGCAATCCCTCCACCGGAAAAAACGCCATGCTCCGCCGCCTGACCGCCCATTCCCTCCTCCTTGGCTCCCTCGCCGCCGCCCTGCTCCTCCTTCCGGCCTGCTCCAAGGCCAAACAATCCGCGTCCCGCGCCGCCGAGGCCACCAAGGATGCCGCCGTCCGTGCCGCCGACGCCACCTTGGACGCCGCTTCGCGCGCCGCAGACGCCACCATCGACGCCGCGGCCAAAACCGGCCGCGCCGTCGGCGAAACCGCCGGCAACTTCTTCTCCGGCGTCGGCGAAGGCGTCGAACGCGCCATCGTCGCCTACGACGTGGACCTCGCCGACCCCTCCCTCGCCCCCATCGGCCCCTCCGTCAACGTCGTCCGGCACATCACCGACAAAAATGCGGAGTTTCTCCTTGTCTACTTCCTCAACCAATCCCCCGCCGACGGCATCCTCCGCGTCCGCCTCGCCACCGCCGACGGCCGCGAAATCGGCCGGTCCGAACTCTCCGTCAGCCTTCCGGCCGATTCCGCCTCCTACCTCCGTTTCCCCGTCGCCGCAGATATCCCCTTCGATCTCGTCCGTTCCGTCTCCTTTTCCCTTCTCCCCCCCGCCCCGGACCCTGGAACATGACCCGCAAGGTTTTCCCGTCATGAGCGATTCCTCCAGCCAACCCGTCCTCCTCCTCGACATCGAGAAGGAACTCGCCGGCCCCGACCGCGACGCCGCCCTCGCCCGCCACGATGCCGTCCTCGCCGCCCTCGCCCGCCGGGTCGACGACGTCCTCCGCCAGGGCCTCCCCCCCGACGAATACGCCCGCGCGGAAGCCCTCCGCGAAGCCAACACCGTCGCCCGCAAGATCCTCCGCCTCGCCGTCCGCGGCCCCGCCGCCCCACAGGAGCCTTGAGTTCCATGGAAAACCGATTTAAAAAAGAAAACAAAAACAAAAAGGAAGGGCTTGACCGCCCGACCGGAAACCCCCAGGAGAACAAACCATGATTACAACCGTCCACGAACCCGGCACCTTGTGCGAAATCGTCGACAACGAAAACACCATTTCGCGCATCCCGAGCGAAGTCGCGCTGGACGCCGTCATCCACTCGGATAACGTCTACAACGCGATGCTGAACGCCGCCTGCACCATGGAAGAGCGTCTGGCCACCTCCCTGAAGACCTACCAGGAGCACCCCGACGTCCAGGCCAACCTCCAGCAGCTGCAGTACGACCTGCAGATGTGGAACCTGGCCCTCACGACCATGTCCAACATCAACAAGAACATGGGCGACGCCCTCAACCAGATCGCCTCCAACTTCCGTTGATGCCCCGATGTTCGACCTCCTGCCCCAGGAAGCGCGGCTCCTGCTCAACGTGGCGCTGATGGCCATCGGCCAGAACCGCTTCCAGTCCGCCGAGAAAATCCTCGGCGTCCTGGAGAAGTTCCGGCCCTCGGAACCCTCCGTGGCCTCCGCCAACGCCATATTGCGCATCAGCCGCCTCGACTTCCAGGGCGCGGTCGACTACATCGACGAAGAAGCCTTGCCGCGTTTTCCCGACTCGGCCATGCTTCTTGCCTTCAAGGGAATGGCCCTCCTCCGGATGAACCGCGAAGCGGAAGCAAGAGGGCCCCTCTCCATGGCTGCCGGCCAGTCCGCCGATCCGGCGGCGGCTCGCCTGGCGGCCGATCTCATCCCCAACTGAGATCCCCCGCGCCGCAACGCAACCCCCGAACCCCGGCATCCCCATGAGCGAAATCCTACCCGTCGAAGCCATCCGCGCCGCCTACGCGCAGCCCACCCTCGACCCCGCCCTCGACCCCGCCTCCGGAGTCCCCTCCGCCGCGCCCGTCGCCGACCCCGCGGCCGTCGCCCGCTTCCAGGCCGTCATGGATGCCGACCCCGTCTCCGCCGCCGATTCCATCCCCTTCGCCGCCGAGGCCAACGCCGCCTGGCGCACCGCCCAGGGCGACAACCAGACCCTTCTCCACCGCATCCGCACCCTCGCCGGCCTGACCCGTTCCCCCACCGCCATCGAACTCCTCGAACTCCAGTACGACGTCGCCAACCTCGCCTTCCAGCAGGAAGTCATCACCAAAGTCGCCGACAAGACCTCCACCGCCGTCCAGACCCTCATCAAGAACCAGTAAATGCCCCTCCCCCCCTCCATCCCCTCCACCTCTCCCGAGGGTGGGCCGTCGGCCCACCCCTCCTCCCCCTCCAAAGGAGCCCCCATGACCCACCGCGCTCTCGCCACTCGCCTCTCGTCACTCGCCACTCTCCTTGCGGCCACCCTCCTCCTCACCGGCTGCGACCAGCAGACCACCCTCCACGCCGGCCTCCCCGAACAGCAAGCCAACCTCGTCATGGCGGCCCTCATCGACTCCGGCATCCCCTGCCACAAGGCCCCCGGCGACGAAGGCACCTGGAACGTCACCGTCTCCGAGGCCCGCTTCGCCGAAGCCGTCAACCTCCTCGAACGCCGCGGCCTTCCCCGCCGCGACTACCAGGGCCTCGGCGAAGTCTTCAAGAAAACCGGCATGATCTCCTCCCCCTCCGAAGAACGCATCCGCTTCATGGACGCCCTCGCCCAGGACCTCTCCCGCACCATCGCCTCCATCGACGGCGTCGTCGACGCCCGCGTCCACATCGTCCTGCCCGAAAACGACCCCTTCGCCCGCAACACCCTTCCCTCCTCCGCGGCCGTCGCCGTGCGGTCCCGGTGGGACGCCGACGTCACCGAGTACGTCCCGGCCATCAAGGGCCTCGTCAAGAACGCCATCGAAGGCCTCTCCGCCGACAAGATCATGGTCACCGTCTTCCAGGATCCACCGCCCCGTGTCCCCTGACGAACGCCAGTTCCTCCTGACCGCCGCATGGCTCTTCCTCCGGCACGGACAACGAACCCGCGCCCAGGCCGTATGCGAAGCCTTGCGCGAAGAAGACCCCCGCGACGGCACCACCGCCGCCGCCCTGGCCGAACTCCTCCTCGATGAAGGCGCCCCCTCCCGCGCCCTCGACATCCTCCGCGACGCCGACATCCCGCCCTCCCTTTCCCACGCCGCCGCCGTACTCGAAACCCGCGCCCTCCGGGCCCTCGGCCGCAACGCCGAAGCCGCCGCCCGCTGGACCCGCCACCTCGAATCCCGCAAAGGTTCCGCCCGACAATGGATGGCCTGATCGACATCGCCTCCGCCCGCACCCTCGTCGCCGCCCCCCTCTGGCCCCGCATCCGCGACTTCCTCTGGAACTTCCCCTCCCAGATCCACCCCTCGTGGTTTGACCGTTTGACCGTCGGACCGTTGGACCGCTTCCTCCCCCCGGCGGACTCCCGGCCATCCGGACAGCCGGCCCCCCGGCTTCCTTCCCGCATCGCCCGCTGGCTCTGCACCGAACTCTCCGTCGGCCCCTGCTTCCACGACTTCCCCTCCACCGACCTCTCCCGCCTACTCCTCCTCGACGCCGCCACCCTCGGCTCCATCGCCGCGTGGCTGGGCGCCCTTTCCACCGCCGACGCCCTCCGCCGCGTCACCCGCGGACCCGACGTCGCCGCCCTCAAGGCCGCCCTGCCCGGCACCTATCCCGCCCTCTTCGCCTACACC
>CACXEY010000083.1 GCA_902766695.1 uncultured bacterium
TGCTGGGCTTGGCCTTGGGCGTTCTGGGGGTATGGGCCTGGACGGTCCGTCACCGGCACCCGCGGCTGGCCAAGGCATTGGGGGGGGCCTTGGCGGTGTACCTGCTGCTGGGGGCAATCGGCTGGGCGGTGTTGCTGACGGCGCAACCATGAAGCGCGCAAACCAATGGTGTCTCCGGGCGGTCGCCGCCGTGGCGCTGGCGGTTCCGATGTGGTGGATGACGCTGGGCCTCTTCGAGGCCTTGCCCTACGGGACGGCGATCAGGACGTCGAAGTGGCTTTGGCAGGCCCAGCCGTCCCGCGAGACGGTGGACCGGCGCCTGTGGTACTGCACCTCGCGCCCCATCGAAATGAAGGACTCCCTCTGGGGGCGCGGCTACGAACTGCAAGACGGCGAATCCTGCATCCAGTACCGGGTCTTCGGCCATCCCTTCTGTCCCATCGACGTCGTGTACGGCCCGGACGGCGACATCCGCACCGTCTTCGAATCGTACGAGTGACGGGCCCGACGGGGCGGGTGTTTTCCAACCATTGGAGCCAACATTTTTCCAATCATTGGAGTTGTCAGATTAAAAGCTTCTCATTTCAACCCTTGCGGGGGCGGATGAGATAGTTCCATTCGGGGTGGAAGTCGTGGCGGAGGATGTGCAGCTTCGCGAACTCCCGGCGGACATCTTCGCCCACGGCATATTTCTTCTTGCTGGATTCGGCCGTTACGGTCAGGCCGGTCTTCGTCCGCGTACTCCCGATCAGGCTGACGATGGTTTCCAGCGTTTCCAGCGGACGGCCTCGCCAGTTTAGGCTGATTTGCGAGAACAGGCGGTGTTCGATCTTGTTCCATTTGCTCGTGCCGGGAGGGAAATGGCTTACGCAGATGTTCAGTCCCGTCTCGTCCGCGAACTCCTGCAGGGCCACCTTCCACAATCGGCTGCGCGACCCGTTGCTCCCGCCGCCGTCCGCCGTGATGTACAGCGCCTTCGCCCCCTCGTGCACCTGCCGCCCCATGCATTCCCACCAGCGCCGGATGCTGTCGATCGCGAAGCGCGCCGTGTCGTGGCTCGTCCCGACGTTCACGTAGCCCTGGTTCTCCCCGATGTCGTACACCCCGTACGGCGCGGCCTTCTCCACGCCGTGCGTGAACTCGTACACCTCCGTCTTCGGCCCTTCGCCCTTCGGATGCCATTCGCGGCCGTCGTTCTTGAAGTTGCCGATCCGTTCCTTTTTCTTGGAATCCACCGAGATCACGGGGCAAGCCGCCTCCTGGAAGGCCGCCGTGGTCTTCGCGATGTGCTCGAACTGCAAGTCCCGGTCCGGCTCGTCGCCGCCTTCGTGGGAACGTTTGCATGACTGCATCGTGTAGCCCTCCTCCAGCAGGAGAGTCCGGACGGTTTCGTGGCTGACGGCGAAGCCCTTGGCTGCCATTTCCTCCGACAGCTTCCGGAGGCTTTTCGTCGTCCAGCGCAACGGTGACATCGGGTCGCCTCGCACGTGCGGCTCGATCAGTTCGTTCAGGGCGGCTTTCTGCGCCGCACGCAGTTCGGGGTCGATTTTCGGACCGCTCCCCTTCCGCCGCACGCCGACGCCCGATGGTCTGCCCGCCGGTTTCGCCGGCAGGGCCGCGAGTTCGCGCTTGGCCGTGCTGAGGGTGCGCCGGGACAGCCCGCTGAGGCGGGCCATCTTCTGCACGCCACCATGTCCGAGGGCGCGAGCGAAACACGCCGCAAGCAGGCGCAGGGCCCGTTCGTCCAGGATGTTCCGGGCCTGGGCCCATACGTTTTCCGATGTGAATGCTGTTTCCATGACTTGTCCTCCGATGGGGGTGGGAGGATAAGTCCGTTCCCGTCACGGCACAAGCTTAAAATGGGAAAGTATTTATTTGACAACTCCATTGGAAAAAAGTTTTCCAATCATTGGAAAATTTGTCCGGCACCCGCGAGCTACCGGATTGTGCAAGGTCGCGCGGAAGTGCGACCGGGGGGCTCTCCACGGGGAGGGACGCGCTTCTGCGCGTCCGCAGGGGAGCATTGCCAAAGAGGTTGGCCGCCCGCGCGCGGGGGATTGCGGTGCGGGTGGGGAGGGGATGTGGTGTAATCCGCCGCGGCGTGGCAGGGCCGCGGAACGGAGCCGCCGCGCACCGGAGTCGTCAAGATGAAGTCGGACACAGGCACACAGTTGAAGCCGTATCTTTCGCCAGCGGCCGTCCTGGCGCTGTCTTTCGGGTACGCCGTCGGATGGGGCGCGTTCGTCATGCCGGGGACGGCGTTCCTGCCGGGCGCGGGGCCCCTCGGCACGCTCCTGGGCATCGCCGCCGGCGCGCTCGCGATGGGCGTGTTCGCGATCAATTACCACCGCATGATCCTGCGCGAGCCGGGGCCCGGCGGCGCGGTGCGCTTCGCCCGAAAGGGGTTCGGCGAGGACCATGGGTTCGTCGTGGGGTGGTTCCTGTTCCTCGCGTACATCGCGATCCTCTGGGCGAATGCGACGTCGATCGTGCTGCTGGAGCGGTATCTCTTCGGGGATGCGCTGCAGTTCGGCTTTCATTATCCGGTCGCCGGGTTCGACATCCATCTGGGGGAGGTCCTGCTGCCGATCGCCGCGGTCGTGGCCTGCGGCTGGATCTGCATGGCCGGCAAGCGGCTCGTGGCCAGGCTCCAGATCGGCCTCGCGTTCGTCCTCGCGGCCAGCGTGGCGGTCTTCTTCGCGGCGGCGGTGTTCCGGCACAGGGGGGGGACGGCGGCGATGGGGCCGGCGTTTTCACCGCTGCCGGGGTCGTCGCCGTTCCTGCAGTTCATGCAGATTTTCGCCATGATGCCGTGGGCGTTCGTCGGCTTCGAGGCAGTCGCGAATTCGTCGGAGGAGTTCGGGTTCTCCGCCCGCAGGACGCTCCCCGTCCTCGCGGCGGCCGTGGTGCTGTCGGCCGCGGTGTACGCGGCCCTCGCGCTGCTGCCGGTCGTGGCGGTGCCGGAGGGGTATGCGTCGTGGGTCGACTACATCCGCGCAAGGCCGCAGCTGGAAGGGGCGGACGCGGTGTGCGTGTTCGGGGCGGCGAAGAGGCTGTTCGGCCCACGCGGGATCGCGTTCGTCGGCGCGGCGATGCTCGCCGGGCAGCTGACGGGCATTTTCGGCGCGTACGTGGCCACCAGCCGCCTCCTGTACGCGCTCGCCCGCAACGACGCGCTGCCGGCCTGGTTCGGCAGGCTGGACGGCGACGCGAACCCGCGCAACGCAATCCTGTTCGTCATGGGCGTGTCGGTGGCGGTGCCGTTCCTCGGGCGCACCGCGATCGCGTGGCCGGTGGATGTTTCGACGCTCGGGGCGGTCATCGCGTACGGCTACACCTCGGCGGCCGCCTTCAGGGCGCAGGGCGGCGCGGGCGGCGCCGGGGCGGCGTTCGGGAAGGCCGCCGGCGCGGCGGGCGTCGCCATGTCGGCCGTCATGGGGCTGCTGCTGCTCGTGCCGACGTACCTGTCGGGCGGCGCGCTGGCGCCGGAGGCCTACCTGCTGCTGTCGGTGTGGTGCATCCTCGGCTTCCTGCTCTACAGGCGGGAGTTCCGGCTGGACCGCAAAAGCCGCTTCGGCCACTCCGTCATCGTCTGGGTGTCCGTCGTCATGATGATCTTCTTCGCCTCGCTGATGTGGGTGCGCCAGTCCGTGTGCGCCGAGATCGACGGCGTCGTCGGACGGTTCTCCGACGACCCCGCGACGGCCGGCCGCCTGGCCCGGCTCCTCGGCGAGATGGACGGCCGCCTCCTCGCCGACGCCCTGGTGGAGATGGGGCTGCTCGCCGTCACGCTGTGGATCATGATCAGCCTCTTCGAGATCCTCCGCCGCCGCGAGCAGGCGATGGCCGTCGAGAAGGCCCATGCCGAGGAGACGAACAAGGCCAAGAGCTTCTTCTTCTCCACCGTCAGCCACGACATCCGCACGCCGCTCAACGCCATCATCGGCTTCTCCCAGATGCTCAAGATGGGGTTCAAGACGCAAGCCGAGCGCGACCAGGCCGTGGAATCCATCCTCGTGAGCGGCAAGACCCTGCTCTGCCTTATCAACGACATCCTCGACCTCTCGAAGCTCGAGGCCGGCAAGATGGAAGTCGTCCCCGAACCGACCCCCTGCGGCAAGCTGCTCAAGGAGATCGCCGACTCCTTCCGCGTCGCCGGCCGCAAGCCGGGTCTCGAAGTGCGCGCCTCGATCCCGGACAACCTCCCCACCCTCATGCTCGACCCGCAGCGGATGCGGCAGATCGCCTTCAACCTGATGGGCAACGCCTCCAAGTTCACCCACGAAGGCCACATCGAGCTGCGCGCCTCCTTCGCCCCCTCCGCCGCCGACCCCGCGGAGGGCCTCTTCCGGCTCGACGTGGAAGACACCGGCTGCGGCATCAGCGAAGAAGACCTCAAGCGCCTGGCGACCCCGTACGTCCAGGTCGGCTCCCGTGCGGCCCGTACCGGGGGCACGGGGCTCGGCCTGGCGATCTGCCGACAGCTCGCCAAGGCGATGGGCGGCGACATGGAAGTCACGTCCGTCCTCGGCAAAGGCTCCACCTTCTCCATCATCCTCCCGAAGGCCAAGGTCGCCGAACCCGCCGCGACCGAGGAAGCGCCCGCCGCGCCCGCGGAGCCCGTACGGCCCCGGTCCGGCCTCCGGATCCTGGTCGCCGACGACCAGAAGCTGAACCGGATGCTCCTCAAGACGATGCTCGGCCGCATGGGCGACTTCGAGATCGTCGAGGCGGAGAACGGGAAGGAAGCGTTCGAGGCCCTGCGCGCGGGGGGGGCCGGGCGGTTCGACCTCGTCCTGACGGACCGGTGGATGCCGGAGATGGACGGCGAAGGGCTGGTGGATGCGATCCGCGCCGCCCCGGACCTTGCGGACCTGAAAGTCTACGTCCTGACGGCGGACGTCGAAATGCGCGACACCTACGCCGACATGGGCTTCACTGGCTTCCTGCTCAAACCCGCCACCTTCGAAGCCCTCCAGACCGTGGTTTCGTAGCCGGCAAAAGCGGGGAGGGCGGCTGGATTCCCCCCCCCCGCAAAAGCCCCCTCCACCGCGCCCCGCCATCCATCCGCTTCCCTCCCGCTTTCCATGTCCGCGAAGCGGTTTCCATGGTTTTCAATGTCGATTCCTTTCCCCCTCCAAGCCTCTCGCGTCCGCAAAGCGGGCATTCGAGACATTCGTGTGGCGTCCCCCCTTCCGCTTCCCTCCCGCAATCTTGTCCCCCTTTGTCCTGTTTGTCTTTATTCTTTCCGCCCACATCCCATCCTTTCCCCCAGCCGGGAGGGGGCGTCCGCCCGGCGCCCATGAAAGAGCCCTCCCGGGTTGTCCAAAATGATTCCGGCGGGACCGCCCGACCGTGCGGCGGCCTCAGGGGATCTTCGCGACGAGGAAGCGGACGGGGCCGACGCCGGGCGCGGGGTCGTCCGCGGGCTGCAGGACGAACCGGTCGAGGACCGCCGGGAGCAGGCAGGTGGCGTTCCGATGGAGAATCATCGCGGGCTGGCCCGGGGTTCGGATGCGGAGGTTCGCGTTGATCGGGAAGAGAATCCGGAAGCGGTCGCCCGGCAGCGCCACGTCGGTGCGGGCGCCCAGGGTCCATTCTTCGACGTGGAAATGGGGGTCGTCGAGCAGCAGGCGGACCGAGAGGGCGTCGGATACGGGGTTGTCGGGGAGGATGGGGGAGACGGGGCTGGCGGTCTGGGTCCAATCGATGACTTCCAGCGCCTGCCGGGTGTGGAGCGGCCGGGGGAGACCCGTGGAGGGGTCGACGCGGTCCCAGTCGTAGAGGCGGTAGGTGGTGTTGGCGTCCTGCTGGACCTCCAGCAGCAGGCATCCGGCGCCGATGGCGTGCACGCGCCCGCCGGGGGTGTTGAAAACCATCCCGGGCTTGGCCGGGAAGCGCTGGAGCAACGAGGGGATGGTCCCCGCGGCGCGGGCGCGCTCGAAGTCGGCGGCGGTGACGCCGGGATGGAATCCGGAGTAGATGTGGGCGTCGGGCGTCGCCGAGAGGACGTACCACATCTCGCTCTTGGCTTCGCCGCCGTAGCGGGCCGCCGCCGCGTCGTCGGGATGGACCTGGACGGAGAGCGTCTCCTTCGCGTCGATCAGCTTGATCAGCAGGGGGAAGCGGTCGGCGCCCGCCAGCGCAGGGCCGAGGATGTCGGGACCGTGCGCGGCGATGGCTTCCGACAGGGTCTGGCCGGTGCAGGGGCCGTTGAGGATGCGGGTGCGGCCGTCGGGATGGTCGGCGATTTCCCAGGATTCGGCGTAGCGGCCGGGATTGAGACGGCGGTGGAATTCGGTGACGAAGCGGTCTCCGCCCCAGATGTACTCCTTGTACACGGGCTGCAGCAGCATCGGCATGTGGAAGCGCGCGTCCATGCCTTGGATTGTGCCACCCTCCGCCGCCGAAACAAGCCTAAAGCGAGGGAAGCGCCCGTGGAAAGGGCGGCGCGGTCATGGCGGGAGGACGGGGTGGAATGCGTGGGAAAACCGCGTGTTTTCCTTAATCTCGCGCCATGCTCCGGCGTGGGCCGAAAAGGGGCGGGGAGGGGGAGGGAGAAGGGTCAGACGCCGTAGGGGGCGAGGGCGGTGCGCCAGCGTTCGTGGATGGATTCCCAAGTGTAGGAGGCGATCATCCGGGCACGCCCCGCGGCCCCCAGGGCGGCGGCCCGGGCGGGGTCGGCGGCAAGCCGGACGATTGCGCCGGCCATCGCTTCGAGGGGGACCAGTTCGGCGTCGGTACCGGGGACGAGGTCGATTCCTTCGGCGGCTTTCGGCGTCGCCACGAGCGGTTTGCCCGCGCCCAGGAATTCCAGGATTTTCAGGCGCGTGCCGCCGCCGCTCTCCACCGGCGCGATCGCGATGTCCGCCATCGCCAGCCACGGCGGCACCTCCGGCACCCTCCCCAGCCAGCGCAGGGAGGGATGCTCCACCCCCGGGGGCAGCCCCGGCCCACCCCCGCTGATCCAGCACGCGAACCGCCCCGGGGCCAGACGTTCCAACTCCGGCATCAGGCGGTCCGCGATGAACCGCAGCGCCGCCTCGTTCGGGGCGTAATCCGTCTTGCCCATGAAATAGAGGACCGTCTTCCCGGCATCCCGCGCGCGCATCGCCGCGGCTTCGGCGCTCGGCGGCGCCGCCGCGACCGTCACGCCGTTGGGGACGATCCGGATTTTCTCCGGCGGCACCGCGTAGTCGCGCCGGAACCGCTCCGCGTCCGTCCCCGAGCAGCAGAACACCAGCCCGGATTCCGCCAGCACCCGCCGCTCCACCGCCGCCACCATTCGCGTGAAAGGATGGCGCGCGCCGAACCGCTCCGCGATGGTAGCCGCGTCCACGTTCTGCGCATCCAGCACCCGCGGGATCCCCATCCCGTCGAACGCCGAGTGGCACCAGATGGAGGTCGTGACGATGACCGACGGCTTCCATTCCGCCGCCAGACGCCGCGCCAGACGCCGGTTCGCCGGCCAGTGGAGATTGAACATCCCCCAGTTGATTCCACGCTTGCGGCGGGCGAAATCGACGGGAAACACCGCCCCGGGACAATCCGGATGCGGCGGCGGCGGCTGGAGCAACCGGACCCGCGGCGCCAGCGCGCGCAGGAGCTCGCCGACGCGGCGGCGGCCGCCGCTCGCTTCGTCCTGCACCGGGTACCACGACACCACCAGGGCGCCGCCGGAGGATGGCTGTTCCGTCTCTGTAACCATGCCGGCATCATAGCCGGGGCGGGGACGGTCCGCCAGCCCCAATTCGACGGCCGCGCGGGGCGGGACGGCTTGGTTTTCCATGGCGGGGACGATGGTGGGAAACAACGGAAAATCAGCGTGTTTTCCTAAATCTCGCAAATGGCGGCGAAGCCGCGCGGGCCGGGAGGGAGTACAAGGGTCAGGCGCAGGCGCCGCAGTTGCTGCAGCCGTTGCAGGTGGGGCGGGAGCCGCAGACGGCGCAGGTGTCCCGGAAGGGGCCCGTGCGGCGGATGACGGGGTCGGCGAAGAGCGTCGATTCGGGATGCCGGAGGCGGTACTCGATGGGGCGGCCGGGGTGGCTCAGTCCCGAGCGGTGCGCCTGGCGGCTCTGGAGGCGCTTGTCGGGCAGATGGTAGGTCTTGCCGTCCTTGACGTAGACGGTGCCGGTTTCGATGAAGTCGAATTCCACGCCGTGGCGGCGGCACTGCTCCGACAGCGACGCCACCCATTCGTGGTGGCAGGGGCGGGCGCCGTCGTAGTTCTCCCCGCCGCAGAGGACTTGTTCGAGTAGGCCGGTCGCGAGATGGCGCTCGGCGTCGACGGGGCCGATCAGCGGCGCCGCCATGAAGCCGCGGTGCTTGGCCGGGATGCCGAGCAACAGCGGGAGACGTTCGTCGGCGCGCGCCTGGTTCTCGGTGGTGACCTGCAGCATGACGTTCTCGTAACCGTCCCCCCAGTCCGGCGGCAGGCAGTCGCGGATGCGGTGGGCGCGCTTGGTCAGGAGCCGGAACGCGACGTCGGGGCGCCGCCGGATGATGTCCCACGCCGCCGGCCGCCAGGGATCGGCTTCCTCGACGAAGAAGTCGGTGGAGAGGCCGACGAAGAGTTCGAGTCCGGCCGGAATCTTCCATTCGCCGCCACGGGTACGGGCGAGCGGGAGGTCGAAGTTCCGCGTGCGGCAGACGCGCGAGGTGTCGATGCCGCGGCGGGCGTCGAGCGTGTACATGTAGCAGTGGTCGCAGCCTTCGCTGACGCGGTGGCAGCCGTGCCAGGGGTTCCAGATGATCATGGGGCGAGGCGGCGGGCGTAGATGTAGTCGTCCATGACGAAGCCGCCGCCGATGTCGGTGCACACGGCCCGGACGTTCGCGAACCCGGCCGCCTTGTAGGCCTTCTGGGCGCGGACGTTGCCCTTGTTGACGCGCAGCCAGAGGCTGGCGGCGCCGGCGGCGCGGGCGCGGTCCGCCATCCCGTCGAGGAGCCAGCGGCCGATGCCGCGGCCCCAGTAGGCGGGGCGGAGGTAGACCTTGTGGAGCTCGGCGGAGGCGTTTTCGCCGCGCTTGGCGAGGTCGAAGGAGCAGATGCCGGCGTCGCGTCCGTCGGCGAGGAGGAGGAAGAAGGGGGAGCCTTCGGCGGTCTCGCGGCGGATGGTCTCCGGGGCGTACATGCGGGAGATCATGTAGGGAATCTGGGCGTCGGGGATGAGGCCGCGGTAGGTTTCCGGCCAGGAGGCTTCGGCCACCGCACGCGCCCGCGCTTCGCGGTCCGGCGAGTCCACCGGCAGCAGCTCCAGCGCCGGCAGCGGAAGGCGGGGGCGCGGCGAAGAGGAGGGGGCCGCCGCCGTCTCGCTCAGCAGCTCCAGCGTGCAGGGGCCGTCGTTGACCAGCGCCACCCGCATGTCGGCGCCGAAGCGCCCCTCGGCGACGCGGTCCGGCCCCAGCAGGGACCGCAGGTCGGCGGCGACACGCTCGCAGAGGATGGCCGCTTTCGCCGGGTCGCCCGCGTGGACGAAGCTCGGGCGGTTGCCCTTGCGCGTGTCGGCGTAGAGGGTGAACTGCGACACTGCCAGCACCGAGCCGCCGATGTCCGCCACCGACCGGTTCATGCGGCCGGCGTCGTCCGGGAAGATGCGCAATGCGGCGGCCCGCACCGCCAGGCGGTCGGCGTCTTCGGGCGTGTCCCCTTCGCGGCAGCCGACGAACGCGAGCAGGCCGGGACCGATGGCCCCCACCGTCCCGCCGCCGACCGTCACCGAGGCTTCCGCCACGCGCTGGATCAAGAGTTTCATGGCGGGCATCCTACCCCCGGCGGCGCGGCGGCGCAAGCGTGCCGGAGCGGGAGAAAGGAGGCGATGTTTTCATGGGAGGGAGGATGGGTGGAATATGGCCGATTCCATCGGTTGTTCCGTAATCTCAAATGCGTCCCGGACCGACGGGCGGATGGAGCGGGGGGCGGGGTTCAGCGCCGCGGAAGGAGGGAGAGTGCGAAGAGGACCAGGGCGATGCCGAGGGCGATGGGGAGGGTCAGGGGTTCGCGGTAGAGGAAAAGGCCGGCGAGGGTCGCCACCACCGGCTCGATGGAGGAGAGGAGGCTCGCACGGCCCGTCTCCATGCGGCGGAGGGCGGCGCTGTAGAGGAGGTAGGGGAGCAGGGTCACGAGAAGGCCCAGGGCCAGCGACCAGCCCCACAGCGCCAGCGCCGCGCGGTAGGCCGCCGCAAGCGTCACGGGGCGCAGGAAGGGGATCGTGCCCAGCGCGGCGACGAGGAACGTCCAGGCGGTGATGGCCGCCGTGCTGTAGCCCCGCGCCGCCGCGCAGCGCCCGAAGATGCTGTAGAGGGCGTAGCCGAACGCGCTGCCCAGGCCCGTCAGGAGGGCCGCGGTGGAAATGCGGGCGGTGGCGTGTCCGGGCGCCAGCCAGCCGCTCACCAGCGCGCATCCCAGGAACGCCAGGATGCACACGGCCAGCTTGCGGCGGGTCAGGCGTTCGCGGAAGAACAGCGCCGACATCAGCAGGACGAAGGCCGGCGCGCCGTACATGAGGGTGCACGCGACGGAGAGGGACGCGGCGGTGATCGTCGCGAAGTAGCACCAGTTGAAGAAGACGATGCTCCCGATGCCCGTCCCCAGGAAGCACCAGAGGTCGCGGGGACGCACGCGAAGGGCCGCCGGGCGGCGGATCGCCATCCACGGGAAGAGGGCCAGCGCGGTCACGGCGGAGCGGACGGCGATGATTTCCATTCCGGTGAGCCCCGCGGCGGCGAGGTGGCGCACGAAGGGCCCGATGAGGCCCCAGCAGATTCCGGCGCCGATGGGGAGTAGCCAGGCGGCGCGGGCGGTGGTGGATGAATCGTTCATGGGAAGCGGGTGGTCAAAGACAGGAACGGGAAAACAAAAACGACAAATTTGGATGGACAAAGGGGCCGGAACAAGGAAAACCCTTCGGGCCCCAAGGCCGCTTCCCTCCGTTTCCCGTCCGCGGACACCGAATTCCGGGAATGGAGGAAAATGGTGGGCGGGCGGACGGCCGGAAGGGCCAATTTGTTTGCCCGGTTTGTCCCATTTTCAAACATTTGTCTTTTTTGTTTCCAAAAAATCACTCGTCCTTCGCCGCGGCGCGGCGGGGGAGGAGGTCGGTGTAGGCGAGGTAGTGGTCGGAGACGTGGCCGTCGTGGCCGGGCTGGGCGGTGTTGTCGTGGGTGGCGGTGCCGCGCTGGATGCTGCGCGGGGACGTGGCGCGCCAGGGGTGGGTTCCGTCGCCGCCGAGGTCGCGGGTGGCGAAGATGCGGTCGAAGGCGGACGGCGGGAAAACGAACGCGGGGTCGCCGGGCTGCCGCGTGGGGATGGTCGTGCGGTCGGGCATCGGGGTGCCGAGCCAGAGGTCGAGGTAGTCGCCGGCCAGCGGGCGCAGGGAGGGGTCGTCGGCGAATTCGGGGGTCTCGGGATCGACGTTGGTGTCGCCGAGGATGAGGGTCGCCGTGGCGTCGGGCTGGTTCTGGAGGGCTTCCGAGAGGGCGTCGGCCGCGATCAAGTGCAGGGCGATGGCGCGCTTGGTCTGGTTGACGGGCGGCTCGCCGAAGTTGGACTTGAGGTGGATGGCGTAGACGAGCAGGCGGGCGCCGTCGCCGGTGCGGAATTCGGCGCAGAGGGTGCCGCGGGAGGGGCGTCCGGCGAGGTCGAGGCGGGTGAAGGCCAGCTGCCGCACGCGGTCGGGGCGGATGCGGGTGAGGAGCGCGAGGTTGAGTTTTTCGGCGGCTCCGTGGCTGGCGGGCAGGTGCGTGACGTAGGCCCACGGGAAGGGTTCCGGGAGCTGGGCGTTGAGTTCGCGGAGGGCGCGGGCGTTCTCGATTTCCTGCAACACCAGGATGTCGGGGTCGGCCTCGGCGATGACGGAGGCGGCGCCGCGGGCCTGCGCGAGGAAGGCGTCGCGGGTGCGGTCGGGGCCGTCGAAGCGCCCGTCGGTGAAGTGCTCGATGTTGTAGGTCGCGACGCGCAGGCGCGGGGCGCGGGCGGGGTCGGCGCTCCGCCGCCGCGCCTCCGGTCTCTCCTCGGCCGGCCGCAACTCGGCCACGCGCACGCCCGGTACCGGCCGCGCGAAGAACCACAGGCTCGCGAGGAGCGCGGCGAGGAGGAGGAGATGGATGATTTTTTTCACGACAATTCCGACAATTTGGAAAAACAATTATGACAATGGATTGGAAACAAAAGGAACAAATGGGAAAAATCAAATGGTGAACAATTGTTGTCTGGATTGGGGAAGGCAAACAGGACCAAGAGGGACAAATTCTGTTGCCAACATTTGTTTCTTGCTTTGTCCTTTTTGTTTTCCAAAAATTGTCAGAAATTGTCGGAATTGTCTGACTTCTTTCCTCAGGCGCCCAGCGCCTTGGAGATGAGGTCCTTGGCGGCGGTGAGGGCGGCGGGGAGGTTTTCGGGTTGGCGGCCGCCGGCTTGGGCTTTGTCGGGTTTGCCGCCGCCGCCGCCGCCCGCCACCTTGGCCACCGCGCCGACGAGTTTGCCGGCGTGGATGCCGCGGTCGCGCGCGGCCGGGCCCGCCTGCAGGATGAACGCCACTTTTCCGGCGTCGCGCGCGGCCAGCAGGACCACGCCGTCGGGGTGGGTCTCGCGGAGGCTGTCGGCCAGGGCGCGGAGGGGGTCGGCGGGCAGGTCGCCGGCGTCGGCGATGAGGACGGGGATGCCGGAGATGTCGGTGAATTGGCTGGCGAGGGCGGCGCCGCGCTCCAGGGCGGCCTTTTCGGCGGCGGCCTTGAGTTCCTTCTCGAGCTTCTGGACCTGCGCGGCGAGGGCTTCGACGCGGGCGGGGACTTCGGCGGGGGATACGGAGAGGCGCGCGGCGACGGCGCCCAGGGCGTCGTGTTCGGCGAGGGTGTGCTCGGCCGCGGCGGGGCCGGTCTGGGCTTCGATGCGCCGTACGCCGGCCGCGACGGAGGATTCGGCCAGGATCCGGAAGGCCCCGATGTCGCCGGTGCGCGCGGCGTGGGTGCCGCCGCAGAGTTCCTTGGAGATGCCGGCGACGTCGACGACGCGCACGATGTCGCCGTATTTTTCGTCGAAGACGGCGACGATGCCGCTGCCGGGGACTTCCTTGAGCGGGATTTCGTAGGTGCGGACTTCGGCGTTGGCGCAGATGTATTCCGCGACGGTGCGCTCGACGGCCGCCAGCTGGTCGCGGGTCAGGGCGTCGGAGCCGGTGAAGTCGAAGCGCAGGCGGTCGGGCGCGACGTAGGAGCCCGCCTGCCGGATGGAGCTGGTGCCGACGACTTGCTTGAGCGCGGCGTTGAGCAGGTGGGTCGCGGTGTGGTTGCGCCGGAGGGCGGCGCGGCGGGCGGCGTCGACGGCGGCGTGGACCCAGTCGCCGGGACGCAGGGTGCCGGCGGCGAGCTTTCCGCGGTGCAGCAGGATGCCCTGGGCGGGCTTGCGGGTGTCGGCGACGTCGAAGCGCAGGGCGCCGTCGGCGGAGACGAGGGTGCCGGTGTCGCCGACCTGGCCGCCGGATTCGCCGTAGAAGGGGGTCCTGGTGAGGAGCAGGTCGGCGGATTCGCCGGCGGCGAGGGCGTCGGCGGGTTTTCCGTCCTTGAGGATGGCGAGGACCTGGGCGTCGGCCTCGAGCCCGCCGTAGCCGGTGAATTCGCTGGAGAGGCCGCGCTCGACGAGCGCCGCCACGACGTCGTTGTCCTGCGCGGTGCGGTCCTTGCGGGCGCCGCGGGCGCGGTCGCGCTGTTCCTGCATGAAGCGCTCGAACGCCGGCGCGTCCACGGTCAGCCCCTGCTCGGCCGCCATCAGCGCGGAGAGGTCCGCGGGGAACCCGTAGGTGTCGTAGAGCTTGAAGACTTCCTCGCCTGGGAAGGTGGTCTTGCCCTCGGCGCGCAGGCGGGCGACGATTTCGTCGAAGAGCGCGATGCCGCGGTCGAGGGTCGCCGCGAAGGACTCCTCCTCGCTGCGCAGCGCGCGCAGGATTTCCGCGCGGCGGGCGGCCAGCTCGGGGAAGACGGGCGCCATCTGCGCCTCGAGCGTCGGGAACAGGTCGCACAGGAAGGGTCGCGAGAAGCCGAGCTTGCGGCCGTAGCGTGCGGCGCGGCGGAGGAGGCGGCGCAGGACGTAGCCGCGGCCGTCGTTGGAAGGCATCACGCCGTCGGCGATCGCGAAGGAGAGCGTCCGCAGGTGGTCCGCCACCACGCGCATCGCGACGGCCTCCTCGGTGCCGTCCGCGTACGGCTTGCCGCAGAGGCGCGAGACGGCGCCGATGAGCGGCGCGAAGACGTCCGTGTCGTAGTTCGACTTCTTCCCTTGCAGCACCGCGCACACGCGCTCGAAGCCCATCCCCGTGTCCACGCACTTCGAGGGCAGCGGGTCGAGCGAGCCGTCGCTCTTGCGGTTGTACTGCATGAAGACCAAGTTCCAGATCTCGATCACCTCCGGCGTCCCGGCGTTGACCATCTCGGGCGTGCAGCCGTTTTCCGTGTTGTCGAGATGGATTTCACTGCACGGCCCGCAGGGCCCCGTCTCGCCCATTTCCCAGAAATTGTCCTTCTTGCCGAAGCGCAGGATGTGCGCCGGATCGATGTCCGTGACCGTGCGCCAGAGCTCGGCCGCCTCGTCGTCGTCGGTGTACACCGTGGCCCAGAGGCGGGGCTTCGGGAGCTTCCACACCTCGGTGAGCAGCTCCCAGGCCCAGGAGATGGCTTCCTTCTTGTAATAGTCGCCGAACGACCAGTTGCCGAGCATCTCGAAGAACGTGTGGTGGTACGTGTCGCGGCCGACCTCCTCGAGGTCGTTGTGCTTGCCGGAGACGCGTATGCACTTCTGCGTGTCGGCGACGCGACCGTGGGAAGGCTTGCGTGCGCCGAGGAAGATTTCCTTGAACTGGTTCATCCCCGCGTTGGCGAACAGCAGCGTCGGGTCGGCCGGCAGCACCACGGGCGAAGACGGCACGATTTCGTGCCCCTTGCCGCGGAAGAAGTCGAGGAAGGACTGTCGGATTTCGTTGGATGTCATCATGGCGTGCACTCCTTGTGGAAAATCCCGTCCATTCTCCCAAAGCCCCGCGAAAAGGCGAGATAAAAAGCCCCCGACCTCCGGCCCGCCCGCTAGCCCGCCGCCAACCCCCAAGTTTTCCAATGATTGGAAACATTTTTTCCAATGGTTGGAAAACTCCGCCCGATTTTTCCAACGATTGGGAAAATTTTTCGCCGGTTTTCCAATGATTGAAAAAAACTTTTCCAATGGTTGGAAAACTCCCAATCCGCGGCGAAATACCTCCCCCCGGGACACCTCACTCGTAGGATTCGAACACCATGCGGGTGTCCCCGTCCGGACCGTATACGATATCGATGGGACACATCGGCAATCCGAACACCCGGTACTGGATGCAGTATTCGCCGTCCTGCAGCTCGTAGTAGTGCCCCAACAAGGATTCCTTCATTTCGATGGGGCGGGAGGTGCAGTACCACAGGCGTCGGTCCACCGTCTCCCGCGTCTCCTTCGGCGGCATTGTTTTGGTGATCCAGTCCGAGGTCCATATTGTCACTCCATAGGGCATTGCGATGAAAATGCCCAGCGTCATCCACCACATCGGAACCGCCAGTACGACTGCGGCCACCACCCGGAGGGTCCATTGGGTTGCGCGTTTCATGGCGTGGCATTCATCGCCGTCAGGAACATCGCCCAGCCGATCGCCCCCAGCAGCAGGTACACCGCCAAGCCCCCCCCCAATGCCTTGGCCAGCCGCGGGTGCCGGTGACGGACCGTCCAGGCCCATACCCCCAGAACGCCCAAGGCCAAGCCCAGCA
>CACXEY010000084.1 GCA_902766695.1 uncultured bacterium
CCATCCCTGCGGAACCCGCCTTCGCGGCGGTCGCCCTCGCGACGGTCGCCGCCCCTGCGGAAGCCGCCGCCCCCGCCGCGGCGGAAGGGCGGACGCCCGCCGCCATCCCCGAACTCCGCGCCCGCGTCCTCGCGGCCCGCGTACGGGTTCTCGGGCGGGTTGCGCGCCCAGTCCGGCGTGAAATCAAAATCGAGGGCCAGTTCCGGCTTTTCGTCCTTCGGCCCGTTTTCGGGGATGTTTTCGTTTTCCATGTCTGCCTGTTCCGTTTGGACCCTGCCGGGGGTTGGCCGGCAACGCCTGTGCGGGATCCGCCGGCGGGCGTCTCCCGGTGCCTTTGTCTGACGGGCGTCGGAGCGACTCCGGCGTCCCTTCTCCGTCCATTACCACATTCCGCGCCTGCGCAAAAGTTTTTTCGCGCGCCCGCGGGAGGGGATTCCGGCGGGGAAGGGGGGAGGTGGCGGGGGGCGGAGCGGGGCAGGGGATTCGGCTGCAACCGAGGCCGTCGATTGCAGTCGAATCCGGGGGCGGCTCAGCCGGCGTCGGAGGGGGCGGGCTCCTCAGCGGCGGTGTCCTCGCTGGAGGTGTCTTCGCTGGGCGCGTCGCCTTCGGGCACGGCGGCGGCGTCTTCGCCGGCGGGGTCGGGGGTGCCTTCGGGCTTGGCTTCGTCGGGGTCGACGGGGGTGGCGGACATGACGGCGTCGCCTTCTTCCAGGTCGATCAGTTTGACGCCCTGGGCGTTGCGGCCGGTCACGCGGATGCCGTCGACCGGAATGCGGATCATGATGCCGCTCTTGGTCACCAGCATGATGCAGGCGTCGTCTTCGACGGTCAGCGCCGTGACGAGGGGGCCGGTCTTGCCGGTGAGTTCGTTGGCGATCAGGCCGGTGCCGCCGCGGTGCTGCAGGCGGTATTCGCCGAAGTCGGTCCGCTTGCCGTAGCCGTTCTCGGTGATGGTCAGGAGCTTGGCGGTGCCGCGGACGCATTCGAGGCCTTCGACGGTGTCGCCCTCGGCGAGCCGGATGCCGATGACGCCGGCCGCCGGGCGGCCCATGGTGCGGACGTCGGTTTCCTTGAACCGGATGCCCTGGCCGTGGCGGGTGACGAGCATGATTTCGTCTTCGCCGCCGGTGAGTTCGACGCCGACGACGCGGTCGCCTTCTTCGACCCGGATGGCGATGAGCCCGGCGGCGCGGACGTTCTTGTAGGCGGCGAGCGGGGTCTTCTTGACGATGCCGCGCTCGGTGGCGAAGAAGAGGTTCTTGTCGCCGCCGAACCCGCGGACGGGGATGATGGCGGCGATCTTCTCGCCCTCGCCCATCTGCAGGAAGTTGACGACGGCCTTGCCGCGCGAGGTGCGCCCGCTGTCGGGGATGTCGTAGGCCTTGCGGAAGTACATGCGGCCCTGCTCGGTGAAGAAGAGCATCCAGTCGTGCGCGGAGCAGTTGAAGACGTGCTCGACCCAGTCCTCGTCCTTGGTGTCCATGCCGTTGAGGCCCTTGCCGCCGCGCTTCTGTTCGCGGTAGACGCTGGTGAGGGTGCGCTTGAGGTAGCCGCCGTGGGTGACGGTGACGACGCAGTCCTCGTCGGCGATGAGGTCTTCCATGCTGATGTCGGCGGGGTCGAAGGCGATTTCGGTGCGCCGCGGGTCGGCGTACTCTTCGCGGACGGCGCGCAGGTCGTCCTTCATGACGCCGTAGATCTTGATGGGGTTCGCGAGCAGGTCCTCCAGATACGCGATGCGCTCGAGGATGGCCTTGTACTCGGCCTCGACCTTGTCGCGCTCCAGCCCGGTCAGCTGGTAGAGGCGCATGTCGAGGATGGCGTTCGCCTGCAGCTCGCTGAGGCCGAAGCGCCCCATCAACTGCACGCGCGCGTCGTCGCGGCTGCGGCTGGCGCGGATGATGCGGACGACCTCGTCGAGGTTGTCGAGCGCGATGAGCAGGCCTTCCAATATGTGGGCGCGCGCCCTGGCCTCGCGCAGCTCGTGCTCGCAGCGGCGCTTGAGGACGTCGAAGCGGTGGTCGATGAAGCACTGCATCAGGTCCTTGAGCGTCAGGATGCGCGGCCGGCCGTGGTCGATCGCGAGCATGATCGCGCCGAAGGTCATCGACAGCTGCGTCTGCTTGTAGAGGTTGTTGAGCACGATCTCGCCGACCGCGCCGCGCTTGAGCTCCACGACCACACGGATGCCGTCCTTGTCCGACTCGTCGCGCAGGTCGCTGATGCCTTCGAGCTTGCGCTCGTGGACCAGCTCGGCGATCTTCTCGATGAGGGCCGACTTGTTGACCGTGTAGGGGATTTCCGAGATGATGATGCGCTCGCGGTCGCCCTTCCAGTCCTCCACGCGGGCCTTGCCGCGCACGCAGAGGTGGCCGCGGCCCGTCTCGTACATCTCGCGGATGGGCTTGACGCCGCAGACCGTGCCGCCCGTCGGGAAGTCCGGGCCCTTGACGAACTGCATCAGCTCCGCGACCGTCGCCGCGGGGTGGTCGATGAGGTACAGCAGCCCGTCGATGACCTCGCCGAGGTTGTGCGGCGGGATGTTCGTGGCCATGCCGACCGCGATGCCGGTCGACCCGTTGACGAGCAAATTCGGGAACCGCGACGGCAGCACGACCGGCTCGTCGCGCGTCTCGTCGAAGGTCTTCTGCATGTCGACCGTTTCCTTGTCGATGTCGGCGAGCAGCTCCTCGGCGAGGGCGTGGAGCTTGCACTCCGTGTAGCGGTAGGCGGCGGCGGGGTCGCCGTCGATGGAGCCGAAGTTCCCCTGGCCCTGGACGAGCATGTAGCGCATCGAGAAATCCTGCGCCATGCGCACGAGCGTGTCGTAGATGGCGGCGTCGCCGTGCGGGTGGTAGTTGCCGATGACCTCGCCGACGACCTTGGCGCACTTGACGAACTTCACGCGGGAGGTCCACCCGCGTTCCTTCATGGCGAAGAGGATGCGCCGGTTGCTGGGCTTGAGCCCGTCGCGGACGTCGGGGAGGGCGCGCCCCACGATGACGGACATCGAGTAATCGATGTACGCATTGCGCATCTCGTCCTCGATGGTGACGTGCTCGATGCGGCTGGCCGCGTTCTGGGGGGCCAGCGCCGCGGGCTGGTATTCCGCGTCCTCGCCGTGGTCCTGTGGGGTCTGTTCGATGTCGTCGCTCATGGTCAATCCTTGCCTTGCAAACTATCCCAACCATCCTACCAAATCCCCCTCCGAAAACAACCCCGGATTTCGCGCACGGCGTGCGCTTTGCCCGCTTTTGCAAGGAGGACCCCATCCGGCATGGCCGGTTCCCGGAAGGGGGGCGTGGCGCCTGCGCGGGCCGTCCGGATGGGCGGGGCGACGGCCGGGCGGCCGATCCATCGGTCCCGGCGTCCGCCGGACACGAAAAAACCTGCGTTCCGGGAGGGGAACGCAGGTCGGAAGGGGCCGTGCGGGAAATCAGCCGCGCTTGGGGGCCTTGCGGGCCTTGGCGGCGGCCTTGCGCTGGGCGGCGGCGGCCTCGATGAACTCCGGGGGAACGCCGGGGGTCCCGGGCGGGATGCCGTACATCTTGATGTATTCCTGGACCATCTGCATGCGCTTCTTCGTGCGGTAGGGCGCGCGGACCTTGGGCTGGAAGCCCATGACGAACGCGCTCGGCCACTCGTTGCGCGGCACGTTGCGGGCGGTCAGGTCGTTCACGGCCCGGCGGAGACGGTTGGCGAGGCGCTGGAGGGAACCGGCGCTGAGGATGCGGTAGCAACCAAAGGTCTCGGGGCGCTTGGCGGCCTGGCTGCGGGCCCAGGCTTCGACGCGGCGGGCGACTTCGCGGTTCGAGCCGGTCTTGGCCAGACTCAGCAGGGCGCGGGCCGCATAGCGGGCCTTGACCTTCTTGGGGGGCATCGGCGGTTTCGGAGGCCGCTTGCGGACGGGTGTGCTGTTCGTCGTGTTTCGGTCCATTGTCGTTTTTTTCATTCTCTGTTTTTCCTTGGTTGTACAAATGGCCGTTGGCCGCGTCCCTATCCCGGGGCGCTGGGAGTGTTTCCTCTAGAAACACTATTTCCTTCCGGAAATCAAGTCCCGATTTTGCATTTTTCGGAAAAACCGCGCTTTTTCCGGTTCCGCGTCCCGGAAAAAAGCCCCGGGGAGGTCCCGGGCCGCCGCGCGGCGCCCGCCAAAGAAAACTTGCGGGGAGGCGGGGGGCGCGGTAGGATGCAACCGTAACGAGGAGCAAGCGGTGAGCGACAATCCAACGCCCGATACACAGGAAATGCTGGTGGAGACCAAGGATTTGGTCAAGGAATACCGCCACCGCCGCGTCGTCAACGGCATCAACATGAACGTCCGGCCCGGCGAGATCGTCGGCCTGCTCGGACCCAATGGCGCCGGCAAGACCACCAGCTTCTACATGATCACGGGCATCATCCGCCCCACCTCCGGCCACGTCTATTTCAAGGGCCGCGAGGTCACGCGCCTGCCGATGTTCAAGCGCGCCCGCATGGGCCTCGGCTATCTCGCGCAGGAACCGAGCATCTTCCGGAACCTCACCGTCGAGGAAAACGTCCTCGCCATCCTCGAAACGCTCCCCCTCGGCGCCCGCGAGCGGCGCGAACGCCTGGAATACCTGCTCGACGAGCTCAAGATCTCCTACCTCGCCAAGCAGAAGGCCTACACCCTCTCCGGCGGTGAGCGCCGCCGCCTCGAAATCACCCGCGCGCTGGTGACGAACCCGTCGCTCATCCTCCTCGACGAGCCGTTCAGCGGCGTCGACCCCCTCGCCGTCTACGACGTCCAGCAGATCATCCTGGACCTCAAGCGCCGCGGGCTGGGCATCTTGATCACGGACCACAACGTGCGCGAGACGCTTTCCGTCGTGGACCGCGCCTACGTCGTCTACTCCGGGTCTGTCCTGTGCGAAGGCACGCGCGAGTTCCTGGTGAACGACCCGGAAGCGCGCAAGAAATACCTCGGGGAGGGATTCACGATGTAGGGGCCGCGTCGGCCCCCGCAAACAAACCAACAAGGAGCAAGCATGGACATCAAAATCACGGGCCGCAACGTCGAAATCAACGACAGCATCAAGGACCGGGTGGAGTCGCGCCTTCTTCCCGTCATCGGGGACTATCCGCGAGTGGAGAGCTGCCACGTCATCTGCACCAACGAGAAGTACCGCTTCACGGCGGCCGTGATCGTCCAGGGCCGGGACAAGATGCACCTGGAAGCCGAAGAAACGTCCAACGACCTCTACGCCTCGATCGACGCGGCGGCGGACCGGCTCGACAAGCAGCTCCGCAAATCCCGCGACAAGATGATCGCCCGCGGCCAGGAACGCCAGCGCCTTGCCGACGCCGAGCCCCCCGCCGGCATGTGAGACGCCCCGCGCGCCGCCGCTCCCGCGACGGCGCGCTTGTTATGTTCCCCTGCCCCTTGCACAATCTGCTAGCTCACCGCCTCCCTGCAAATTTTCCAACCATTGGAAACATTTTTTCCAATCATTGGAAAACCGCCGTAAAATTTTTCCAATCATTGGAAAAACAGGACCAAATTTTCCAACCATTGGAAAAAAACTTTCCAATCATTGGAAAACTTTTCATCCCATGAAAACCCGCCTCCGCACCATCCTCCTCTCCCTCTTCTCCCTCCTTGCCATCCTCCTCACCTGCGCCACGGCATGTGTCGAAGGAATCTGGCCCATCGGCATCTCGTTCGCGCCGGGGCTGAGCGTTCCCGAAGGCGTGATTGGCCTGGCCCTGGGCCTCCCCTGGGGCGAATATGAAGCCGTGGCAGGGGTCGAAGCCTCCCTTGCCGTCAACAATTCCACCAGCTGGATGGCCGGCCTCCAAGTGACGCCCGGCGTGAACATGGCCGAGCAAGCGGTCCTCGCCTGGCAGGTCGCCGGTATCGCGAACTGCGCCGAAGACTCCCTCGGCATCCAAACCGCCATCGCGTGCAACCTTTGCCGCGACTCTTTGGGCGGAATGCAACTTGGCTGCGCAAACTTCGCGAGTTCGCTCAGGGGTGGCCTGCAAGTCGGTTTCTTCAACCGCGCGGGCCCCAACCTCGATCAGCATGGCATCCAGTTCGGCGCCGTCAACTGGTCCGAAAACACCACCGGCGCCCAGTTCGGCCTCTGGAACCGCGCGCAGGAAACCCACGGCCTGCAACTGGGCCTCGTGAACACCGCCACCACCCTCCACGGCCTCCAACTCGGCCTCCTGAACTTCGTTTCCGAATCCACTCTCCCCTGCCTCCCCCTCCTCCGCGTCTCCTTCTGACACTCCTCCCGCCTCCCTCCCTCCATACGGGTCCTGCCCGCGGCCGCTCCGCCGGCCGCCCACCGGCAAAGAATGCTTGCGCGGGCGGCGCGGGCGCCGTAAACTGCGACGGCAAACGAAGATTCGCCCATGAGCGCCCCTTCCAACTACCACCGCCCCGTCCTGACCGTCGCCGACTTCTACCGCGCCGGCCGCGAATCCCTCCAGCTCGACTGGGAGCTCAACGAGGAGCACGCCGCCTCCCACCGCATCGTCGAGCTCGCCCTCAACCGCCCCGGACTCGCCCTCGCCGGCTACCTCCGCCACTACGCCAACAAGCGCATCCAGGTCCTCGGCCTCGCCGAAACCGGCTACCTCTCCTACCTCCCCCCCGAGGAGCGCGCCGCCCGCGTCCGCGCCCTCGGCGACGTCCCCGGCATCGTCCTCTGCCGCGGCCGCCGCACCCCCCCGTACGCCCGAGCCGCCCTTTCCGGCCTGCACGTCCCCGTCCTGCGCACCCGCATGATCACGGGCGACTTCATGAACGCGGCCACCGTCCTCCTCCAGAACCTCGGCTCCCCGCGCCTGCGCCTGCCCGGCACCCTCGTGGACATCAACGGCATCGGCGTGCTCCTCGAAGGCGAACCCGGGATCGGCAAATCCGAAATCGCCCTCTCCCTCATCAAGCGCGGACACTCCCTCATCTCCGACGACGCCATCGTCCTCACCCGCCTCTCCACCGGCTCCGTCCTGGGCAGCGCCGTGGGGATCATCCGCGAGCACATGGAGATCCGCGGCCTGGGCATCATGCACGTCCCGAGCCTCTTCGGGGCGGCGGCGATGCGCGACTCCACGACCCTCGACCTGATCATCCGCATGCGCCGCGCCGGCACCGCCCCCGACGACATCGACCGGACGGGACTGGACACGACCACCCGGAACGTGCTAGGAGTGGAGATTCCCCTCATCACCCTTCCGGTGGCGCCGGGGCGCGACGTGACCAACGTGGTCGAGATCGCCGCCCTCAACTGCCGCCTCAAGCAGATGGGCCACGACGCGGCGCGCGAACTGGACGCCCGCATCATGGAAACCCTTTCCAGGAAAGAAAAACCCAACCACCCGTGAGCGACAAGCCCCAACCGAATCCCGAGAAGAAAGCCCCCGCGGCCCCCGGCGCCCCCGCCGGCGGCCCCCTCGTCCGCCGCGTCACCGTCCTCAACCGCTACGGCATCCACGCGCGCCCCGCCTCCCTCCTCGTGAAGGCCGCCAGCCGCCACCCCTGCGACATCTACATCGAAAAAGAAGGCCTCCGCGTCAACGCCAAGTCCATCATGGGCCTGCTGACCCTCGAAGGCCACTGCGGCGCCGTCATGGTCCTCACCGCCGAAGGCCCCGAAGCTCAGGAGGCCCTCGACGAAATGGTCGACCTCTTCGACAAAAAATTCTTCGAGGACTAGCCGTGGAAGCCCCCGCGCCCATCCCGCCGGAAATCATCCTCCGCGGGATCGGCGTCGCCGACGGCATCGCCTTCGGCCCCCTCCACCGGCTCGAAACCGCGCCCCCGCCCGTTCCCGAAGACCCCGTCCCCCCCTCCCGCGCCCCCGTCGAACTCCGCCGGCTCGACGCCGCCCTCGCCGCCGCCACCGCCCGCCTGCGCGAATTGCAAGCCAACCTCGCCGCCGCGGGCAACCCCGACGCCGCGGCCCTCTTCGAGGCCCAGCTCGACGCCCTGGCCGACCCCGAATACACCGGCGAAATCCGCACCGCCATCCGCGCCAGCCGCCTCAACGCCGCGCGCGCCGTCCAGGCCGTCTCCGGCAAATACGCCGCCGCCCTCGCCGCCCTTTCCGACCCCTACCTCCGCGAGCGCGCCGCCGACGTCCGCGACGTCGCCCTCCGCCTCCTGCGCCTCCTCGCCGGGCAGGCCGATTCCGCCGACCTGCCCGCCACCCCCCACATCCTCTACGCCCGCGACTTGTCCCCCTCCGACCTCGCCGCCGCCCCGCGCGACAGCCTCCTCGCCCTGGCCACCGCCGAAGGCGGCCCCACCTCCCACACCGCCATCCTCGCCCGCTCCCTGGGCATCCCCGCCCTCGTCGGCATCCCCGACTGGGGCCCCGCGGCCCCGCCCGCCCCCGGCCCCGTCCTCCTCGACGGCACCGCCGGGCTCCTCGTCTTCCGGCCCGCCCCCGCGCGCCAGTCCGCCGCCGCCAAGCGCATCCGCGCGCGCAACCGCCTCGGTGCCCGCCTCGCCAAACTCCGCGACCTCCCCTCCGAGACCCTCGACGAAACCCCCATCGCCCTGCGGGCCAACATCGAATCCCCCGACGCCGCCCCGCGCGTCCTCGCCGCGGGCGCCGACGGCGTCGGCCTCTTCCGCAGCGAATACCTCTTCATGGACGGCACCACCCTGCCCGACGAAGACCGCCAACTGCGCGCCTACACCTCCATCGCCCGCTCCCTCGCCCCCGCGCCCGTCACCGTCCGCACCCTCGACCTCGGCGGCGACAAACTCACCCGGCACCTCGACTTCCCCCCCGAAGACAACCCCGCGATGGGCTGCCGCGCCCTGCGCCTGTGCCTCGCCCGCCCCGACCTCTTCAAGCCCCAGCTGCGGGCCCTCCTCCGGGCCGCCGCCGAAAGCTCCAACCTGCGCATCATGTACCCCATGGTCAACGACCTCGCCGACCTGCGCGCCGCCGAAGCCGTCCGCCTGGCGTGCGCCGACGAACTCACCGCCGAAGGCATCCCCCACCGCCGCGACATCCCCGTCGGCGTCATGGTCGAAGTCCCCTCCGCGGCCCTCACCGCCGCCTGGCTGGCCACGCACGTCTCCTTCTTCAGCATCGGCACCAACGACCTCACCCAGTACACCCTGGCGGCCGACCGCGGCAACGAACGCGTCGCGCACCTCTGCCCCCTCGCGCACCCGGCCATCCTCCGGCTCATCCGCCTTACCGCGGCCGCCGCGCAAGTCGCGGGCATCCCCGCCTGCGTCTGCGGAGAAATGGCGTGGCACCCCGAACTCGCCCCCCTGCTGATCGGCCTCGGCGTCAGCGCCCTGAGCACCTCCCCCGACGCCATCCCCGGCATCAAGCACGTCATCCGCTCCCTGCGCCTGGACGAAGCCCGTACCCTGGCCGACCACGTCCTGACCCTGGAAACCCCCGACGCCATCCTCTCCGCCTGCCGCACCTTCCTCTCCTCCCACACCCCCGACCTCCTCGACGACTGACCGGGGCTTTCCCCGCGAATTCAATCGCCCCCCCTTCTCCCGGCGGCCGCCGTGCATGCACTTTTGGAAACAGGAAAATCCTTGATGATTCATCCCGTTTCCGTCAATCCTCCCCCCATGAAAAAATCGCCGCCTTCCCCTCAAAAACGCTGTTGTGCGGCGCCGCGGAATAGTGCATATTCCGCGCCTGACTCCGGGACGCATCCCGTCCCCCATCCAAAAGGATTCCCCATGACCACTCCAACCTCCAAACCCCTTTCCTGGGCCGAGACCCTGCCCCGCGCCGAGTTGCGCGCGCTGCAGAGCGAGCGCCTCCGCGCCGTCGTCCGCCACGCCTACGACCACGTCCCCTTCTACCGCCGGCGCATGGACGAAGCCGGTGTCCGCCCCGACGACATCCGGGACATCGCCGACCTCGCCAAGCTGCCCTTCACAGTCAAGAAAGACTTCCGCGACCAGTACCCCTTCGGCATGCTGGGCACGCCCCTGCGCGACATCGTGCGCATCCACGCCTCCTCCGGCACCACCGGCAAGCCGACCGTCGCGGCGAGCACCCAGGCCGACCTCGACGTCTGGGCCGAATGCGCGGCCCGGGCCCTCGAGCGCGCCGGCAGCACGCCCGAGTCCATCGTGCAGGTTTCCTACGGCTACGGCCTCTTCACGGGCGGCCTCGGCATGCACTACGCGGCCGAGCGCCTGGGTGCGGCGGTCGTCCCGGCCTCCGCGGGTAACACCGAAAAGCAGGTGATGCTGATGAAGGACTTCGGCGTCACGACCCTCTGCTGCACCCCCTCCTACGCCCTGCAGATCGCCGAAGTCGGCGCCGCGATGGGCGTCGACATGCACTCCCTCAAGCTGCGCGCGGGCCACTTCGGCGCCGAGCCCTGGACCGAGGCCATGCGCAAGCACATCGAAGAAGTCCTCCCGCTCAAGGCCTACGACATCTACGGTCTCTCCGAAGTCGCGGGCCCCGGCGTCGCCGGCGAATGCACCCAACAGAGCGGCCTCCACTTCTGCGAAGACCATTTCTATCCCGAAATCATCGACCCCGAAACCGGCGCGCCGCTCCCCGACGGCGAAAAAGGCGAACTCGTCGTCACCTGCCTTTCCAAGTACGGCCAGCCCCTTCTCCGCTACCGCACGCGCGACATCACCTGCATCCTGCCCGACGCGTGCCCCTGCGGCCGGACCACCCGCCGCATCGCGCGCCTGATGGGCCGCACCGACGACATGCTCATCATCCGCGGCGTCAACGTCTTCCCGTCGCAGATCGAAGACGTCCTCGTGCGCGTCAAGGGCGTCCTCCCGCAGTACCTCATCACGGTGGACCGCCAGGGCAACCTCGACACCATGGAAATCCAGATCGAAATCGGCAACGACGCCTTCACCGACAAGATCAAGACCCTCGAAGCCCTGCGCGCCGACCTCCAGCACCGGCTCAAGACCGTCCTGAACGTCGGCGCCAAGGTCAAACTCTGCGAACCCGGCAGCATCGAGCGCACCCTCGGCAAAGCCGTCCGCGTCCGCGACCTCCGAAAGATCTGACCCATCCAGAAAGGCCCTCCCATGAACGTCCGCCAAATCTCCGTATTCCTCGAAAACCGCGCCGGCCGCCTGGCCAGCATCCTGCAGTGCGTGACCGAAGCGCAGTGCAACCTCCGGGCGATGTCCCTTTCGGACACCAGCGACTTCGGCATCGTGCGCCTGCTGGTGGACGACGTCGACCGCTGCACCGCGACGCTCCGCGACCGCGGCCACACCTTCAACGTCACCGAGATGGTGGCCCTGGAGATGCCGGACCGCCCCGGCGGCCTGAACCGGATCCTCGACGCCATCACGGCGGCGGGCCTGAACGTCGAATACATGTACGCCTTCGCGACCCGGACCCCGGGCAAGGCGGTGGTGATCTTCCGCTTCGAAGACAACGCCGTCGCCATCCCGGCCCTGACCGCCGCCGGCTACCCCGCCCTGACCGAAGAGCAGGTCCGCGCCCTGTAGGCGTCCCCGGCAACGATTTCCGGCCCATTGGCAACCATTCCCGCGCCTGCCGCTCCGCCCTCGTCCCGGAAAACCGAAAAAAAACGCCCCGCCCCCTCCGATTGCGCTGGACAAGCGCGCGCCGATTCCGTATAACCGCCCGAACATTTGCGAAGAACAGCAACGGGAGCGGATCGAAAGCCGCCCCCACCCAAGTGAAGGAACCGTACAACATGGCCACCAAAGTCAAAAAGAAAACGCGCAAGGCCGTCACCAAGCGCTTCAAGGAATCCGGGACCGGCAAGATCCTGCACAAGAAGCCCGGCCGCCGCCATCTCGCCGCCTGCAAGACGCGCAAGCAGAAGCGCCGTCTCCGCCAGACCGCCGAGTCCACGGGGAACATCGCCCGCGCGCTCGCCGACCAGATGCACGCCTGATAGGAGGATCCCACCATGCCAAGAGCCACCAACGCCGTTGCCAGCCGCACCCGCCGCAAACGCCGCCTCGACCAGGCCAAGGGCTTCTACGGGAGCCGGAGCAAGCTGTTCCGCCAGGCCACCGAAGCCGTCGACCGCGCCCAGGCCCTCTCCTACGCGCACCGCAAGGAGAAGAAACGCGACTTCCGCGCCCTGTGGATCGTCCGCCTGTCGGCCTCCTGCCGCAACGCCGGCATCAGCTACAGCCGCTTCGTCGAAGGTCTCGCCAAGGCCGGCGTCGCCCTCAACCGCAAGATGCTGAGCGAAATGGCCATCCACGACCCCGAAGGTTTCGCCTCCATCGTGGAAATCGCCAAGGCCAACGCCACCCTTCCGGCGTCCAAGTAATTCCCCCGCCCATTCCGGCAGCACGGCGCGCGCGGCATTCCCCGCGCGCGCTTCGTTTGGAGCGGTGTAAGGACAGCCCATGACGGGCCGCCCGGAGGTCGGCCCCTACCGGCCGGCCCCACCGCAAAAGACAAGGTTTTCTCCTGACGACCCCAAGGAAGCGAGAGCGCATTGTTTCTGGAACCGCTCCAGGCCGCCCCGTTCCGGGCTTGCCGCGCGAGGGGGAGACAGGGTATGGTGCCGCCATGGACGCCCCCATCTGCATCAACGAAAATCCGGCGCCGCGGACGGCGCGCCCGAGAGGAGACTTCCCATGACCACGCATCCCTGCACCGGTACCTGCTCGCGCTCGGTGAGCTTCGAAATCGACGGCGACGGCACGCTCTCCGCCTGCTCTTTCGACGGGGGATGTCCCGGCAACACGGCGGGCGTCGCCAAGCTGGTGGTGGGGCGCCCCGCCGCGGAAGTCGCCGCCCTCCTCAAGGGAACGCCCTGCGGGAGGCGGGGGACGTCGTGTCCCGACCAGCTCGCGCGGGCGATCGAGGCCGAGCTCGCGGAGCGCGGCCGCAGATCCGGGTTTTCGCTGGTGATTCCCCTCGCGCTGGTTTTGGCCCTGGCCGTGTTCGGGTTCGTGGTGTACCGCTACCAGCTCCTCCACCATCTCCCCGTCATATCGGAACTCCCGGTCAAGCCCGACATCCCGGTCCTTTCGTCCTTCCCCGATGCCGAACCGTGCGTGTTCCCGGTCGCGGCCGATCGTCCGGAACTCGCGCCGGCGCCGCCCGGGTTCGGAGACGTCCGCTGGCATGCGGCCCCCGTCGACGTGCGCGCGGCGGAGGGGGTGCCGCCGTTCCGGACGTCGCCGACGGCGGTCGTGTATTCCCTCGACATCCTGAACCGGCCCTGCCTGCTGACGTATTTCTTCCGCCGGGAACGTCTCTACGGGGTGCAGTTCCAGTTCGCGGCGCCGGGGTCGGCGTTCCTGCCGGCGCTCGCGGTCCCGCAGGCGCAGAAACTCTACGGCCGCCTCAAGGACCAGCTGGACGCCCGCTACGGGCAGGCAGCCGAGACGGTCTCGACCCATCCCCGTCCCGAAACCGAAGACTGCACCCTGCGCCTCCGGGAAGCGCGGCGGCGGCTGGCGGAGCGCGGGGTGGAATCCGGGGGCGCGGCGGAGGAGGACCGGCTCGCCGTCGCCGCGCTCGAAGAGGAATTGAAGGCCGCGCAGGCGGCCGATGCGGCCGATCCGATCGTCACGCGCCGGATGTCGCAATGGCGGTCCGGTCCGATGGAAATCACGCTCGTGGCCGACATGGCCACCACGCCCCCGGGGCTCGAAATCCGTTACAAGACGAACCCCTCCCGGTAGGGCGGTTCAAGAAACCGTGTCGCCGCTTCCTGTCGGGCGATCCCGCCGGCAGGGCCCGACCTCCGGGCGGGCCGTGCGAAAGGATGGCCCATGACGGGCCGCCCGGAGGTCGGCCCCAGCCGGCCAGCCCAAAGACAAGGTTTTCCCTGACAAGCCCATGGCCCCCCCGGGAGGGCGGCCCTCCTCAGTCCCCCGGTGCGAACAGCACCATCCGTTCCCGCTGTCCTTCTTTCCGCCGCCGCTCCGGCCAGCCGAGGCGCCAGCCGGGAAGTTCGCAGGCGGGGAACGTGAGCTCCTCGGTCCCGCCGACGGGGAGCAGGCGTTCTTCGGGGATTTGGAGGGGGCCCGGCTCGTAGGCCAGTGGGGAACCGGACCATGCGTCGCGCGGCAACGGAGGAAACGCATCCAGGGATGCCGGGAGTTCGCCGCCGTGGGAGCGGCGCCAGCGCTCCAGCGCGACCGCCGCACGGACGAACTCGGCCCGAGTGCGGCGGTCGAAAAGCATCCGCCGCCACGTCAGACCCTTCGCCTCGCCGATGCCCGCTGTCAGCAGCGGGAAGGCCCACGCCCGGCGTTCCGCCTCCTCCGCGTACGCGGCCCACGCCGCATCCCGTTCCGCCCCCGGCGTCGCCGACTCCACGCTTTCCAGTGCGTCCAGCGTCCACGCCCAATCCCGCAACAGGACGCACCGGTCCCGTTGCATCCAGAAGCTGCGCGCGCGGGTGCTGCCCGAGCGTCCCGGATACATCCCGCAAGCGAACGCCGCCGCGCAGGACTTCGGCACTCCCGGCAGCCCGCGCATGCAGCGGAGGTCGCCGATGGCGATTTTCCGCGACGCCCACCGCCGCCAGTCCTCCCCGCCGCGTGCGGCGAGGTTCTCCTCCGCCCGCACGACCGCCTCCAGCGCCTCCTCCGGCCAGGCCCCGATGCTTTCCGCGAGTACATGCAGCACCGCTCCGTCCCGCATGCCTTCCGCCGCGATTGCACCGAGCGCCCATGTTTCCCGTTCCATGCGCTCCGCGAGCCGCTGGAGGCGCCCCACGTCCGCCATTCCGCCCGCCGTGTTCCCGTCTTCGAACGCCAACCGCGCCCGCAGTTCCAGAATCCCGGCCCCCGCCTTTGCCGCTTCCATGCGCGGCTCCAGCCAGGCTGTCTCCGCCACTCCCGGCGCGGCTTCCCCCGCTATGGTTCCTCCCTCCAGGCACGAGCGGTATCCCGGGTCCGCCAACGCTTCCGCCACCGCCGCCAGCCCCGGATGCCCCGCCACCCACCCGCGCACGTACTCCCGCTCCTCCGCCCCTTCCGGATGCAGCCGCCCCGCACGTTCCCTCCGCATGCGCTCCACCGCGAACGCCATCCAATCCTCCCTCTCCGCCTGCAAGTCCGCGAGCCCCGCCAGCCGGTCTTCCGTCTCCGCCACTGGCGGACGAGCCTTCTCTTGTGGCAGCTCCCCGCACCGCGCCAGGACTTCCCGCAGAAGCCCGTCCGCCTCCTCCTGCGCCCGTTGCACCGCCAACCCCGAGAGCGCCTGCGCCGCCACCAGCACCGCCAGCGCCACCGCCGCGCCACCCACCCATACACGCCGCCCGCGCCCTGCCACATCCCACAGTCCCGCCAGGAGCCACGCCACGCCCGCCACGGCCATGCCGGACGGCAGCACAGCCGCCCAGGTCGGCGCCCGGCCCCACCGATCCACGACCATTTGCGAAACAATCGTGAACATCAAGCCAACCAGCCCCAACCAGATACGCCATTCCCCCCGACGGTGTTGGTCCCAGACCTCCTCCCCGCCGTCGACCTTCCGCGAAACCATCCCCGCCCCCACCGCCAGCGCAAAGAACTCCGGGAACCCCACGAACCCCGCCACCAGCAACGCAATCCCCACGAGCAAAAATCCCAACAAATACACCAGGAATTTCCACCCCCGCCGCCACCCTTTTTCCTCTTCCTTCCCGGCCACCTCCCGCCGCCATACCCGCCGTCCGTGGCCGAGCATCCACGCCCACGCGAAGAACCCCGCGCCCACCGCCGCCAGCGCCGCCGGGTTGCGCTTATCCGCAAAGATGGACCGGAACATCCACGGCATCACCCACGGCGCCGCATACCCCGCCGCGATGCCCAGCACCGCGCCCCAGGCCTGCCACGATGCCGCCCGTGCCGCCGCTTTCGCCCGCGCTTCACCCGACTTATCGTTTCCGTTGCCGTCCATGCGCCCATCCTGCACCATTTTTCTCCGGCTGCCAACAACAATTTTGCCGCGCGGCGGGCACGAAAAAGCCCCGGGCGGAAGGCCCGGGGCGGGAAGCAAGGCGAGGTAGCGACGGCGCCCTCGCCGTCGTGGAGGTGAAAGAAATGTCGGACACGACAACGCCGACGGCGAGGTGCCGTCGCTCCCTTCGCATGGACAGAAAACAAAACTGGCTACACCATATCTTGAAGCACTCTAGAAATTTCCCGGATCACGCGTTGCGGGGCACCGGCGGAACCGTAGCCAGAGAGAGCGGAAGCTCACCGCCGTGCGATGCGGGCGGCGAGGGTCAGAAGTGGAAGGAGATGGGCATGTGGAGGGATTCGGCGGTTTCGAAAACGGGGAGGAGTTTGGCGGCGGCGGCGCGGAAGGTGGCGGTGCGGCGGCGGGCGATGCAGGAGCGTAGGAGGGCATGGGCGGAGGGCACGAGGCGGGAGGGGAGGATTTGTGGAGAGGCGGTGTGGTCGATGCGGGTGCCGAGACGGGCGTTCATGCGGTCGAAGGCGGGCTGGACGGCGGAGGCTTCGTCGGGGCGCAGGACCACGGTACGGTAGCGGGCGGGGCATTTGGTCCAGTCGTCGAAGAGACCGCAGAGGCCGATGGCATCGAGGGGTGTTTCGACGGTCCAGGGGGTGTCGTCTTCGCCGCGGGCGCGGATGATGGAGATGTCCCAGGCGGGCAGGGCGGAGAGGGCGTCGCGGATGGTGGAGCGGAAGGAGGGCGGGAGGGGAAGATCGAGGAGTGCGTCGAGGGTTGGGGCGGAGGCGAGGGCTCGGCGTTTGCGGGGCGGGCATGTCCAGGGGGCGGGGCGGAGGACCCAGCGGGTGGCATCGCGGCGGCATTCCCAGGTGTCGTCGCCGGCATCGAAGGCGAAGGCTTCGAGAAGAGAGCCTCCGGGGGTGGACTGGACTTCGACGGCGGCGAGTAGATAGTCGAGGCCGGTGGGACGGACGAGGGTTTGGAACCAGTCGGAGGAAAGGGCAAAATGGCGGTTGGCGGCGGGGTTCCAGGCGATGACGTCGATGACGGCGCCCACGCGGGCGGAGCGGGAGAGGAGTTCGCCGATCATGGGGTTCCATTGGGAGTCGGCGAGGAAGTGGAAGGCATCGGCGTCGGTATCCAGGGGGTCGGTGGCCGTGTCGAGGAAGGTGTGCCATTTCCAGGAAGCGTCGGCGTCGGTGCAGGTGCAGGCGAGGATGGTGCCGGAGACGATTTTGCGGGCGTCGCCGATCAGGTCGCGCCAGCCGTCGTCGGTGGCGTCGTAGTGGTCGTGGTGGGGGCCGAAGTGGAGGGCGGGGTTTTGGTCGAGGTCGATGCGGATGGGCTGGCCGCCGGGATGGGGGTTGGCTACGGCGATGAAAGGGTCGCCGCCGGGGTGTTTGCGGAGGGTGGCATCGAAATCCGGAAGAGCGCGGCGCAGGTCTGCAAGGGCTCTCTTGGGGGACGGGAAGGAAAGGGGAGAGGAATTCATGGCGGGAGTGTAGCACAAGGCTGGCAGGAGGGGGAAGGAAGGAGACTCCGTGTCGGGTTCATGGGCGGGGATGGCCGAAAACAGGAGAAAAACCCAGTGTTTTCCTTGGTATCGCGAATGGTGCAGAGGAGATCGGCGGACAAACAAAAACCCCGGGCGGAAGGCCCGGGGCGGCAGGGGACCGGCGGCGGCTCAGGCGCGGCCGATGCTGTGGTAGGTGAAGCCGGCGGCGCGGACGGTCGCCGGGTCGAAGGTGTTGCGGCCGTCCACGATCACCGGGCAGGCCATCACGCTCTTGAGCTTGGCGAGGTCGATGTTCTTGACCGCGTCCCATTCGGTGAGGATCAGCACGAGGTCGGCGTCCTTCGCGCACTCGTAGAGGTCGGGGACGGTCTCGAGGTCGGGGTGTATTTCCTTGAACTTGCCCTCGGCGATGGGGTCCCAGGCGCGGAGCTTGGCCTTCATGGCCTGCAGCTCGGGGACGAAGTAGAGGCTGGGCGCCTCGCGGACGTCGTCGGTCTCGGGCTTGAACGCCAGGCCGAAGATCGCGATGCGCTTGTCCTGGACGACCCAGAGTTCCTGCTTGATCTTCTTCATGACGTGCTCGCGCTGCGTCTTGTTGATCTTCTGGACTTCCTTGAGGAGGGTGAATTCGTTGCCGAGGGCGTCGGCGAGGCGCACGAAGGCGTCGACGTCCTTGGGGAAGCAGGAGCCGCCGTAGCCGACGCCGGCCTTGAGGAAGCGGGGGCCGATGCGGGGGTCGAGGCCCATGCCCTGGGCGACCTGCTCGACGTCGGCGCCGGCCAGCTCGCAGATGCGGGAGACGGCGTTGATGAAGGAAATCTTCATGGCCAGGAAGGAGTTGGAGGCGTGCTTGGTGAGCTCGGCGCTGGTGACGTTCATGCGCAGGAACTTGCCGCCGCCCTTGGCGAGGATGGGCTTGTAGATTTCCTCGAGGAGGTCGCCGGCGCGCTTGGACTCGACGCCGACCACGACGCGGTCCGGATTGGTGGCGTCGGGGATGGCGGTGCCTTCGCGGAGGAATTCGGGGTTGGAGGCAACGTCGAAGTCGGTGTCGGCGCGCAGGTACTTGAGGACGGTGCGCTTGAGGTGTTCGCTGGTCTTGGCGGGGACGGTGCTCTTCTCGACGAGGAGGCGGTAGGAGGTCATGTTCTCGGCGACCTCGCGGCCGACCTGCTCGACGTAGGTCATGTTGGCCTCGCCGCCCGGTCCGGGAGGGGTGCCGACGGCGATGAAGATGACTTCGGCGAACTCGGTGCCTTCCTTGACGGAGGTGCTGAACTTGAGGCGGCCGGCCTCGACGTTGCGCTTGACGATTTCCTCGAGTCCGGGCTCGTAGATGGGCATTTCGCCGCGGTGGAGCATCTCGATCTTCTTGGGGTTGTTGTCGATGCACATGACCTCGTGGCCCGCGTCCGAGAAGCACGCGCCCGTGACCAACCCGACGTATCCCGTTCCGACGACCGATATCTTCATGATGTCTCCTTGTTTTCCTTGTTCGAAAGCGTTCCCTTGCATCCTAGCCCAAGCGCCCCGCGAAAGCAACCCGGCATTTCCGCTTTCCGCCTTGCGGCGAATTCGCAGGAAAATTTTTTCCAATCATTGGAAAACCGGCGAAAATTTTTTCCAATCATTGGAAAAACGGGGCGATTTTTCCAACCATTGGAAAAAAATTTTCCAATCATTGGAAAATTTCGGTTCTTCGGGGACTGGGGTGGACCCGTCTCCTGAATTCCGCGAATGCAAGGATCCAGGAGGGTGCCGGAATCCGCCCCCCTCCGAGAGGGGGGTGGCGCGGCCATGAATGGGAGGTCCATGCATGGAAGAAGGAAAACGGCAGGGGCCGCGACGGGGGGGAGTACGGCGTTCGGCCGTGGCGGCAAGCGCGACTCTGCACCGGCAACGAACGAATCGAGAATTTAGAGCGGTTTCAAAAACCAGTGTGGCTTCAAGCCGTTGTCTCACCAGCCATTTCCACTGCGGACGCGCAGAAGCGCGTCCCTCCCCGTGGAGAGCGTAACGGGAGGGTCGCGCTTCCGCGCGACCTTGTGGTTGGGCAACATCCGTGAAGCCACAGAAAAACTTAAACCGCTCTCGCGGATGGACCACGCGGAAACATGCGGCTACGGCTTCCCGCAGTACTCCCCCCGCCGCCCTTTCCATTCGCTCCGAAGGCACAATCCCGTTGGCAATCCTTCCACCGGGCGGCACCCCCCTCTCGGAGGGGGGCGAATGCTTGCGCGCACCCCATGGGGGCGTCAGGTGAAAACCTGGTCGTTTGCATGGTGAGGCTGGCCGACCTCCGGGCGGCCCGTCACAAGCCATCCTTTCGCTCGGCCCGCCCGGAGGTCGGGCCGACGGGAGCTCCCGACAAGAAATCGCAAGGTTTTCTCCAGACAACTCCCAATCCATGGCCCGCACAATAAAAGCCCGGAGAACCAAAATGTCCGGGGCGGCGGACCGGCGGCGGGTCAGGACTCGTTTTCGGAGGTGACGCGGAGGACTTCTTCGAGGGTCGTGATGCCGGCGAGGACCTTGCGCCAGCCGTCCATGCGGAGGGTGTGCATGCCGTGCGCGACGGCGTATTCCTTGATTTCGCCGGAGGTCTTTCGCTCGACCACCATCTGGCGGATTTCGTCGGTCACGGTCAGGATTTCGTAGATGCCGGTACGGCCGCTGTAGCCGGTGCCGTGGCAGGCTTCGCAACCGACGGGTTCGCAGATGGTGCCGTCTTTGAGGGTCTCGATCGGGAAGCCGATGTTTCGGAGGAAGGGTTTGTCGACCTTCCAGGGCCGCTTGCAGTGGGGGCAGAGGCGGCGGATGAGGCGCTGGGCGGTCAGGGCTTCGACGCTGCTCGCGACGAGGAAGGGTTCGATGCCCATGTCGACGAGGCGGTTGACGGCGCCCGCGGCGTCGTTGGTGTGCAGGGTGCTGAAGACGAGGTGGCCGGTGAGGGCGGCGCGGATGGCGATGTCGGCGGTTTCCTGGTCGCGGATTTCGCCGACCATGATGATGTCCGGGTCCTGGCGCAGGAAGGTCCGCAGGGTGCTCGCGAAGGTGAGGCCGATTTCGCTGCGGACCTGGACTTGGTTGATGCCCGCCATTTCGTATTCGATCGGGTCTTCGACGGTCAGGATGCGCTTGTCCACGGAGTTGATGGTGTGCAGCCAGGCGTAGAGGCTCGTGGATTTGCCGCTGCCGGTCGGGCCGGTCACGAGGAGGATGCCGTGGGGGCGGCGGATGAGGCGGTTGAGGACGGCTTCGTCGTCGGGGAAGAGGCCGAGTTTTTCCATGCCGAACATGCCGCTGGATCGCATGAGGAGTCGGAGGCTGACGCTTTCGCCGTAGACGGTGGGCATGGTGGAGACGCGTACGTCGATTTCTTCGCCCTTGACCTTGAGGCCGATGCGGCCGTCCTGGGGGAGGCGCTTCTCGGCGATGTCCATTCCGGCCATGACCTTGATGCGGCTGATGATCGCGGACTGGAAGCGCTTCATCTGCGGCGGCAGGGGCGTGGGGTGGAGGACGCCGTCGATGCGGTAGCGGATGCGCAGGTCGTTCTCCATCGGCTCGATGTGGATGTCGGTGCCGTTGTCGTGGCGGCATTCCCAGATGATCTGGTTGACGAACTTGACGACGCTCGCTTCCTGGTCGAGGTCGTTGAGGTCGCCGAGGGTCGGGACGGCGCCGTCGTCGGCGTCGTCGACGTCGAGCCGGTCGAGGGTGTCGGCGCCGACGCCGTAGAGGGTCTTGACCGCCTTCTCGATGTCCGCCGACGGGGCGAGCGCGAATTTGACGCGCAGGCCCGACGCCAGGCGCAGGGCGTCGGCCAGCCCGGACCGGAAGGGTTCGCTCGTCGCGACGCGCAGGACGCGGCCGGCGTCTTCGAGGGCGACCGGGATGACGGTGTACTGGAAGACGGCCTTGGGGGGGATTTTGGCGAGGACGTCTTCGGCGATGGCTGCGTCGCCTAGGCGCATGTAGGGGATTTTCATGGCCTTGGCGAGGGCTTCCAGGAAGACGTCCTCGCGCACGGTCTCGGAGGCGGCGACGGCGGCGGTGAGCAGCCCGTCGTTCTCGCGCAGGCGGATGAGCCACTCCTCGACCTGGGACGGGGTGAAGAGCCCCGTCGCCGCGAGGAGGGTTTTCATTCGGCTGGAAACTGGTGCAGGCACGGGGCAGAACATACCCGTTCCCCCCCGCGCGCGCAATCCCGCTTTTGCCCCGCGGGTTGCGGTTGCGGCGGAGGCGGGGATTGCGGTATAAAGGGGCATCCGTCAACGGAAGAAAGGTTCGGTACGCGTGGCGAAGTCAATGGAACGGTTGTTGGAACTGCAGGAATGCGACCTGGAGATCGCGCGTCTCCGCCGGGAGATGGAAGACATCCCGCGGCGCAAGGCCCAGATGGAGTCCGCCCTCGACGCCCAGAAGGCCCGCGTGGCAGAGGCCGACCGGGCCCTGCTCGACGCCCAGGCGCGCATCCGCCGCGCCGAGGGCGAAATCGCGGAAGCGCACGCCCAGGAGCGCAAGTACCGCGAGCAGCAGCTCCAGATCAAGAGCAACGACGAATACCGCGCGCTGGAGAGCCAGATCGCCGCCGTCAAGAGCCGCGTCTCCGCGCTCGAGGACGACGAACTCGCCGCCATGGACGAAGCCGACCGCCTCAAGGCGGCCGCCGCGGAGCAGAAGGCCGAGCTCGCCCGCCAGGCGGAGCGGGTCGCCGCCGACGTCGCCGATTTCCTCGCCCGCTCGAAAACCCTCGGCGACGGCCTCGCCCCCCTGGAAGCCGACCGCGCCGCGCGCGCCGCCGAAGTGGACCCCGACTGGCTCGCCCGCTACGAGCGGATCGCCGCGAAGGGCGGCGGCGCCGCCGTCGCCCTCGTCGAACACGGTACCTGCGGCCACTGCCACATGAAGCTCTCCCCCGCGCAGGCCGTCCAGGCCCGCCGCCACGACCAGCTCGTCTTCTGCGACTTCTGCGGGCGCATCCTCTACGCCCCCGCCTGAGGCCGCATCCGGGGGGGAAACGCGCTTGCCCGCCGGCATCCGCGCATCCCGTCCCGTGAATCGGAATCCCGTTCACTGGCGGGCAGGGGACTGCCCGCCCTGCCCACAAATGGCGTGAATCACGCTTTCCTTGCGCGAAGCGCGGGCAGGGGGCGCGGCTGCACGGCGTTCCGGCCGCACAGGGAAGGTCTTGCAAGCGTAGATGTTCATGGCGGGAGAGATGAAGGAAAACAAAGGGAAAACATGGGATTTTTCCTGTTTCCAAATGAGCGGGGCGCGGGGAAAAACGAAACCGCCGCCGGGGTTGGCGGCGGCGGCGGGGGGAGCGCGGAGGATGGCGCGGGCGGTCAGTGGATCTTGCCGGCCTTGCGGCGGGCCTTGATGATTTCTTCGGTCAGGAAGAAGGGGACCGCTTCGTAGTGCTCGAACTGCATGGAGAAGCCGGCCCGGCCTTGCGTCAGGCTGCGGAGCGCCGTCGCGTAGCCGAACATTTCGCCGAGGGGGACCATCCCGGTGATGACCTTCTGGTGGCCCTTGTCTTCCATGGTCTCGACGCGGCCGCGCCGCTGGCAGATGCTCCCGGTCACCGCCCCCATGAATTCTTCGGGCGTCACCGCCTCGACGGACATGACGGGCTCCAGGATGACCGGAGAGGCCTTCGAGAAGAGTTCGCAGAAGCACGCGCGGCCGGCTTCCTGGAAGGCGAAGTCGGAGGAGTCGACTTCGTGGTAGCTGCCGTCGTAGAGGACGACGCGGACGTCGACGACGGGATACCCGGCGTAGGGGCCTTTCTGCATGGCTTTCGCGACGCCCTTCTGGACGGAGGGGATGAAGTTGGAGGGGATGCGCCCGCCGACGACTTCGTTGACGAATTCGAAGCCGCTACCCGCCGGCAGGGGCTCGAGCCGCATGCAGACGTGCGCGTACTGGCCGCGGCCGCCGGATTGCTTGACGTGCTTGTACTGGCCGTCGGCGACCTGGGTGGCGGTCTCGCGGTAGGCGACTTCGGGGCGGCCGACCTGCGCGGCGACGTTGAATTCGCGCTTGAGACGGTCGACGATGATGTCCAGGTGCAGTTCGCCCATGCCGGAGATGACGGTCTCGCCGGTCTCCTGGTCGAAGGCGACGGTGAAGGTGGGGTCTTCTTCGGCCAGCTTGAAGAGGGCGTTGGAGAGTTTTTCGTTGTCGGCCGTGGAGTCGGGCTTGATGGAGATGGAGACGACCGGCGCCGGGAATTCGATGCTCGTCAGCTGGATGGGGTGGTCCTTGTCGCAGATGGTGTCGCCCGTGCGGGTGTGGGCGAGGCCGACCACGGCCACGATGTCGCCGGTCTGCGCGGTCTCGAGCTGCACGGAGTGGTTGGCGTGCATGCGCAGGATGCGCCCGATGCGCTGTTCCTTGCCGAGGGTGCTGTTCCAGACGTTCTGGCCGGCGGTGAGGGTGCCGGAGTAGATGCGGATGTAGGTGAGCTTGCCGGCGTGCTTGTCGGCGACGATTTTGAAGGCCAGGGCGCTGAAGGGGGCTTCGTCGGTGGGTTCGCGGCGCTCGGGCTCGGCGCCGTCTTCGGCCTTGGCGGAGATGATGGGCGGGATTTCGTTGGGCGCGGGCAGGAGCCCGACGACGCCGTCGAGGAGCTGCTGGATGCCCTTGTTCTTGAAGGCGCTGCCGCAGTAGACGGGGACGATCTTGCGGGCGATGGTCGCCTTGCGCAGGATGGCGCGCATCTTGTCGGCGGGGAGGGTGCCGGTGGAGAAGAATTCTTCCATGAGCTCGTCGTCCTGCTCGGCGCACTGCTCGACGAGGTTTTCGCGCCACTTCCTGGCCTTTTCGATGCGGTCGGCCGGGATGTCCTCGATGCGGACGTCGGTGTCGTCGCCTTCGCCGTAGTAGATGGCCTTCATGTCGATCAGGTGGATGACGCCGCGGAAGCGGTCCTCCTTGCCGATCGGAATCACGATGGGCACGGGGTTGCAGTGCAGCTCGGTGCGGATTTCCTCGAGGACGCCGTAGAAGTCGGCGCCGGTGCGGTCCATCTTGTTGATGAAGGCGATCTTGGGGACTTCGTACTTTTCGGACTGGTGCCAGACTTTCTCGGACTGCGGCTGCACGCCGCCGACCGCGCAGAAGAGGGCGACGGAGCCGTCCAGGACGCGGAGGGAGCGCTCGACCTCGACGGTGAAGTCGACGTGTCCGGGGGTGTCGATGAGGGTGACGTAGTGGCCCTTCCACTGGAGGGTGGTGGCGGCGGACTGGATGGTGATGCCGCGCTCGCGCTCCTGGACCATGAAGTCCATGGTGGCCTGGCCGTCGTGGACCTCGCCGAGCTTGTGGGTTTTGCCGGAGTAGAAGAGGATGCGCTCGGACACGGTGGTCTTGCCGGCGTCGATGTGGGCCATGATGCCGATGTTGCGGACTTTGGAAATGGGGACTTCTCTGGACATGGGTTCGTACCTCCTCGCCCAGGCTCGCCCCGGGCAAAACGGGCGCGCATCATGGACGGAACGGGCCCGGAAATCAAGGCCAAAATGCGGATGGAGGAAAAATTGCCTAGGGTAAAACGTTTTCGCGAAGGGGTGGAAGGCGGGGCGGGAGACCATTTGAGATTACGGAAAAACAGGCGGAAAACGCATGTTTTCCTGCAACATGCATGGCCATGAAGTGCAGGGAGGAGCCCGTTGGCGGAGGGGAGGGGGGCCCCCCCGCCGCACGCGGCGGGGCGCGGGACCGCTTGGAGGGGGACGCTTGGAGGGGGAAGAAAGAAGGCCCCGCCATGGATGGCGGGGCCCGGGGAGGGGGGGAGAGGGTCAGCTGGGGGTGTGCCAGAGGGGAGCGGGAGGAGGGGGATTGGAGAGCCAGAGGGGGAGGAGGGTGCGGAGGTCTGCGGGGAGGAGGGGGG
>CACXEY010000085.1 GCA_902766695.1 uncultured bacterium
CCAACGAATTGAAAACCATCGTCTAGCCTTCCCGCCACGGGACCCGTGTCCACCCGCATCTGTCCTCCGACGGGGACACCCTTTTCCGTTTGTCGATCATGGTCCGAATACTATTCCCCTTTTGCGATTCCCGCAATACCGCCACCTCGCCATCCCGAATTACCTTCGCCGCAGCAATGCCGCGCACAACATCTTCCAGCCGGCCATGTTCCACCACTTCAAACGGATCATCTGGCCTGCATACCACATGGCTGGCCACCAGCGGCCGGCTTTCCTCATTCCGTAGGCGGCATCCCGCCGTGTGTTCCACACGATGTCGCGGACTTCGCGTTCCGTCATCTTTCCCTCCCACAAATCACGGCGCGATGGCAAATCCAGGCCGGGCTTCCAGCGGCTCGGATGGTGCGTCAGCGATTGGTTGTCCCACCGGTAGCGGGCCAGCACGTCCGTCGTGGGCATACCGATTTTCCCCCTTCTTGCGCACCGCAGGAAAAATTCGGTGTCGTCCCCGTTGTTCCTCAAGCACCGTTCTTCTGAAAACAGGCCTGTTTCTTCCATAAAATCGCGGCGGACCATCACGGCGCTGGTGCAGATGAAACATTTTTCCATCAAGGCCCGGAAGCAATCCCCGTTGGGCGGATACCGCCCCCCGTTGCGCACATACAAATCCTTTCCATCGGGATCCACGACCATGCACGCCACATGGCTGAACGGAAAATCCGGATTTTCTTCCATGAAGCGCACCTGCCGCTCCAGTTTTTCCGGCAACCATACATCGTCGCCGTCCAGGAAGGCCAGATACCTGCCCTTCGCCGCACGGATCATTTCGTTTCTCGGGATGTTGGCCAAGCCGCTGTTGGCCGATCTCAAAACCCGACGGATCCTTGGGTCTTCGACCTTTTGGATTTCCTCCCAGCTGTTGTCCGAGGACCGGTCGTCCGTCACGATCATTTCCCAGTCCGGATACGTTTGTCCGACCACGCTCTCCAAAGATTCCCGGACATACTTCCCTTGATTGTATACCGTCACCAAAACGCTGACCATCGGACGTTCCACGATTTAGCTCCTCAAACCTTCTTCAATCCACGGCGCCCACATCTTGGATCGACCCCCGCCCGTTTCGGCGGGGAAAACCCTCCCCGCGCAAGCGCGACATGGGGTATTCCCTGGGGTAACAATACTGCCGGATTTTCCCCCATCGTTCCACAGTGGCGATAACGCATCCCGCACCCTTCCGTACCATCAGTTTTCCCATTCGCACAACCAATTTCCTGCCACCCAGCTTTTTTGCTACCTCAACCGCCACCACGCCCCAAACTCCACGGGAACTATCCCGAACGCCCTGAGCGCCGGCTACCTGTGTTTTCGGGGGCAAGAGGGGCGAGGTGAAGGGCACGGCAGGCCCCGTCCATGCCTGAATGGACACTGAAGCCGGACGGACGCCGGGAATCGGATACGCGGGAAAATCGCACATGAAACCGTCAGCCGATGGGATGATACAGTGGTTTCGGATAGCGGTTGGCGTTCTTGGCCAACGGGCAATAGGCCTTTTCCCGGGCGAAAACTCACAGGTTTGTTCCCGGCAACCGCCGGGCCCGCGGGAATAGGATGCGGATGATCCGCAACAGCAAGCGCAACTTGAAAGTCGCCATGTGGAGGGGATGCGTCGAAAACGACCCGATTTCTTCGATGGCGAAACCCGCCGCGTGCAGCAGGCATTCCATGTCGCGTCGCGTGACTCGTGGAAATGTCCCATGTTTGCGATGGCATCCACGTCCTTGCGCCCGGTCTGGACGACTTTGGTGTTGTAAAAGCGAAGGGAACACGGCTGCATGTCGTTGAGAAGCCACAGCAGACACTCGTCGCTGCACGTGTTGGGGACGGTAATCAGCACACCCCCGCCGGGCTTCAGCACCCGGCACATCTCGCTGACCGCGAACATCGGGTCGAACAAAAGGTGCTCCAAAACCTCCGTGCAGACGACGGTGTCGAAGGTATTGTCCGGAAAGGGCCAAACCTGATTCTCGATGTTGCATTGGACTGCGGGCATGTGCCACGGCCCGCACTCCCGTTCGATGGTCACGCGGCCCGAGGCCGGCGCATCGTTCCCGAGAACCGTCACCTGCCCGTATCCGAACAAGTCGAAATAAGCCGGGGCGAACAATCCGCCCATCCCTCCCACGTCCAGAAGATGCTCCTTGCCCGTACCGGACGGCAAGTGCCGGAAAGTCTTCCAACCCCGGGGGAGGGCATGATTCAAATACCATTCAGCGAAACCATTCCGGCGGTTGTTGGCCGCCAAGGCTTCGCAAAATTTCTCTGGAGTGATGGCACAGTTTCTTCTCATTTTCTTCTCGCGACGGATGCTCCCAGTTGCTTCCACCCCCGAGGGGACCATGGAGACAACCGGATGATTTGTGCCGCAAACCAAGCTACGTGCTCCCACCGCCCGTCCCGACGGGCGGCATATGCGTTTTCCTCAGCGGAATCAAGCGCAATCCCCCGGACTGCCTGCCTAGAAAGCCGCCCCTTCCATAGGGCAGGGCGTTCGAGAAAAATCTTGTGCCGGACGAAATCGGACGGCATGGACCTCCAATTCGCCGGATTGCGGCTGACGGTCCCGTCAAACCTGCGGTATCGGACCAGCACGGCTTCGGGCATGCCGAAGGGATGGTCCTTCGCGCAGCGGACGAAGAATTCGTAGTCCTGCCCGGACTTGAAACACTTTTCTTCCGAAAAAACTCCTGTTTCCTTCAGCACCGCCATGCGCACCATCACGCTGCTGGTACACACAAAACAATGCCGCAACAACGCCAGCAGGCAATTTCCGTCCGGCGGATAGATTCCTCCGTGGCGCAAATCCAGGAAGCGGCCGGCCGCATCGATTTCTTCGCATCGGGTATGAGTAAAGGGGTATTCCGGATGGATCTCCATGTAGGACGTCTGGATGGCGAGTTTTTCCGGTTTCCACAGATCGTCGGCGTCCAGGAAGGCCACGTATTTTCCCCTAGCGGCGCGCAGGGCTTCGTTGCGCGCGACGCCGGGATGGCCGCTGTTCGTCTCCCGACGGAGGATGTGGGCGCGCGGGTCGTGGCCGACGGTGCGTTCGATTTCGGCGAGGCTGGCGTCGGTGGAGGCGTCGTCGACGATGATGAGTTCCCAGTTGGGATAGGTCTGGGCGAGGACGCTGCGGAGGCATTCGCCGACGAAGCGTTCCTTGTTGTAGACGCCGACGATGACGCTGACGAGAGGGGGGGGCATGACTACGGTTCCAGCTCCTTCCGGCAGAGGGCGAGGAAGGCGTCGGTGCGGGAGGGGGCGTCGGGGATTTCCTGGTCCTGGATGGCGCATTGGAGGGTGAGGGCGTCGGCGTCGGAGAGGCGGAGGGCGTCGCGGACGGCGATGAAGTTGGCGCTTTCGGCGGGGGCGGGGGCGTCGTCGGGGGTACTGGTCCGGGCGAAGAAGGCGGCGCCGGCGGCGATGCGGACGGCTTCGGAAAGGGCGGCGGTGCCCTCGGGGGCGAAGCCACCGTCGGAGAGCATCCGGCCCATGCGGGCCTTCCGGGCGGCGGCGTCGAAGGCGCCGCGGGCGGCCTTGAGGCGGCGCAGGCGGACGGCGGACGCGGCGTCGGGGCCTTCCGCGCGGGAGGTTCCTCCGAAAAGGCCTTCGGCGGCGCCGTCGGTGAACTGGATGACGCCCAGCTTCCGGAGGCGCGCGAGGAGGTAGGCGGTTTCGACGCTGAGGCCCAGTTCGGGATGTCCGGCGGAGAGCCATTCGTGGAGGCGTTCGCCGTCGGTGGGTTCGGGCGCGGGGGTGGATTCGGGCGGCGCGCCGGGGGCGGGTTTGCCGCCGGGGGCCATCAGCTCGAGGACGCGGGCCATGAAGGCCTTGCCGGCGCCTTCGCGTTCGAAGTCGACGGCGTCGCCCGCGGCGTCGAGCACGACGTCGGCGAGTCCCTGCTTGAACTTGAGCTTGCCGACCATGCGGTGCTCGATGGTGTTCTCGGCGATGACGTTGACGACCTGGACGTCGCGGGTCTGGTGCTTGCGCCAGGCGCGGGCGATGCGCTGTTCGAGCCTGGCGGGGTTCCAGGGCAGGTCGAGGTTCATGACGACGCTCGCCGCCTGGAGGTTCAGTCCGACGCCTCCGGCCTCGCTGGCGAGGAGAACGCGGCAGGCGGGGTCGGCTCGGAAGCGGCGCAGGTGCTCGCGGCGCCTGTCCTGGGGAACGGCGCCGGTATGGAGGGCCCAGCCCCAGCCGGCCGCGTCGAGGCGTTCCTGCATGAGTTCGAGCATCCGGGTCCATTCGGAGAAGACGAGGACCTTGCGGGAGGGGTCTTCCGCGAAGACGTCGCCGAGGATGCGCATGGCTTCGTCGGCCTTGGGGGATTCGCGGATGGCGGGATCGAGGATGTAGCAGGTGTCGCAGAGCATCCGCATCATGGCGAGGAGGCGCTGGAGGCGTTCCATCTCGCGGGGGGTGAGGGGGCGGCGGGCGGCGAGGGCGCAGAGTTTCGCGGCCTGGCTTTCGTTCTCCTCGTAGCGGGATTGCTGTTCGGGGGTCAGTCCCACGAAGTAGTTCCGGTCGGAGCGGGCGGGGAGGTCTTCCTCGATGCCGGCCTTGCGGCGGCGGAGGAGGACGCGGGCGGCCTTGGCGTGGAGGCCGTCGAGGTTCTTCATTCCGGTGACGCGGCCCTCGGGGTCGGTGCGGTAGTATTCGCGGTTGAAGCGGAAGAGGCTGCCGAAGAGGGAGGGATCGACGAATTCGGCGATGGAATACAGTTCGTCGATGCGGTTTTCCAGCGGGGTCCCGGTCAGCACGAAGGCGTAGGGCGAGACCAGGCGCTTGAGGTTGCGGGCGGTCTGGCTCTGCCAGTTCTTGATGCGCTGGGCTTCGTCGAGGATCACGAGGTCGGGCCGGAGCAGGGCGTTGACGTCGCGCCAGTCGCGGAGGATCTGCTCGTAGTTGGCGACGAGGAAACCGGGCGCCGCGGATCGGTAGGCTTCGAGGCGCTCCTTGCGGCCCCCGCGCAGGAGGGTCGCGCGCATCCCGGCGAAGCGCGCGATTTCGTCTTCCCATTCCGCCTTGAGCGAGGCGGGGACGATGACGAGGGTCTTCTTCGCGCCGGCCACCTCTCCCAGGAGGAGGGCGGCGGCGATGGCCTGGACGGTCTTGCCCAGGCCCATTTCGTCGGCCAGGATGGCGCGCCCCTTGGAGGCCAGGTGCAGGGCGCCTTCGATCTGGTAGGGATACAGCGGGAGGCGCAGGAAGGGCCACTTGCCGCCGGCGTCCGCGTAGGCGCGGGCGAAGCGGGCGACGTCCGCCGCCAGACGCACTTTCCGGGACGCTTCGTCCGCCGCCAGACGCACGCCCCGGGAGAGGCGTACCGTCGAGTCCTCTTCGGCGGCGCACCGGTCGCAGGCCTCGACGAGGGCGGACAGGCCCTCGGCCGAAGCGTCCTTCAGCCGTCCCTCCGCGTCCAGCAGGGCCCCCAGGCGGGACTGCTCCCAGAGGGTGGCCGTATCCGCGAAATCCACGCGCACGCGCCCCGTTTCCGCCTCCAGCCACACTTCCGTGAAGGGCGAGGCCGCGGCGGCGCCCTTGCGGCCGGCCCTGCGCCGGGCCCGTTCGACCACGCGCACGACGTGCTTGCACATTCCCAGACCGCTCTTGGCGAAGTCGGGGCAGCTGCACCAGTTGCCGTTGCCGGCCAGGGTCCGCAGTTCCACGCGGTACTTGAACTTGCCGCCTTCGGTGGAGACCTCGTACGTGCCGAAGACGCCGCCCGCCTTGTCGGGCTTGCGGACGTCCATGGTCTCTTCTCGGCCCCGCTCCTCGCGGACGGCTCGCTCCATCTCGTCGGTCGTGGCCCAGCCTTTACGCTTGGGGGGGGCGGGACTCCGTCCGGGGGCGGAGCCCCGGCCGGTGCGCTTCGGTTCCGGGGGCATCGTCCGCATGTCGTGTCTGTCGTTCATTCCGCGAGCCGTTCTACACTTCCTCCGCATTCTCCGCAATCACCAAACGTCCGCTGCGCGGCCGCCCCAAGCATGCGACAGTCCACGCTGTATGCCGAGCCGGAGCTTCCCCGTTTGCAGTGATGGGCAGGGCGGGCAGCCCCTGCCCGGGGCGCACGGACGAAAACTCAAGGTGTTCGCCTGAAAACTCCAATCCGCCTTCCCCAATGAAACAGCCCAGGAGTTGTCAGGCGACAACCTTGTGATTACTTGTCGGGCCCGGGCGGGGCGTGCGGCAGGATGGCCCTTGACGTGCCGCCCGGAGGTCGGCCCCTATCGGCAGCCGTACCAGGCATAAGACAGGGTTTCACCTGCCCCCACCAGGGGACGGAAGGGGGCGTTTCTCCGTTTTTGCAAGTGGGCACGAGATCAAACCCTGCATGTTCCCGCACGAAGTGCATGGTGGGCGAGGCGTCTCCGCCGAGCCGTTCTTGCCGGTTTTCCAAACCTCCTGCCCCATTCCACACCGGCTCTCCGGGGACGGCTCGCCCCACCCGAGGCCTTGCCATTCAATCCGGGGGCATCAACAGTCGAGGCGGAAGGGAGGAGGATGCACAAACTGGAGATGCGCCCGACGGAAGGACGGGCGGTGTTTTGCGTTTGGCGGGGGCGTGGCGGGCATGGTAGGGTAGGGGGCATGAACGGAAACCACGAAGAATGGGTCGTCCTGGTGGATGGCGCGGACCGGGAGACCGGGCGGATGGAGAAGCTGGCGGCGCACCGCGAGGGCGGGAGGCGGCACCGGGCGTTCTCCATTCTGCTGTTCGATGAAGGGGGGCGGTGGCTGCTCCAGCGGCGGGCGGCCGGGAAATACCATTTTCCGGGGTTGTGGACGAATGCATGCTGCTCGCATCCGCGGCCGGGGGAGACGGTGGCCGAGGCGGCGGCACGGCGGTTGCGGGAGGAACTGGGGGTGCAGGTGGATTTGGCGGAGCGGTTCGCGTTCGAGTACCGGGCCGAGTCGCCGGCGGAAGGGCTGGCGGAGTGGGAGTACGACCACGTGCTGGTCGGGAAGCTGCCGGCGGATGCGGTGGTGGTGCCGAATCCGGAAGAGGTGTCGGAGGTGCGGTTCTGGACGGAGAAGGAAATCGCGGATGCCATCGCCGCCGATCCGCCGTCGGGGGGATTCACGCCCTGGTTCCTCTGCATCCGGCGGCGCATGGAAGAAGAGAAAAGCAAGGAGAATGCGCGATGAACCCGTCCGACGTCTGGATCGTCACCCTCGGCTACAACCACATCGACGACACGCTCGAATGCCTGCAGAGCCTCGCCGCGAGCGAGGGCGGGCCGTACACGCTGCTGTTCGTGGACAACGCGAGCGGCGACGGCTCGCCGGAGAAGGTTCGGGCGGCGTTCCCGCAGGCGCACGTGCTGGAGAACGGGGCGAACCTGGGGTTCGCGAAGGGCTTCAACGAGGGGCTGAAGTACGCGGCGGCGCACGGCGCGCAGTGGGTTTTCATGATCAACAACGACACCATCGTCGATCCGGGGTGCGTGAAGGCGCTGCTGGCGGATGCGGAGGCGCATCCCGAGGCGGGAATCTGGGTGCCCAAGATCCTGTATTACGCGGACCGGGGCGTCATCTGGTCGGCGGGGTCGCGCTTCCGGGCGTTTCCCCCTGCGGTGGTCATGCGGGGGACGCGGCATCCGGACGACGGGAGTTTCGACGGGCAGCGCGTGCTGCAGTACGCGACGTCGTGCGCGCTGCTGATGTCGCGGCGGTTCCTGGAGGAGGTGGGGGTGCTGGACGGGGACTACTTCATCATGTGCGACGACTACGACCTGTGCATCCGGGCGGGGGAGGCCGGGGTCGCCATCCGGCTCGTGCCCGAGGCCAGGATGTGGCACAAGGTTTCCAAGAGCACGGGGGTGGGGACGCCGAACCCGTTCTTCTGGAAGCAGTACGGCCGGAGCACGGCGATCCTGTTCCGCAAGCACGCGAAGCACCGCTGGCTGACGGGGCCGGCGGCATTCCTGTACATCCTCGCGCGCATGGCGGTGGAGGGGCACCGCTACGGTCTGCGCCCCTTCCTCGAAGGCTGGCGCGAAGGCCGCCGCGCGGCGCTTTCGCCTCCGCCGCGCATTTGACGGAGGGTGAATCCGGGGGCGATGAGCGAGACGGAGAAAATGGAAAGGACGGCGTGGGGGGGCGGCGTGCATCTGCGGGTGGCCGGGAAGGTGCAGGGGGTGGGGTTCCGGCCGGCGGCGTGGAGGGTGGCGCGGCGATTGGGGCTGGGGGGATGGGTGAGGAACGATGCGGCGGGCGCGGAGGTGCTGTTGCTGGGGGAGAGGGAGCGGTGCGGGAGG
>CACXEY010000086.1 GCA_902766695.1 uncultured bacterium
CCATTCGCTGGCGGCGAGGGGACTCGCCGCCCTACCACGGGGGGCGCATGGGACAGGGGTAGGGCGGGCAGTCCCTTGCCCGCCAGCCCGTGGGATGTTCGTGGAGGCGCAGGAAGGTGCGGGGACGCACCTCAGGGCGCGGGGGAGGTGTCGAGGTCGAGGTGGTGGCGCCGGAGGAGGGTGCCTTCGGCGAGGGAAAGGGCGGAGGCGAGACGGAGGTAGTCGGTCAGGGCCGCAATCTCGGATTGGCGGGCCGTGGTCAGGTCGCGCTGGAGCTGGAGGACGACGAAGGGGGTGGATTGGCCGCTGTCGAGTTTCTTTTGCTCGGCGGAAAGGGCGTCTTCGGCGCAGGCGCGGGCTTCGCGGGTCGCCGCGATCTTTTCCCAGCCGGTGTCCAGGGCGGCGGTGGCGTTCTCGACTTCGACCAGGGCGTTTTCTTCGAGGCGGCGCAGTTCCAGGCGCATGCGTTCGGCGTTGGCCAGGGCCTGGCGGTGGGCGGCGGAAGCGGCGCGGTTGCCGAGGGGGATGGTGAAGGTCAGGCCCGCGGTCCAGTAGGGTTCGTCGGCGGAGGCGAGTTGGGAGAAGGCGTCGGGGTAGGTGTCTTCGTCGGAGGCGGCGACGCCGGCGCCGAGGACGAGGTCGAGGGAGGGGAGGGTCTGGTTGCGCCGGTAGTCGACTTCGATGCCCTGCCGGACGAGGGCGAGCCGCTGGGCGCGGAGGTCGGGGCGCAGGTCGAGGGCGAGGTCGCCGGAGGCGGCGGGGTCGGTGGGGACGCGCGCGGGGTCGAGGGTGTAGCGGGCGTCGATGCGCAGGTTGCGGACGGTGCGCTGGTCGGCGAAGACGAGGGATTTCAGGTCGTTGTGGGCGACGGCGGCGGCGCGGTGGGCGTCGGAGAGTTCGGCGCGGGCGGTGGCGGCCTGGGAGGCGGCTTGCCGGGCGTCGAGGGCGAAGGCGGTGCCGACGGAGACCTTTCGCTCGGTGTCGGCGGCGAGCTGCTCGGCGAGGGCAAGGGCTTTTTCGCGGACGGCGATGGTTTCGCGGGCCTGGATGAGGGCATAGAAGGCGGCTTCGACGGCGGCGACGGTGGATTGGATTTTTTGTTCGAGGGCGAGGGCGGCTTCGTCGGAGAGGGTTCTGGCGGTGGCGATGCGGTAGTGGGTGGCCGGGGTCTTGAATCCGCGGAGGAGGGGCTGCGTGAGGGTGAGTCCGGCGGAGGCGGTGGTGGTGTCGAAGGGGTTGTTGGCGCGGGTGCCGGAGGAGTCGCCGGCGCGGGCGGAGAGGTCGTAGGAGAGGCCGTGGAAGGAGGTGTCGCCCTGGATGCCGGCGGTGAAGGCGTTTTCGTCGGTTTCGGTGCGGGTGGTGGAGAGGACGCCTTCGGAGGTGCCCGCGGCGGTGCCTTCGGTCTCGGTGCGGGAGCGCTTGGCGCCGAGCGCCAGGGAGGGGTCGTAGGTGCCGGACGCGCCTTCGGCGTCGATGGCCGCAGCGGTGCGGGTCAGGCGCTGGATGCGGAGGTCGAGGTTGTTTTCGAGGGCGAGGGCGATGCAGTCGTCGAGCGCCATTTCGCGGACGGCGTCCGCGGCGGAGGCGGATGGGTGGACGGGTGGGACGGGGAAATCGATTGAATCGATGGAATCGGTGGAATCGATTGAATCGGTGGGTTCATCGGCGAGGGCGGGGAGCGGGAGGATGAGCGCGAGGAGGGCAACGAAGATGGCGGGTGTTTTCATGGTTGTCTCATTCATAACGGAGGGCTTCGATGGGGTCGAGGGAGGCGGCCTTTCGGGCGGGGTACCAGCCGAAGAAGATGCCGATGGCGGCGCTGAAGAGGAAGGAGAGGGCGATGGATTTGGCGGATACGAGGGTCGCCCAGCCGAATTTGATGGATACGATCTTGGCCGCGGCGCACCCGGCCGCGATGCCGATTACGCCGCCGCCGATCCCCAGCACGACGGCCTCGACCAGGAACTGCAGCAGGATGTCGCTCCCGCGCGCCCCCACCGCCATGCGCAGGCCGATCTCGCGGGTGCGTTCGGTGACGCTCACGAGCATGATGTTCATGATGCCGATCCCCCCCACCAGCAGCGACACGCCCGCGATGGCGCCGAGCAGGACGGTCATGGTGGAGGCGGTGGAGGTGGCCATTTCGACCATGTCCTGCTGGTTGCGGATGGTGAAGTCGTCCTCCTTGCCCTCCCGGATGCGGTGGCGCTCGCGCAGGAGGGCCGTGAGCTGCGCGATGACGTCCTGCGCGCGGTCGGCGCTCTCGGCCTGCACGGTGATGGACCGGAAGGAGGTCCCGCCCGTCAACCGCACCATCGCGGAGGTCCACGGGACAAGAATCATGTCGTCCTGGTCGTCGCCCATCATGTTGGCGCCCTTGGGGCGGAGGACGGCGACGACCTCGTAGGGGGCGTTCTTGATGCGGACGATCTGCCCGACCGCCCCCGCCGCGGAGCCGAAGAGGTTGGACGCGACGGTGTTGCCCAGGATGGCCACCTTGGCCGCGCGCGCGACGTCGGTGGCCGTGAAGGGGGTCCCTTCGGCGACGGTCCAGGAGCGGATGGCGACGTAGTCTTCGCTGACGCCGTACACGGTGGTGGAGACGTTGTCGGCGCCGGCGGTGGCCTGGGCGGTGCCGCGCAGCTCGGGGGTGGCGCCGGTGATGCCGGTGATTTCGGAGCGGATGGCGGCGTAGTCTTTCTTGGTCAGGGTCGGGGCGCTCCCCCAGCCCATGTGGACGCGTCCGGAGCGGGCGGCGCCGGAGAAGACCATGAGCATGTTCTGGCCCATCTGGGCGATGGAGTTGGCGACCTGCGCCTTGGCGCCGACGCCGATGGCGACCATGGCGATGACGGCGCCGACGCCGATGATGATGCCGAGCATCGTCAGCCCCGTACGCAGCGGGTTGCGGCGCAGGGCGCGCAGGGCCATGGTCCAGGTGGCGGTGAATTTCATGGGGAGGGCCTCATTTCAGGAGTGAAAAGTGAAAAGTGAAAAGATGCGGTGCGCGCCCGGCGGGCGCGGGAAAAGTTTTCCAATGATTGGAAAAAAAGTTTCCAATGGTTGGAAAATTTCGGTGGATTTTTCCAATGGTTGGAAAACTTTTTTCCAATGGTTGGAAAAACGGGCGGATTTTTCCAATGATTGGAAAAATTTTTCGGGCGTTTTCCAATGATTGGAAAAAATTTTCGGGGCGGGGAAAGCGCAAGGTTGACGCAAGGGGAGCGCAAGAGGAAAACGCAAAGAACGCAAAGGGAACGCGCCTGCGGCGCGAGTGAAAAGTGAAAAGAGAAAAGATGCGGTGCGCCCTGCGGGCGCGGATGTGAAAGGGAACGGGCGCGGCTGGAAGCCGCACCCCCCAGGGAAGCGGACGGGGAGCGGGAGGGATGGGTACGGCACCTGGGAGGTGCGGCATCCTGCCGCGCCACCGCGCAAGGAGAGAGGAAGGGGGGGCGCAAGAGGAAAACGCAAAGAACGCAAAGGGGGTGACGCAAAGAACGCAAAGGCTTGGAGCGGGAGGGTTTTCATGGGGCGGGGGCCTTCCATACCCCATTCGGAAAGGCTGAAGCAATCTTTTGGAAGACGACGTTGTCAATGTCTTCCGTTTTCCGGATGACTTGGATCCATTTTCCTGAATTCGGATTCCTGAAGTTGACCACCAGATGGGTTGCCATGTAGTTCATGGTGAATTCTTCTGCGCGGAGTTCGACAGTTGGAACATAGGTGACGTAGTCAAGTGCGAACCCGGTCAAGAAGTCGGAAATTTGCCCGTCGGACATCATCGAAAAGGGATTTTTGATGCGTGTTGGGGTGGAAGGGCTTGCGCATATTTCAACGGTTGGCTCTTTCCTCAGAACATCTGCCAGAAAGGAAACATCTTTGGTGGTACTCAGGTTGCATCCCGCCACGAGCAGCAGGACCGCGAGAGGGAAGAGGATGGGGAAGCGGTGGGGAGTCATGGGGGGCCTTTGGAGTTCAAGGGGCCGCGCCTGCGGGGCGGCTTTGCGTTCTTTGCGTGAAAACCCTTTGCGTTCTTTGCGTTGAAGGATTCATGCGGAGGGGGCTTCGTCGGAGAGGAAGTCGAGTTCGCGGGGGAGGCGTTTGAGTTCTTCGGTGGCGCGCAGGGGGGTGCTTACGCGTTCGTCGCGGACGATGCGGCCGTCGCGGAGGACGATCTGGCGGCGGCAGTACTGGGCGATGTCCGGTTCGTGCGTCACCATCAGGATGGTCATGCCTTTGTCGTTGAGGTCCTGGAAGATTTCCATGATCTCCAGCGAGGTGCGGGTGTCGAGGTTGCCCGTGGGTTCGTCGGCCAGCAGGAAGGAGGGCTCGTTGACCAGGGCGCGCGCGATGGCGACGCGCTGCTGCTGGCCGCCGCTCAGTTGGCTGGGGTGGTGCAGGGCGCGCTTGCCGAGGCCCACGCGCTGGAGGCACGCGAGGGCGCGGCGGCGCAGGGCGCGGCGGGAGGGGCAGTGCGGGGAGTAGAGCATCGGGAGTTCGACGTTCTCGAGGGCGGAGGTGCGGGAGAGGAGGTTGAAGCCCTGGAAGACGAATCCAAGGCGCTGGTTGCGCACGCGGGCGAGGCGGTCACGGTCGAAGGCCGCCACTTGTTCGCCTTCGAGCCAGTATTCGCCGCCGGTCGGGCGGTCGAGGCAGCCGAGCATGTTCATCAGCGTGGATTTGCCGGATCCGCTCGGGCCCATGATCGCCACGAAGTCGCCGCGCGCGATTTCCAGGGATATGGTCCGGCAGGCGTGGACGGAGTTCTCGGCGCCGGATTGGTAGACTTTGTCGAGGCCCACCAGGCGGATGACGCAGTCGGAGGGGGC
>CACXEY010000087.1 GCA_902766695.1 uncultured bacterium
CCCCCCTCCAGGCCCGCGCCGAAGACGCCGCCCGCGCCGCCGCCTCCCGCAAGCGCACCCTTTCCGCGATGCTCACCTCCCTGGCCATCCACGCCGTACTCCTCGTCGCGGCCGCGTCCCTCACCATCATGATCATCGCCCCCAAGCCCAAGATGATGTTCGAGGGCAAGAAATCCCCCTCCCTGCCCGCCCGCAAGCTCGAGCACGCCATCCGGGTCCAGCAGATGAAGAAACAGACCCGCAAGCCCCAGATCCTCCAGCGCCTCGTCACCGAAGCCCCCTCCAAGGTCGCCCTCCCCGAGATGCCCCAGATGAAGACCCCCGACATCAAGGACATGCGCGACACCCCGCTCGTCAACTCCCGTGCCGGCTCCATCGGCGGCATCGGCTCCGGCGGCGGCGGGGCCGGACGCGGCCTCGGCGGCGGCACCGGCTATTCCGACACCAAATTCTTCGGCGAGAACGTCCGCACCCGCTCCATCGCCATCTGCGTCGACGTGACCAAATCCATGGTCCACACCAAGCAGGTCGTCGCCGACACCCTCGAACAGGCGCAGGCCATGATGGAGAAGATGAACGTCTCCACCAAATTCAACCTCATGGTCTTCCGCGACGGCGTCGACTCCTTCACCCCCCAGATGGTCTACGCCACCAAGGAGAACGCCCAGAAAGGCTTTGCCTGGCTGAAGGACGCCGCCGCCGCCGAAAAAGGCAACGCCCCCGGCGTCGGCAACACCCCGTACTTCGCGGTCAAGCGGGCCGTCGAGATGGGGGCCGAGACGATCTTCGTCCTGTCCGACGACAAACCCTTCCTGGAGAGCGACCCCAACCACGTCCAGGCGATGCTCGACTACGTCAAGGACATCACCCGCCAGACCGGCGGCAAGCCCGTGAAGGTCAACGTCATCCTCTTCAAGCCCAACCTTTCCCGCAGCGGCCTGGACTCGCAGGAATACTACACCGAGCTCGCCAAGCTCACGGGCGGCAAATGCACCATCTGGCCCCCCGAGCGCAAACAGGAACTCAAGCAGCTCGCCATCTCCCTCCGCGGCCGCTGAACCGCCGCCCCGCGCCCCCCGCGCCCTCCTTCCGTTTCCACTTTTGGAAACAGGAAAATCATTGACTTTCCAGCACTTTTCCACCCCCATCCTCTCCCATGAAAGCACCGTGGCCGCGCCCCCCCCGCGCTCCTTGACGGCGACGGCGGAATCACGGATGATGGGGCCGACGAACGAAACGAGACTCCCGTGCGCAAACTCCTGCTGATCGCGAACCCCAACGCCGGCACCCGCCAGGCGCGCCGCCTGTTGCCGGGCTTGCTGGAGATCTTCAACGAAGCCGGCATCCTGCCCTCCGTGTACCTGACCCGCCGGCGCGGCGACGCCGTGGCCGCCGCGCGCGAGCTCGGCGGCTCGGTGGACATCGTGGCGGCCTGCGGCGGCGACGGGACGCTCAACGAAGTCATCTCCGGCCTCCTCGCCGGACGCCACGCCGTCCCCGTCGGCTACATACCCGCCGGCAGCACCAACGACTTCGCCGCGGGCCTGGGACTGAGCACCGACATGCTCCAGGCCTGCCGCGACGTCGCCGCCGGCACGCCGCGCGACCTGGACGTGGGGCTCTTCGCCCCGGACCGCTGCTTCACCTACACCGCCTCGTTCGGCCTCTTCACCGCCGTATCCCATTCCACCCCGCAGAACGCGAAGAACATCCTCGGCCACGCCGCCTACATCCTCGAAGGCATCCGCTCGCTCGCCGACGTGCGCCCCCTGCGCATGAAGGTCACCGCCGACGGCCGCACCTGGGAGGACGACTACCTCTTCGGGACCGTCTGCAATTCCACCGTCCTCGGCGGCGGCGTCCTGAAGCTGGACGACACCCAGGTCCACCCCGGCGACGGCCTTTTCGAGTCCATCCTGATCCCCTACCCGCCGGACCTGCCCGCCCTCGCCCGCCTCCTGGCGGACTGCCGCGCCCGCAAGTACGAGGATTCGGACCTGGTCACGTTCATCCGCGCCTCCCGGTTCGTCTTCGAGTCCGACCCGCCGATTCCCTGGACCCTGGACGGCGAGAAGGCGCCCCTCTCCCCCGTGCAGGTCATCACCAACCTCCACCGAGCCGTCCGCGTCATCTGCCCCTGACTCACGCAGAGACGCTGAGAGGCAGAGGCGCAGAGAGCTTGGGGAGGGAAAAACTCACGCGGAGACGCGGAGGCGCGGAGAAAAAGCACAAAAGGACAAAAAGGGCATGGAAAGCGAGGTGCGACAGGTTCCCTTTCTGTTCTTTTGCATTCCGCCCTCCAAGCCCTCCGCGGCTCCGCGTCTCCGCGCGAGCAATTCCGCCCACCGCCACCGCAGGAAAAACGTTTCGACAGGGGCGGGGCGAAAGGCGTTGCGGGCGGGGGGCGGGGCGGTTACTCTGAAGGGGCCGCGTTAAGCCAAAGGTCGCCCCGGCGGCGGGGCAGCGAACAAGGAGTACGCCATGTCGAAAAAGGAAGCATTGCCCGGTCACGAGACGCAATCGGACGAGATGAACTGCCCGTCGTGCGGCAGGTTCGTCGGCGCCGTCACCAAATGCCCCTACTGCGGGGCCAAGGTCTCGAAACGGATGAGTTTGACCGCCACACGCTGGGCCGCGGTGCTGCTGGCGACGGTGGGGCTCTTCCTCCTCTACTTGATGGCCAAGAACCGCGAAATCCCGGTGGTGCAGCTCGGGAAGATCGAGCCGACGTGGAACTTCGGCCTGGTCCGCGTGGAGGGGACGGTGGCGACGGATGCGCGGCCGTTCAAGTCGGGCCGCGGGATGAGCTTCAACGTGGACGACGGGACGGGCCGGATGGTGGTGTTCATCACGGAACGCCAGATGGAGGCGCTCAAGGAACAGAATCTGGTGCCGAAGGCCGGCGACAGGATCGCGTTCGACGCGCAGTTGAACATCTCGGACGACAAGTCGAACCTGAAGCTCAGCGGGATGAAGACGTTCGTGCTGGAACGGGCGCCCGCGGACGCGGTGCGCATCGGGGACCTGGACGTGAAGTTCTCGGGCAGGACGGTGACGATCGTCGGCCAGACGGTCGCGCTCAAGCCCCCGGCGGAGAACACGAACCAGCCGTGGAAGTTGACGCTGTCGGACGGGACGGGCGAGACGGAGGTGTCGTTCTGGCCCGCGGAGTACGCGCAGTTGGCGAATCCGGCGGAGCTGGAGCGGTCGGGAACCTGGGTCCGCGCGCGCGTGGACGTGGGCAAATACCAGAACCAGGTGCAGCTGAAGCTCGGCTCGGGCAAGGATCTGGAGATTCTGCCGGAAGCGCCGGAGATCCCGGGTCCGTATCTCACGCCGGCGGAGAAGGCGGCGGAGAAGGTGGCCGCGAAGGTCGCGGAGAAGGTTGCGGCGGAGAAGCCCGCAACGGTCGAGGAAGCCGCGGGCGAGCCGCCCGCGGCCCCGGCGCCCAAGCGTGATTTCTCGCGCGGGCGGTTGGTGTCGGCGGAGGTGGAGCCGATCGCGTCGGTGACGGCGGACCGCAAGGGGCAGAAGGTCAAGATCGCCGGCGCGGTGGTGTTCGTGGGCGAGAAGAAGGGGAACCAGCCGGTGAGCGTGATCGTGAAGGACGAGGCGGGCGGCTCGATCTACGTGAAGTATTTCGACGATGTCGCCGCGGAGCTCGCCGCGGCGCCGGCGAAGGGGGATTCGGTGACGGTCGAGGGCGTCGTGGACGCCTGGAACGGCAAGGCGTCGATCCTGCTCCAGGATGCCGCGAAGTGGGTCAAGGTCGGCAAGGCCCCCGCCCCCGCACGCAAGGCCGCCGCGAAGAAGGCCCCCGCCGCCGCGGGCCGCACGGGCGTGCTCGGCGCGCCGCGCGACCTGGCGGGCAAGGGCGTGGCGTACGCGTTCAAGGAGGGGGACGCGGAGCTGGACCTGGTGATCTGGAACGACAGCGTTCCGGGGCTCCCGGAGCTGGCGGAGGGGATGACGGTGCGCGTGGAAGGGGCGCGCGAGGGCGAGTACGAGGGCAAGGCGCAGCTGAAGACCGGCAAGTTCACGCGCATCACCGTGGTGGAATGAGGAGGCGCGCATGAGTTCGTTCTTCGTCGTATTGGCCTCGGTGGTGGCCGGGACGGTGGTCTCCGGCCTCCTGGCCTGCCTGCCCGGCTTGCACGTGTACAACGTGATGGGCGCGCTGGTGCTCGGCATCCTGTCGCTGGAGAGCTCCGGCGTCGCGATCCCCCCGGACGTGTTCCTGCCGGCGATGACCGGCATGGTCGTCGGGTGGTCGATGATCAACACGATCCCCTCGGTGCTGCTGGGCACGCCGGACGAGTCGGCGCTGTTCACGGTGCTGCCGGGCCAGAAGTACCTGATGAGCGGCCGCGGCTACGAGGGCACCATGATCACGGCGCTCGGCTCGCTCGCGGGCGCGTACTTCCTGGTGCTGGTCGTGGCGCCCTGCGCGCCGGTGTACCTGCCGGTCTGCCAGCAGGTCCTCAAGGGCCACATGCACTGGGTGCTGTGGATCATCATCACGTTCATGATCATGAGCGAATGGCCCAAGGGCGGCAACCGCGGACGCGCCGGCTGGGCCAAGTTCTACGACGCGTGGAAGACGCTGCTGGCCGGGCTGGCGACGTTCATCCTCGCGGGGCTGCTCGGCTTCATCCTGCTGACCCGCTCGCCGGTGTCGCACGAGGTCGCGTTCCAGAACATCATGCCGGCGTTCGTGGGGCTCTTCGCGGTCCCGTGGTGCCTGCTGAACATCATCTCGGCGGCCGACGTCCCCAAGCAGCGCATCACCAAGAGCCTCGACATGAACGGCGACATCATCCTGCGCTCCGTCTGGAGCGGCGGGCTCGGCGGCGGCATCGCGGCGTACTTCCCGATCGTCACCGGCGGCGTCGGCGGCATGCTCGCCGGACACGCCTGCGCGCAGCGCGAGGAGCGCATCTTCATCATGGGGCAGGGCGTCTCGAAGTTCATTTATTATGTCGGCGCGTTCATGTTCCTGTTCGTCCCCGGGCTCAACCTCACCCGCGGCGGCGGCGCGTGGATGGTCAAGACCCTGCACACCCCGATGGGCATGGGCGACTACTACATGGTCCTCGGCTGCATCGCCATCTCCGCGGCCCTCAGCTACCTCATGATGTCGCCGCTCGCGCGCGGCACCCTGTGGCTGATCGACCGGATCAACTACCGCCACGCCTCCACGCTCGCGCTGGGCATCATCCTCGTGATGGTGTTCGCCGTGACGGGCTGGATCGGGATGTTCATCGCGGCGGTCGCGACGGGCGTCGGCCTGCTGCCGGTGCTCTTCGGGTCGCGGCGGCTGAACTGCCTCGGCATCCTGCTGCTGCCGATCGCGTGCAACATGTCCGGCTTCGGCGAAGTCATCACCGCCTGGATGGGCTTGACCTGACAAGGAGGAAACAGCGATGAAAGGATTTTCCCACTTCATGTCCGGCGTCGCGGTCGCGTCCTTCGGCCCGTGGGCCATCGAGGCGGCGCTGCGCGGCAACCCCACCTACTTCATCCTCGGCGGCGCCTGCGGCATCCTGCCCGACACGCTCGACTTCAAGTTCTACCGGTTCTTCTACAAGCACGACGTCTACGTCGAACCCGACCCCAAGCACCCCGACCCGCAGGCCGTCGCCGACCAGATCGCGCGCGCCGTCGAGATGGGGATCCGCGAGCACCGCTACATCAAGCTCAAGCTCTCGAGCATCCGGCTGGGGGCCGACTTCTGGCAGCAGTACCTCGTCAACTTCGACAACGAAGCCGGCGAAGTCACCGTCAAGTTCGGCTCCGTCGTCAACACCGGGCAGGTTCCCGTCGAAGGCACCGCCGACCGCTATCCCGAGGTGGGCCGCGCCAAGATCGGCGCCCGGGTCATCCAGACCTACGACGCCGCGCTCAAGGTGGACATCTTCGACGGGCCGACCATCGGCCTCGCGCCGCGCGACGACGGCGACTTCGACCTCGAGTTCCTGCCGTGGCACCGCGAATGGTCCCACGCGCTCACGATGGGCCTGTTCCTGGGCATCCTGTGGGCGCTCGGGTGCCTGTGCTTCAAGGCGTGGGACGCCGCGTGGCAGGGATTCGTCACAATCGCCGGCTGTTACGCCGTGCACGTTGTCGAAGACCAGCTCGGGCACATGGGCTCGAACCTCTTCTACCCCTTCACCAGGAAGCGCACCGAAGGCCTCCACTGGATGCATTCCGGCGACGGCATGGCGAACTTCCTGGCGGTGTGGATTTCGTGCCTCCTGATCTTCTGGAACCTCTACCGCCTGCAGCCGGCGATGACGTACCACTTCACCTTCGTCCACCTGATGATGGTGGGCCTGGTGATCCCCGGCGCCATCTTCTGGGTCCTCCGCAAGCTCCTCACGTGGGGCGACGGCAAGTCCCAGACCCCCGACGCCCCCGCCGACGACGCCGACGACGACTGGAACGAGATGAAGGCGTCGTCCTGACGCCCCCCCCACATCTCCCCCACCCCGCCGCCGCCCCCACCCAACGGGCGGCGGCGTTTTGTTTCCATTTGCTCCCAGCCCATGTCCCGTCGCCCGGCCCAACCGACATCATTTGAGAATACGGAAAATCCTTGTATTTTCCATCATTTCATCCCCGTCCCACCAGCATGAATCTTTTTCCCCCGTTTCCTGGACGCGGGGACCAGAAGCGACCCGCTCTCCCCCATTCCTCCCGTGCGCGCAACGCGGGGCCCCGGCTCCACCGGAGCCATCCCTTCTCCTCCACTGGCCCGCATTCAGGCCGTCCGTCCGGACGGGCGCCCGTCATTTTTCAAGTGCGGAAAGGACGCAAGTGGGCTATAACCGAATCCGTTCAAGGAGTCCGTCGATGAAAACCATCCATTTCCTGCTCGGCTTGTTCCTCTACCTGGCCCTCGTGGCGCTCGGCCTCGGGCTGATCCTGGCCCACCAGTTCCCCGCGCCCGCGCACACGGCGCTGGACTGGACGTGCGCCCTGCCCCGCTGGCAGCACGTGCTGCTCGGCGCCGGCATCCTCCTCTGGCTCGCGTTCTACTTCGTCACCGGCCTCCCGCGCCGCCGCCCGCAGTTCATCCGCTTCGAGAACGAGACCGGCAGCATCAACGTCAGCACCGACGCCGTCCGCAAGTACATCGACGGCATCCGCTCCGACTTCGCCGCCCTCGCCTGGCTCAAGTCCGCCCTCCGCGTCCGCCGCGGCGCGCTCGAAGTCGGCATCGTCGTCGGCGTCAAGTCCGGCACCCAGATCCCCGAGCTCTGCCGCATGATCCAGAAGCGCGTCGGCGAAGTCCTCGCCGAGCACCTCGGCACCTGCGACCTCGCCGGCATCGGCGTCGAAGTCAACGAAATCCGCCCGCGCAACGCCGCGGCCGACTGACCGCCCCGGAGGCTCCGCGATGGACTGGGACCGCTTTGCCGAAAGCCACCTCGACGTGGCCAACGAAGTCTTCACCCGCCTGCGCCCCGCCGTCGAGGCCGTCGCGGAGCGGATGGCCGACCGCCTCCGCGCCGGCGCCAAGATCCTCGCCTGCGGCAACGGCGGCAGCGCGGCCGACGCCCAGCACTTCGCGGCCGAGCTGGTGAACCGCTTCCTCCTCGAGCGCCGCCCCTACGCCGCGCTCGCCCTCACCACCGACTCCTCCGTCCTGACCTCCATCGCCAACGACTACCGCTACGACGAAGTCTTCTCCAAGCAGGTCGAAGCCCTCGGCCGCCCCGGCGACATCCTCCTCGCCATCTCCACCAGCGGCAACGCCCCGAACGTGTGCCTCGCCGCCGAAGCCGCGAAGAAGGCCGGCGTCTGGACCGTCGCCCTCACCGGCGGCGCCGGCGGACGCCTCGCGGCCCTCGCCGACGAAACCCTCCGCGTCGCCTCCACCACCGTGACCGCCCGCATCCAGGAGGGCCACGAAATGATGATCCACGCCATCTGCCAGCTCGTCGAGGAGCACCTCGCCTCCTCCAACGCCTGACCCAAGGAGCCCTCCCATGACCGAACCCGCCGCCCCCGCCCCCGCCCCCTCCGTCGTCGTCGTCGGCTCCATCGCCTTCGACACCGTCGAGACCCCGAAAGGCCGCCGCGAAAAACTCCAGGGCGGCTCCGCCAGCTACTCCGCCATCGCCTCCGCCCTCTTCGCGCCCACCGGACTCGTCGGCGTCGTCGGCGACGACTTCCCCGACGCCTACACCGCCGCCTACGCCCGTGCCGGCATCGACCTCGCCGGCCTCGCGCGCGCCCCGGGCAAGACCTTCCACTGGGACGGCACCTACTCCGCCGACATGAACTCCCGCCGCACCAACTGCACCGAACTCAACGTCTTCGCCGACTTCTCCCCCGACCTCCCCGAAACCTACCGCACGGCCCCCTTCCTCTGCCTCGGCAACATCGCCCCGTCCCTCCAGGCGCGCGTCCTCGACCAGATGTCCTCCCGGCCCTTCACCATGCTCGACACCATGGAACTGTGGATCGACACCGCCCGCGCCGAACTCCTCGACGTCGTCAACCGCGTCGACCTCCTCACCGTCAACGAACACGAAGCCCGCGCCCTGACCGGCAAGACCTCCCTCCTCGAAGCCGCCCGGGCCATCCTGCGCCTCGGCCCCGCCTGGGCGCTGGTCAAGAAGGGCGAACACGGGGCCTTCCTGATGGGCCGCGACGGCGGCGACCCCGTACTCGTCCCCGCCTGGCCCCTCGAAGACGTCACCGATCCCACCGGCGCCGGCGACACCTTCGCGGGCGCCCTCATCGGCTCCCTGGCCTCGGGCGGCGCCGTGGACCGCGAAGCCTTCCGCCGCGCCCTCCTGCGCGCCACCGTCGCCTCCTCCTGCACCTGCTCCGCCTTCGGCCTCGAAGGCCTCGCCACCCTCACCCGCGCCGAACTCGACGCCCGCTCCGCCCGCTTCCGCTCCATGCTCCCCTAGCCCTCGTCCTACCCGTCCTACCCGTCTTACTCGTCCCAGTCGTCCTACTTGTCCTAGTCGTCCTATCCCCCCCATGCCCCCCACCCCCCTCCGCATCCTCTTCGTCAACCGCATGGCCTGCCTCGAGCGCGGCGGCGGCGAAACCTTCGACCTCGAAATCTCCCGCTGCCTCGCCACCATGGGCGTTCAAATCACTTACCTCTCCGGCGCCCCCCTCTTCTCCGCGCCGCCCCTTCCCCTTCCCGGCGCCACCTGCCTGCACACCCCCTGGCTCCGCCGCTTCCCGTGGGACAAAGTCCGCGGCGGCTGGCGCGTCCGCCAGGCCGAATTCGACTGGTTCCAGCGGCGCGCCGCCCGCTGGATTGCCCGCCGTCCCGGCCGCTGGGACGTCATCCAGATCTGTGAACTCCCCGAACTCGTCTGCCACCTCAAGCGCGCCGCCTATCCCACCCCCCTCGTCATGCGCCTCACCGCGCCCAACTACTACGACCCCCACGGCGGCGTCGAAAAGGCCGACGCCCTCATTGCCAGCGGCACCAGCATCCAGAAGATGCGAGCCAATGGCCTGACCCGCGTCCACGACATCCCCAACGCCGTCGATCCCGGCCTCTTCAAGCCCCAACCCTCCGCCTTCCGCGCCGACCGCGCCATCCCTCCCACCGACACCGTTGCCGTCTACGCCGCCCGCTTCCAGGCCTTCAAGAACCACGACATGCTCCTGCGCGCCTTCGCCCTCCACCTGCGCGACTGCCCCGCCTCGCGGCTCGTCCTGGCGGGCGACGGCCCCCTCCGGCCCCGCTGCGAAGCCCTGGCCGCCGAACTCGGCATCGCGCCGCGCGTCCACTTCCTCGGCGCCGTCCCCTACCCCGACCTCCCGGCCATACTCGCCGCCGCCGACCTGGCCGTCGTCTCCAGCGACTACGAATCCTTCTGCTTCTTCGCCATCGAAGCCATGTCCACGGCCCTCCCCGTCCTGACGACCGACTGCGGCTGGGTCCCCCGCCTCGTCGCCGACGGCGCCGGCCTCGTCACCCCCGTCTCCGACCCCGCCCCCTTCGCCGCCGCCTGGACCCGCCTCGCCACCGACGCCCCCCTCCGCCAGCGCCTCGGCGCCACCGCCCGCACCCTCGTCCTCTCCCGCCACACCTGGACCTCCTCCGCCCAGAAACTCCTCTCCCTCTACCAATCCCTCCTCCCCCGCTGACTCCTCCCGCCCCCCGATTTCGGCCCATCCGCTGGCTCCCCGCCCAAATGTAGTTTTCCAATGTTTGGAAAAAATGGCGCAAATTTTCCAATGATTGGAAAAATTTTTCGGCGGTTTTCCAATGATTGGAAAAATTTTTTGGAGCCTCCCCCGGCATCATTGCCGCGCGGGAATCCGAAACCCCGTCCCCCTGTCCTTTCCGTCCCGTTTGTCCCTGAAGTCCCTTTCTCCCAGCCGCCGCCTCCGCGCGGCCTCGAAACCCTGCCGGGGCGCTGGCGGCCCGCCCGCAGGGCTCCAGTCAAGCCGGAATCAAGCGAAAAGCCCAATGTTTTCCATAATCTCACGCCCAGCGGCGCGGCTGGAAGCCGCACCTCCGGAAGTCCCGCACTACTCGTTCAAAATGTTCCGCGCCGCTTCCAGAGGTGCGGCATCTTGCCGCGCCCAGCGGATGGAGTGCGGGAGAAAAAGAGACAACCTGAACAACGCGGGACAACTTTTTCAAGGGCGCCGGGCGGACAACGCCGCCCGGCGGGAAGGGGGTGAATGGGATGCGGGAGGGGAACGGGGGAGGCTAAAACAAATCGCTGTGGGTGCCGGTGCGCGTGCAGGTCAGGATGAGTTTTTCGGCCTGGATCGTATAGATCAACAGCCAGTCCGGACGAATGTGGCATTCGCGGAAGCCGATGTAGTCCCCGACCAGGGGATGGTCGCGGTGTTTTTCCGGCAAGGGAGTTTGCGCCAGCAGCAGATCGATGACGTCCGTCAGTTCCCGCAGGGGCATCCCGCGCTTGGCCATGCGTTTGACGTCTTTCTCGAATTGCCTGGTTTTCCGGAGAACCAGACTCATTTGAGAATGTCTTCCATCATCTCGCCGGCGGAGGCATAGGTCTTGGCATCGGGCGATTCGGAGATTTCCAGCGCCTCTTTCATGGCCGCCAGGGTTGCCTTGTTGGGTTGCTTTTTCCTGACGGGAAAGGGAAGTCCCTGCTCCTGGACGGCTTGACGGAGGAATATCTGGAAGGCCGTCGCCAGACTCATCCCCAAGTCGGAGAAAAGCGCTTCCGCCTGCCGGCGCAGGTCTGTATCCAAGCGGATGGTATAGTTGCAGGTCATGGTTGTTCTTCCTATATTGTGTGTGCTAATTTCGTACAATATACATCTTTCGCACGAAATTCAACCCCGAAGGAAAGCGGTCGGGGCGCAGGCGGATCGCCCGCGTTGGTTGAGCCCCCCCCTTGCCTACTCGCGGAGCCGCAGGAACGCCTGCCCCGCATCCACGCGAACCGTGAAAACCAGAGTCCCGTCCGCCTCCGTCCCGTCCGGCACGACGGTGTATTCAAGCCGTTCCCCCGTCCAATCGAGGAGATTGGCCGTGGCACGGAAGAGGGATGCCACTTTCGCGGCGTCCACGGCGGCGGCGTTTTCGCCGTCCAGCACCTGCACGCGGACCGTCAGAGTCCCAGACGTGGCATCACGGGACTTGGCAGTGGCCGACGCCGGATCCGTTGCGAACCCGGAAATCCGGATCTCCGGCTCGTGTTCCAACAACGTTGCCGCCCCCAGCACGTAGGACGCCCACGCATGGGGCGACGCCAGCACCGCCTCGGTTCCCGCCACATTCCCGTCGCTGTCCTTCACCCCTTGCGACCATGCCCGGAAGGCGTTGCACTCCTCCACGCTCGTGATTTCTTCGCTCACCCGCGCATCCGCCGCCCCCGCCAAGGTCACCGCAATCTCCGAAGCATCCCCAATCGGATCGTAATAGATGATTTCGCACCCCTCCGGCACGCACGCACGCGAACTCCAGAACTCGCCATCCTCATACTTCGACTCCCACGACTTTGGCGCATACAGCCTCTTCAGATTGCCGCAATCGGAAAACACACCCCATCCCATACTCGTCACGCAGTAGGGAATTGTCACGCTTGCCAGCCAGTCGCAACTGGCGAACGCATAGTCCCCGATGCTCGTCACGCTGTCGGGGATGGTCACGCCCGTCATCTCGGAAGAACCCTCCATCAAATCGCCGTAGCCGTAGGGTGTTGGCCAACAACCGCCCAATGCATATTCGCCGAGGGCGGTTACCGGATAGCCGCCCAGCGCGGACGGAATGTTCACGTTCCCCGACTGCGGCCCGAAAACCACGGTGGCTTGGTTGTCATTCACGGCATAATACCATACGACTCCATCAATGGTTTCGGTACTCCCCTTGATAACTCTGAAATCATACCCGTGATATTTGTGCATGTTCACTGCCTGGGGGAGGCACAGCACCTTCAAGGCATAGCAATCGGCAAACGCCTCCTCCCCGATCCATCTCACGCTGCTGGGAATCGTCACGTTCGCCAGACTGCTGCAACCGCAAAACGTACCATCTTCAATATCACTTACGCCGTCAGGGATTACCACGCTCGTCAGGGCGCTGCAACGCCGAAACGCTTCGCTTCCAATCCTCTTCACGCAGTCAGGTATCACCACGTTCGTCAGGCTGCGGCATTCGAAAAAGGCATCATATCCAATACTTGTCACGCCGTCTGGAATCGTCACGCTCGTCAGATTGGTGCACCCGGAAAACGTATAAGGCGCGATACCGCGAATCCCGGCCAAATCCAAATCACCTGATGGGGATTGGGAACCAACGGCCCAGCCATCCACCAGAAGAACGCCTGGGATGCTGTTGGTATCATAGAGTTGGGAGGAACAACCGTAAAATGCGTTCTCCCCGATCCACGTCACGCTGGACGGTATCGTTACTGCGACCAAACTGCTACAATTGTAAAATGCTCCCTCCCCGATCCAGGTCACGCTAGACGGTATCGTTACTGCGGCCAAACTACTGCAATCGTAAAACATGCCCTCATTGATAGCCGTCAAACTGTTGGGCATCGTTACGCTCGTCAGACCGCTGCAACCCCAAAACACAGAATACCCGATGTTCGTTACCGTGTCGGGGATCACCACCCCCGTCAGACCGGTGCAATCCTCGAACGCACAGTTCCCGATGCTCGTCACGGGACACCCACCCAAGGAAGTCGGAATCACGAGGTTCCCTTCCGCCGGATTCGCTCCTGTCACAACCGCTTTTCCGTCGGAAATCTCATACGAACACGGGGACTCTCCTTGCGTCACCTTGAATGTTCGCGTGATTCCCCAGCCCGCCACCGTGATTGTCCCCGTCCGCCCCTCCGTTCCCGTGTGCTCCGCCACGTCGTACACGACGGTCCCGCTGCCGTTCCCGCCTGCCGATTTCAGCACCAGCCATGCCACATCCGACTTCGCCGTCCAAGCCACGTTCGCCGTCACCCCCAGCGTTTGGCCGGTCGCTGCTGCCATCGTGCAGCTCCGGCCCTCTGACGACAGCTCCAGCATCGGCGCATCCTGCGTCACCGTGAACGTCCGCACCAGCCCGCCCCCCGACACCGTGATTGTCCCCGCCCGCGCCGTTCCCGTGTTCTTCGCCACGTCGTACACGATGGTCCCGTTGCCGTTCCCGCTTGCCAATTTCAGCACCAGCCATGCCGCATCCGACTCCGCCGTCCACGGCACGTTCGCCGCCACGCTCAGCTCCTGACCGCTCGCCCCGGGCGGCGCGAAGCTCCGGCCGTCCTCCGACAACGAAAATCCCAGCTCCACCCCGTCCTGCGTCACCGTAAACATCCGCACCAGCCCGCCTCCCGACACCGTGATTGTCCCCGTCCGCGGCGTTCCCGTGTTCTTCGACACGTCGTACACGATGGTCCCGTTGCCGCTCCCGCTTGCCAATTTCAGAACCAGCCATGCCGCATCCGACTCCGCCGTCCATGCCACGTCCGCCGTCACCCCCAGCGTTTGGCCGGTCGCTGAGGCCATCGTGAAGCTCCGTTCCTCCGCCGACAGTTCCAGCACCGGCGCGTCCTGCGTCACCGTGAACGTCCGAGTGATTCCCCACCCCGTCACCGTAATCGTCCCCGTCCGCACTTCCGGCTCCGTGTTCGCCGCCACGTCGTACCGGATGGTTCCGTTGCCGCTCCCACTCGCCGTATTCACCGTCAGCCATGCCGCATCCGACTCCGCCGTCCAAGCCACGTTCGCCGTCACCCCCAGCGTTTGGCCTGGCGCCGCCGCCATCGTGAAGCTCCGGCCCTCCGCCGACAGCTCCAGCATGGGATTCAGCGTCCATTGCGCATAGAGCGTCACCGCGGCATCTAGGTCCCAAGCTCTAGCGCTTGTGCCTGCGGCGGTGTAATATTGCGTCCCTCCTCCATTCTTCGCGCTGTAGTAGCCGCCGAACACGCAACCCTCGCGCGTCGGCACATCGATGGCGGGCATCGCGACTCCGTAGGTTGCAGTGACGGACTCCGCACCGCCCGTTCCGCCCTGCCGGTCGAGCGTGATGGCGTACGTGTTGGTGGTCCAATGCGCATAAAAAGTCTGGGGCCTGTTTGCGGTCACCACCGTGTCCGTCGTGATTCCCGACCCGCCAGCCGACGCCGTGAACCACCCTTCAAACGTGTGCCCCGTCCAGGTCGCCGTAGGCAAAGGCGAGTACTTCCCGCCGACCTCATATCTCGTCGTGCTTGTCGAACAAACCCCTCCGTTCGCGTTGAAAGTCACCGTTTGGGGACCATAATAGATGATTGAACAATTGGTGGGCACGCAGGTCCCTGAAAGCATGCTCGTCCCCTGCCAAGCCGCCGGCACATACAGCGTCCGCAGATTACTACCTTTAAAGGTACCATTACTATAAAGATGATAGATGCTCGCAAGACCCTGCACACTCTCCGGTAGCGTCAAAGTCCTCAAGCTGGTGCAATCCATAAATGCACACATTCCGATGGACTGCAGGCCCTCCGGTAGCGTCAACGTCGTCAAACTGGTGCAACCCATAAATGCCCGCTCTGGGATGGAGTGCACACTCTCCGGTAGCGTCAATGTCCTCAAGCTGCTGCAACGCATAAATGCCTGCGCTCCGATGGACTGCACACTCTCGGGAATTGTCACGCTCTGCAATTTTGTGCAATCTCGAAATGCCTCCCTTTCAATACGCCACACTCCATACGGTATCGTCAACGATGTTATCTTGGAGCAAGAGTTAAATGCCAAAGGACCGATAATCTCAACCGGGATACCGCTGAAGTAAGACGGTATGGTGATGTCTCCCTGCGCTTCTCCCCACCGTACAATCGACGAACCGGCGGTCGCATACCCCGGCCCGGGCATGATGGCATTCCAGTTCCCGGGGTCAGATTCATCACCATAATACCCATGTAGCCCAAGTTGTATATATTCCCTCGACGACCCCAACAAAAAAAAATTCCAACGCAATCCATCCACTATTTCATAATATCCCTGCCCCGGATCGTGCGTGATAGCCAAGGTGTTGGGAGCGGAATAAAATGCCGCAAAACAGACTGCTGTCAACAACGCCCCCCTCAAAAGAAACGACCTTATGCCTTGCGTTTCATTGTGGCGAAGCTGGCTTCCAGGTTTTCTCCCCATTGTGGCCTTCGCTCTTTTTGTCAGCCTGCCACACCTGTGCTCTGTGCGCGAAACGCCGACACTCGGCGCTAGCCCTGCCGCCGCCGTCCGAACCAAGCTCGTCCATCCGTTTCTCATAGTGCGCTCCTTTCCTCCTGAATCCGGCCGTTCACACACCCGCTCTGTCCTCGTTCTTCGTCACTCGTTGCGTTCTTTGCGTCAGAATCATTGGCGTTCTTTGAGTTGGCCCCCGCCCGTCTCTGTTGGGATGGCTGGCTGCAATCCGCCCTTCACCCAAATACTCGTCCCCCGCCCCCCAAATCTTTCACCCGGCTTTTCGCCCCCATCCCGCCCGGTTTGTTCCATCCGCTCTTCATCGCGCTTCTCCGATGGCCCTTCCTCAAATTCCGGAAGCCCGCTTCAGGCCAACGAAAAGCGCGCCTCCGACCGTGCCTTGTTGGGGCCCTGAGAATTGCCTTCGAGGAACACGAAAGAAGCACGCCTGGGGGGCGCGCTCTTGCCTGTGCTATCCTCTTCATGAAATTTCTCAGGTTTCAACAAGTGGACACATCTTGCAAAAGATGCGTTATTTGATTGTCCGACGCCATCCGCCACATTCGCGGCTTCGAGCGTCGCCATCAACTTACCCGATCGCCTCCCATCCGTCAAATGCAATCCCCCACCAATTTGGAGCAGCCGGCCCCGCTCTCCTCAGTCATCCCTCCCGCATCCCTCCATTTCCCTCATTCTAGTCCGCGCAGCGGCATTCGAAACATTCTTGTAGATTCCTTCCCCCCTCCAAGCCTGCTTCCGAGTCCGCGCAGGGGTTCCCGAGATTTCCGAGTTACCTCCCTCCCGCGCCCCCATATCGCACCGTGGGACTTCAGTCCCACCCCACCCCCACCACATCCCATTTCTTTCCTCTTCCATCGCGCGCTCCTCGCTCCTTCCTCCCGCATGGAAGAAGCCCATAAAAAAGCCTCTTCCCATGTCCTTTGGCGGGGCTCGTAGGAGGGCCTTTCAGAAAACACGACAAGAGGCGCGCATACGCGCGCTTGTCTTGCACGTGCCGTCTTGAGAATTTTCCTACGATTCCGCCAAACGACTGGCCACCCGCCCTGCCCCACCCTCTCAACCACCCACCCACATCCCTCCCACACTCCTACCGCCCGTGAGGGGCAACGTCCCCGTTGCCCCTCGTTCCTGTCCGCGCCGCGGTTTTCTCCCCGTTCCTGCAGCCATCCCCCCCGCCCCCCTTTCAATGTCCGCGAAGCGGTTTTCATGGTTTTCAATGCCGAACTCCATTGTCGGAAATTGCCATCATTGTCCGGCATCCCTTGTTTTGTCCCTTTCGAGTCCGCGCTGCGGCTTTCGGAAATTCTTGTGGTTTTCTTATTTCCTGCCGTTTCCCAGAAAGAAATCAAATGCCGGAATCTGCCGGATGCCATCGTGGTCGATGGGCGGATCGTCGTCCAGGGTGACCAGCCACTTCGGGTAGTTGTCACGCCGCTCCCGGAGGGGACGCAGCTCCCGGGCCAGCGTGGCCGCGTCCCGGACCGTCGCGGCCACCTGCCAGTATTCGAGGCCGCCGGGCATCACCGCCACGAAGTCGATCTCCCCGCCCCCCTGCGACGTGCCGACATGGACCTCCCGTCCGCGCCGGAGCAGTTCGAGATAGACCAGGTTTTCGAGAATCCGGCCGTAATCCCGCACCGCGCCGCCCAGCACGTGCCGCCGCAGGCCCATGTCCGAGGCGTAGTATTTCGCCCCCGTCTTGAGCAGCTCACGGCCGCGCAGGTCGTAGCGGTCCGCCCTCCGCACGATGAACGCCTCCCGCAGCCCCTCCACGTAGTGGTCCACCGTCTGCGGCGCCACCTTGCGCCCGCCCGCGGACAGCGCGTCGCACACCGCCTTGACCGTCGTCACGTTCCCGATGTTGTCGAACAGGTAGCGGACAATCCGATCCAGCAACGCCGGATCGGAGATTTTCCGCCGCTGGACGACGTCCTTCATCACGATGGTGTTGTACAGCCCCTCCAGGTAGATGTCCACGGCCTCCGCGTCGGGAATGAACTCGGTCGCGTACGGGAACGATCCGAAGCGCACGTAATCCCGCCACGCCCCCGCCACGTCCGCCGCCTTGTTCCGCCGCGCCGACAGGAACTCCGCGAACGACAGCGGCTGCATGTGGATTTCCACGTGCCTGCCCGACAGAAGCGTCGCGATTTCGCTCGACAGCAACCGCGAGTTCGAGCCCGTCACGTACAAATCGCAATCCCCCCGCGCGTACAGCGCATCCACCGCCTCCTCGAACTTCTCCACATGCTGGATCTCGTCCAGGAAAACATAGTTCCCGCGTCCATCCGCCAGCGCCCCCGCCACCCGCTGGTAGAGAGCCTCCGCCGTCCGTATCCCGCGGTTCTCCGCCCGTTCGAAGTCCAGCACCACGAAGTTCGCGTTCGGAACCTTCCCCTTCAACTCCTCCCGGAACATCGCCAGCGCCGTCGATTTCCCGCACCGGCGGATGCCCGTGACCACCTTCACCAACCGCTTGTCCGCGAACTTCCGCAGTTTTCCAAGAGTCTCGTCCCGTTTGATCATCACGTCCTCCATTTCAAAATTAAACCTACTTCAAACATTTGTTGAATGCAATCAGTTTTTCAACTGCATTTTATTTTATATCGCCTCTTCGTTCAACATCCTGTGACATTCTCCCTTCCGAATTCCCGCAACGGCTTCCGGGATTTCCGGGTATCTCCCCCCCCCCCACCCAA
>CACXEY010000088.1 GCA_902766695.1 uncultured bacterium
ACCGCACGGGCGGGGCGGTCCTGGCGGAGCTGCGGACGGGGGTAGGCGGGGGGGGGCGTGTCCCGCCGCCGGACGCAAAACGCCCGCCCCGGGGGAGGGGGCGGGCGGTGGCCGGAGGGCTGGCGGGGGGCCGTCAGACCTGGATGGCGTCGCGCATGGACTGGGTCTCGGCGGAGCTGATGGCCTGCATCAGCTGGACGACCGACTTGACGAGGTCGCCGGCCTGGTTGAAGAGCTCCTTCACCTGCTCGAGTTCTTCCTGCTTCTGCGTCTGGTAGGCGTTCTGCTCGGTGACGCCGGCCTGCATCATGGTGGTGGCGCCCTGGATGATGCCTTGCAGACCGCTGCCGAGGGCGTTGATCACCGTGTGGTAGGCCTCGTGGCGCTGGATGACGTTGCCGGCCTTGAGGTAGGAGGTGTCGCCTTTCAGGCGGGCCTGGGCGTCGAGCCAGCGGGTGTCGGCCCGCGAGGTGAGGGCCTGGCGCTCGTCGGTGGTGGTGGTGGCGATGCGCTCGTTGATGGCGTGCGCGCGGGCGAACTTGAGTTCCTTGCCGGCGGTTTCGAGGCGCTCGTCGAGTGCCTTGATTTCGGCCTTGGTGGCGTCCGGCCCGACGGCGGCGCGTTCGCGGACGGCGGTGTCGTAGGCGTCTTCGTAGGTCTTGAGCGTCGCATCCAGCCGGTTGTTGGCTTGGGCCTTGAAGGTGTTCACTTTGGCTTTGTCGTCCTGGACGGTCTGCTGGAACTGGTTGGCGGCGTTCGTCCGCGCGGTGTTGAACTCGTCGACGACCTGTTGCTCGGTGACGTTCTTGAACTTGTTCTCGAGGGCGGTGAGGCGGTTGGCCGGCCCTTCGTTGAGAGGCTTCGGGCCGTTCTGGAGCTGCTGCATCTCGCGGAACTCGTTCAAGCGGGTTTGCGCCGTCCGGAGGGCGTCCCCCTGTTGTCCCGGCGGGATGTCGGCTTCCTGGAGCGGCGCGTTGAGGTTCTGGAGGCGCTGCAACTTGGCGGTGTCCTGGCCCAGGAGAATCTCGTGGGCCTGCATCTTTCCCTTCGCGATGGCGGCGGGGTCGAAGGAATTCTGGATGCGCTGGGCGGTTGCGTCGTCGACGTTGGCGCGCGCCGAGGCCAGCTGCTGCTGGGCGCCCTGGGCGGATTCGCCGGCCTTGAGCATGATCTGGTTCTGGCGGGCGGAGCCGACGCCGGAGGTCTCGAGGGAGGCCATCTGGGTCTTGAAGGCGGAGGCCTGCTTGCCGAGCGAGTAGGCCATCGCGCCGACCTGGACGGCGCAGCAGGCGATGGACCCGATGATGCCGACCCAGGCGATATGGCGCTGCTGCTCGGCCTGGTTGAGGATGGAGGTCTGGATCTGCTGGGACTCGGCGGTGCGCAGGTCGCGGGCGGCGTCGCGCTGTTTCTGGGCGACTTCGACCAGCAGGGCCATCAGCTTGTAGAGGTCGAACAGGATGCTCTTGGAGTTGGAGAGCGTGGTGATGGACTCGGGCACCCCGGCCGCCTTCAGGGCGGCGGTGAGGGCCTGGCGGAGCTCTTCGACCTGCTTGGCGTCGAGCCCGAATCCGGGATCGGCGGCCAGCTTGGCGCAGAGGGAGTCGATCGCGGCCTGGTCGACGGTGCCGGGCAGTTCGAGATCGTCGGGGATGTTGACGGTGATGGTGCTCTGGGTGCCGTCGGCGGCCGTGGTGTTGAAGGTCAGGACGGGTTTGTCCCCGGCGGCGGTGGCCTTGGTGAGGGTTCCGACCTGCTGGAGGAGGGACTCCCAGTTGACGGAGGGGTTTCCGTTGACTTGGATGGACATGGCTTGGGTTCCTTTCGGGTTGGAGCGGGGATCAGGCCATCTGGCCGATCTGGCGGGCGATTTCCTCTCCGGTGTCGGTGGAGGAGGAGAGCAGGTCGGCGAGCTGGCCGATGAAGTTCTGGATCATCTCGAGGATCTGCTGGAGTTCTTCTTCGCTCTCTTCGAGCTTCTGGCGGAGGGCGGCGATGAACTTTTCGGTTTCCTTGACGTCGGCCTCGGACATGCCGGAGCGGTAGCTGTCGACGGCGCCGACGGCGCCGGAGACGAGCGAGATGCCGCCCATGACGCCGGTGGTGATGGAGACGAGCGGACGGACGACTTCCATGGCCGCCTTGACGGCCGCGCTGACGTTGCCGGCCACGCTGCCGAGGTTGCCGGCGGCGATGCTGGCGGCGACGATGGCGACGGTGACGGCAACCTGGGCGACGACCTTGGCGGCCTCCTTGGACAGGCCGAGTTTTTCGAGGCCTTCGGCGATCTTGTCGGTGAGTTTCTCCATCACGCCGGTTTCGTTGAGGATCTGGCAGGTGAGGGCGATGCCGGCGGCGACGACGGCGCCGGTGGCGAGGCCGCCGGTGGCGACGCAGGCGACGACGGCGGCGACGACGGCGAGGGCGGTCATCAGCCAGCCGAAGACCTTGTTGCGGGTCTGGGACTCGTGGGCCTTCTTCATGTCGTCGAGGGACTTCTGGATCTTCTTGGAGCGGCCGTCGTGTTCGCTCTTGAGGGAGTTCTTGAGGGTCTCGATGCGCTCCTGGGCCAGCTGGGCCTGCCGTTCGTCGTTGTCGAGCTGCAGGAAGGCGATGAGGCGTTCGAGGTTGGCCTCGGCGGCGGCCTGGTCGTCGGGATTGTCGAGGACGGGCACGCCGGTGGCGCCGGTGGGGGTGCCGGTGGAGTCGGTGCGGACGGCGGCGTTCTGGACCTTGACGCCGGCGTTGCCGAGGAGGCTCATGGCCTGGTTGACGATCTCGGTGGCCTTCGAGGAGAGGCCGAGACCCTTGTTGAGGGTGCCGGCGTTGTCCGGCAGCTGGACCTGGCGGTTCGGCTGGGAGTTGATGGTGAGGTTGGACATGGCTTGTTTCCTTTCGGGGTTTCCCGGGGTTTCCCGGTTTTTCTTTTTCTGCCCGGTTTACACGGAACGGCGGGGAAGGTTACGCCTCAGGCGGTTTTTTCTTCGGTGAAGGCGTCTTCGCCGATCTGCTTGCGGAGGGCGGCGGCCTTGGCGCGGTATTCGCGGCCGGTTTCGGTGTCCGTGGGGCAGTACTGCTCGAGGGCCATCAGGGCGGAGGCGGCGTTCTGCCGGTCGCCGAGGGCGAGGAAGCATTCGGCGGCGTGGAGCTGGGGCTTGGGGTTTTCGAGGTCGAGGAAGGAGGCGTAGCCGTAGCTGGCGATGGCGCCCTGGTAGTCCTTGGCGACCTGCTGGACGGCGCCGAGGGCGAGCCAGTACTTGGGGTTGAGGTGGTCGAAGAGCACCAGGAACTGGAAGAGCTTGGACGCGTCTTCGTAGCGGCCGGTGCGGTACTGGGTGAAGCCGAGGGAATAGACGGCTTCGAGCTCCTCGTGGCTGATGCCCTTGAGTTCGCCGAGGGTCGTGTAGTCGTTCACGAAGCGGCGGGCGGCTTCGGTGATTTGTTCGGTGGTGATGGCGGGAGCGGTCATGGTTTTGGTTTCCTTTCGGGTTGTTTTTTTAAATCGTAGGATTGTTTGTCCGTTGGATCGTTGGCTGGGTTGTTCGTTGGCATGGTATAGATGGGTGGATGGTTGGGTGGTTCGCCCATCCAACCATCGCACCGTCAAACCATCGGACCATCGAACGGGTTCCGTCTCAAACCGGCTCCTCCCGGTTTTCGTCGATGGTCTGGAGAATGGCGGCGTCCATGCGGTCCATCGCTTCGCGGATGAGGTTGGCGGGGTCGTTGGCGATGGCCTTCAGCTCGGCCTTGGCCTCCTCGGCGGCGGAAGTGGTGCGCTCGACGGGCGCGATGGTGTTTTCGGCCGAGAAGGCCGCGAGCAGGTTCGTGATGGTCTGCGAATCGAGCTTGCCGGCGAGCTCCTTGTTGGCGGCTTCCAGGGACGCGATTTTGCCTTTCAGCTCGTCCACCGCCGCGTGCAGCGTGTCGAGTTTCGCCTCCTGCGCCGCCGCCTGGGCGATCGCCGCATTGAGATCCTTGTCCAGGCTCGCCTTCTCCTCCTCCAGCAGGGACACCGTCGCCTCCTCCTTCGCCAGCTCCGCCTTCAGGTCCTCGTTGTCGACATCCCGGGCGAGCTGCTCCTTCAGCTTGGCGACCGCTTCCCGGTGCGCCTTGCCTTCGGCGACCGCCCGGTCGACCGCGTGTTGCACTTCGTCGATTTTCGCCTGCATGATCACCATTTGCGCGTCCGCATAGGTCAGGTCGGCCTGCGCGTTCTGATAATCCGGCATCAGCTTGGCGATGGCGTCGTTGTTGGCGGTGATTCCCTCCAGGACCTGCGTCTGCTGGTCCGAGAGCGCCCCGTAGCGCGCCGTGTAGGCATTCAGGAGGGAGGAGAGGCGCTGCCTCGCCAGCGACGCCTGGCGGTCGTCGTTCTCGTTCTTGAGCTTCGCCACGAGCTTTTCGAGATCGCTGGAGGGGGCCTGGGTCACGGAGACCGCGGGCCCGCCCAGCAACGGCGCCACCTGCTTGTCGGCGGCGGCGGTTTTCGCTTCATCCGCCTGCCCGGACAGGGTGGCGATGGTGGAATCGAGGTTGGGTTTGATGTTCTGGATGTTGTTCATGGTTGGATCTCCTGTCGTCCCGAATACACGTCAGATCTGGAAAGGTTTCATCATCATCCCGAATTTCCGCTGTCGTTCGGCCAGTTCGTCGTTCCCGGCGGTCCGGGGCGGCGGGGGCGGAGGGGAATCCGTGTAGGCGGGCGCGGCGGGCGCGAAAACCTCTTCCACGTCTTCCAGCGGATCCATCCCGAGCCGGACCAGCTCCCGGTTGACCGCTTCCCGTTGCTCCCCCGTGAAGCGGAATTCCATCACCTGCTCGCGGGTCAGTCCCTGTTTCGCGAGCAGGCGGTCGGTTTCGGCGATGCGCAACTTCGTGGCCTCCACGAGCCTCTCCGAATCCGCGATGGTCTTGCGGATGCGTGCCAGATAGGCATCCGTGTCTTGCTTGGCTTGTTCCCAGTCGCTCATGCCTTTGCCTCCTGTTCCGCCAGTCCGGCAGAACGCTTCCGCACTCTACCGTCCCGCCGCCCCGCCCGTCAATCCCCGTTTTGCCCCGTCCGTCCGCCCGAATCCGGCGGAAATGCGGGCAAGATACGGGCTGTCCTCCGTCCCTTTCAATCATTTCGGGGTGTTCCGGTGAAGCGAATGGACTTCAGCGCCGTCGGCCTTGCGGCCTACGGCATCATCATTGATCGGCCGCCACGGACGGAAACCGCGCCCCGCCACCCTGCAGGCAATGGTTCTGGCCGTTTCGGCGGCGCACTTTCCCCCTTGCGGGGGGGCGGGGGGAATCGCTAGAATCGGGAGCATGATGGTAACGCAGTCAACAGGATGTGCAGGCGCCGGTTCCGGCGGGTGGCGGGAGGCGTCCGGCGCATGCGGTGTTCCGTCCGGGGCGGGGACGACGTTTTCCAACCATTGGAAAAAAGTTTTCCAATCATTGGAAAAATCCCGGGGGGAGGGGCGGAATGTTCCGGGGAACCCGAACCTTCCGGAAGTGCCGGCGTCCGCCGGATTCGCGCGGCGCATCCATTTATCGAGAACCGCCATGATTGTCTGAACCCAAAGGAAAGGCCTGCCATGAACCTGCTCAAGATCGCCAACATCCACACGCTCGTCACGATGGACGACGAGTTCAACGTCCTGCACGACGTCGACGTGCTCGTCCGCGACGGCCGCATCGAGGCCGTCGGGCGCGGGCTCGCCGCACCCGAAGGCGCGCGCGTCCTCGACGGGCGCTGGTGCGTCGCGTACCCCGGCTTCGTCAACACCCACCACCACTTCTACCAGACCCTCACCCGCAACATCCCCGCCGTACAGGACGCCAAGCTCTTCGACTGGCTCGTGTGGCTGTACGAGGTCTGGCGCGGGCTCACGCCGGAGGCCGTGCGCATCTCCACGCAGGTCGCCCTCGGCGAGCTGCTGCTGAGCGGGTGCACGACGACGACCGACCACTTCTATTGCTTCCCCAAGAGCGCGCCCGCCGACCTGCTCGACGCCGAGCTCGACGAAGCCAGCCGCCTCGGCGTCCGCTTCCATGCCACCCGCGGCAGCATGTCCCTCGGGCGCAGCGCGGGCGGGTTGCCGCCGGACGACGTCACGCAACCATGGCCCGACATCTTGGCCGACTGCGAGCGCGTCATCGCCAAGTACCACGACCCGGCGCCCTTCGCGATGACCCGCATCGCGCTCGCGCCGTGCTCGCCGTTCAGCGTCACGCGCGAGTCGCTCGCCGAGACCGCCGTGTTCGCGCGCGAAAAGAAGGTCATGATGCACACCCACCTCTGCGAAACCATGGACGAGCAGGACTTCTGCCTCGAAAAAGTCGGCATGCGCCCGCTCGACTACATGGAAAGCGTCGGCTGGATGGGCCCCGACGTCTGGTACGCGCACGGCATCTGGTTCACCGACGAGGAAATCGCCCGCCTCGGCAAGGCCCGCTGCGGCGTCGCCCACTGCCCCGTCAGCAACCTGCGCCTCGGGTCCGGCATCTGCCACATCCCCGATCTGCTCAAGAGCGGCGCGCGCGTCGGCATCGCCGTCGACGGCTCCGCCAGCAACGACTCCTCCAACCTCCTCAAGGAAATGCAGACCGCGCTGCTCGTCCACCGCGTCGGCACCGGCGTGGACAAGATGCCCGCGCGCGACGTCCTGCGCATCGCGACGCGCGGCGGCGCCGAGGTCCTCGGCTACGAGAACGACATCGGCCAGCTGGTCCCCGGCAAGGCCGCCGACCTGGCGCTGTTCCGCCTCGACCGCATCGACTTCGCGGGCGCGATGGCCGACCCGGCCAGCGCGGTGCTCTTCTGCGGCAGCGCGCCGCGCGCGGAGTACACGATCGTCGCCGGCGAGGTGCTCGTCGAGAAGGGGCGGCTCGTCCGAATCGACGAAGAAGCCCTCTTCCACCGCGCCAACGCCGCCGCGGCCGACCTGCTGCGGAAGGCGGGACACTGAGGAGCGGACGCAGGAACCATGTGTCCTCCATCCAGTGTGTCGCCAACCATGAACGCTCCTTTCCACAATGGACGCGCAGAAGCGCGTCCCTCCCCGTGGAGAGCGCAATGGGAGGGTCGCGCTTCCGCGCGTCCATGCGGTCGGGAAGCCCCTGAAAGGCCACAGAATCACTTGAACCGATCCAGGACAGGCAGGACAGGATGACCACTTGGACCGAACAACGCCGCGCCGCCACAAGGGAGCGCCTCGCCTTTGCCGGATGCTGGGCGGGGCTGGCGCTCGCGTGCGGCGCGGGACTGGTGGCGTTCGTGTGGGCGCGGTGGCCGACGCTCGGGCTGTTCGCCGCCGTCACGCTCGGCGGCGCGTGGCTCGGTCCCATCCTCGCTTGGGCGAGTCTCCGCGCTCCGCGCCGCAACGAGACGCCGTGGCCGGCGCCCGGCGCGGGCGCCGATGCGTGGCGGCGCCAGGCGAACGCCCTCGGCCGCATGCTCCTCTACCACCAGGACGACCCGGCGATCCCGAAGAACGTCCGCCGGGAACTCGTGCAAGCCCACCGCGAGCTCCGGGGTGTCTTGCGCACGAAGCCGTCCGCCGAGGATCTCGAACGCGAATGCATCCGCCTGCGGGACGGCCCCGTGCGCCTCGCCAAGCGCACCGCCTGGTTGGCGGTCTGGCCGTCCGTCAAGGACCTCGAAGGCGTCTGGCGCGAGAGTGTATCGACCCACGCTGGTGCCGCGCGCCAGCATCTGCTGCACGAACTCGTGGGGTCCGCCGCCGCCGCCGCCAGCGAAGGCGTTCTCCCGCGCCTCCTCGCCCGCGAGCGTTGGGAGTGCGTCGAACTGGCCACCGACTACGCGTTGCAGCTGGCGGCCGCCCCCGGCCGGCCGCTGGTATCGCCCATCGCGTTGGCCGCCGTCCTCGCGATCGAATGGAGCGACTTCGCGATTCCCTTCGACCCCGAGCCGCCGCGAACCCGCCTCGCGGCATTCCTCGCCGCGGAGGCTCCGGCATGCACCGTCGCGCCGGCGGCCCCGCCGGTTGCTGTGCCGCCCCCGGCCGTCGAAGTGACGCCTCCTGCGGAAGCCCCGCCTCCGCCCCTCAAGCGCTACCGCCGCGTCCGAGTCCGTGTCCGCCACGAACGCCACCACCACCGTTCCCTGCTCCGCCGCCTGTTCGGCAACCCCCTCGAATCCGTTCGCCGAGGCTGTTTCTCCTTCGCCCAGTGGCTCCGCTACGCTCTCCGCGCCTGGTGGCTCTACCGATAGCGCGCCGTCCGGCGGACGGGCAGTCATTGCCCGAAGCGGAGAGGCGACCGGGCGGGCGTGGAAGGGGCGGCGGCTTGCAACGGGGTGGGGGGTGTGGTAGGGTGGAATAAAGCATTTTACGGAGAAACGAAATGGTCGGGAATGTCAGGAAATGGGTGGCGGCCGCGCTGGCGGCCGGTGCGGCGGCGTGGGCCGTCGCGGAGGAGGTGGAGCTGGAGTCGTCGTGGCTCGAGAGGGCCGGGTACGACGCGGAGACGCGGGTCCTGACCATCCGCATGAAGAACAGTTCGGACGTCTACGAATTCCGGGACGTGCCGGAGGAGGTTTTCCGGGAGTTCCTCGGCGCCGAGTCTAAAGGCGCCTTCTTCGCGACGAAAATCCAAGACCAATACCCGACCGTCCGCCGCTGAAATGCCGATGCGCGCCACGGCGGACGTGACGCGCAAAGGGGGGGCTGGGAGGGGAAAAGATAATCCCGCTTCAGGCCAGGGGCGGGAAATCGAAATGGGTTTCCAGCAACTCCACGAGGCGGTCGGCCTTGGCCGTTTCGTCCGGACCTTCCACTTCCACGCGGACCACGTTGCCTTGGGTCATTTCCAGCGAGAGGAGCCCCAGGACGGAACTGAGATCGCAGGAACCATTGCTGTTGGAAAGGCGGACGGTGCCCGGATAGTCCTCGAATTCCTTCATGATGACGGAGGATGGACGGCAGTGGATGCCTTGGGCGTTGGCGATGGTTGCGATTCTGGTTTGCATGGTTCGATACGTTTCAGCGAGTCAGCCACAAACGCGGCGGAATGTCCAGCGGAAATTGCGCGCCGTCACCGGCCGACGCCGTTGCCGCTGGGGAGGGCCGCGGCGGAGATGCTGGATGCGGGAATCGGGCCTTCGCGGAGGATGCGGAGGGTCGGGCCTTCGAGCTGGACGACGGTGCTGGCCTGGCCTTGGCGGGAGGGCCCGCCGTCGAGGGCCAGGGCGGCATGGGGGCGGAGGGCGCGCCAGGCGGACGCGGCGTCGGTTGCGGCGGGTTCGCCGCTGCGGTTGGCGCTGGTGACGGCCGGTACGGCGTCGCCCAGGGCCCGGAGCCAGGCGAGCGCGACGGGATGGTCGGGGACGCGGTAGCCGACGGGGATGCCGTCGGAGCCGCGCAGCACCAGGGTGAGAGGGCCCGGCCAGAAAGCGGCGGCGAGGCGGCGGGCGGCCGGGGGAACGTCGGTCCCCAAGGCGGCGGGGAGGGCGTCGGCGGAGGCAATCATGCGGGCGACGGGCTTGGCGGGGGGACGGCCTTTCGCGGCGTAGAGGCGCGCCATGGCGGCGGGGGAGGAGGCGAGCGCGGCGACGCCGTAGACGGTCTCCGTGGGGATGATCACGAGCCGGCCGTCGCGGAGCAGGCGGGCGGCTTCGCGGACGACGTCGCCGGTGGGGGGGAGGACGCCGGACAGGATGGGGGCTCTGTCGGTCACGGGAGAATCAGCGCCATTCGCGCCCGAGAGCCTGGAGTCCAAGAAGGACGTCGGTGGCACGGCGGAGGTAAGGGTCGTGGCGGGTGCGGTCGCGGAGGGCGCGGTCTTCCTTCTCTTCGTCGGAAAGGGTCTTGCCCTTGCGGAGGACGGGTTCGGCGGGTTCATAGGGTTTTTCGTCGAGGGCGCGGTCGGGGATGGCAAGGGTCGGGAGGACGCCGGTGCGACCGTCGTAGCGGGTGCCGTCGGCGGTTTCGAGGACGTGGACGGCCATCCGTGCGGGTCGTCCGTCGGGGATCGCGCGGATTTCGCGCAGCAGCGGATCGCCGGCGGTGGGGCGGCCGATGACCAGCGAACTTTCCGCGCCGGCGCGCAGGGCCGCGGCAAGGCGTTCGGCGGCGCCGGTGGTGGCTTCGTCGACGAGGACCATCAGCGGCAGGCGGCAGCGGTCGGCCAGGGCGGGGGCGGCCACCGTGACGGCGGCGGGTGTGCCGGGGTCGAGGCGGTAGAGAATCTTGCCGGGAAGGGCGAAGGGGGCGCAGGCGTCGCGGAGCGCCTCGTCGGAGGCATCGCCGTCCGCGCCGCGAAGGTCGAGGATGACGCCCGACACGGGGTTGTCGCCGCCCCAGGGGGCCAGGGCGTCCGCGATGGATGCCCCTGCACCATCGCCGACGCACGGGAAGCGGATGTAGCCGATGCCGGTGGGGAGGCGCTCGGATACCGCGGCGGCCGCGATGGGACGGCGGACGATGTCGATCTCGCGCGGGTCGGAGCCGTCGGCGGGGCGGACCTTGAGATGGAGGGTGGCGTCTTCACCGCTGCGGAGGGCGGCGGCGGCGGACGAAACGTCGTAGCCTTTGGGAGCGGGGATGCCGGCGATTTCCTCCAGTCGGTCCCCGGCGTGGATGCCCGCTTCGGCCGCCGCGGAGTCCGGCACGGCGCAGGCGACGATGGGGGCGTTTTCGTTCCCGACCAGAAGCAGGCCGCCGTCCCAGAGGATGGGGAAGACAGCATCGGCACCGATTTCCGCGCGCGGGTCGGCGGCGCGGAGGGCGGCGGCGAGGATGGCTTCGCGAAGGTCGGCCGGGGATAGGGCGGCGCGTACGGCGTCCGGCAGGACGGCAAGGGCGTCATGCAACCCCGCGGTGCCGGCATCGGCCAGCGGGTCGGCGGGCGCGGGGGCGGATGCCGGGACCGGGGCGGATTCGAGGCTGGGGGCGGTCTGGGGGACGGCAGGAGCGTCGCCGGCGATTTCCTGCGCGCGGGCCGTCAGGGCGGCGGGCGTGATGAGGAGTGCCGTTGCCACGGCGGTGGCCATCCAGTATTTCGTGCCGTACATGGTGTTCTTCCTTTGGTGGGTCATTCAGTTGCCATGCTACCAGCCCGGAGGCGGAGAATGAAGGATGAAAATCACGGGAGCAAGCGGGTGGAGGCGGCCCGTCATGGGCTCCAAAGTCACAATTCTGTCCTGCTCCCAAAGCGGGGCACGGGCATCCTCAGCCTGCTCCGGCCACGGATTCGAGCCACCGCTTCGCCCGCGTCTGCAACTCCCGCTCCTTCTCCGACAGGTTTTCCGCCGCCAGCAGCTCCGCCAGCGCCGCCTTCGTCCCCTCCACCCGTTCCGGTGCCAGCGAGACCGACCGTCCACAGGAGATTACGGAAAAACCGCCTCTTTCCCGCGATTTCGCTCCCCCCGCCCGCCGCCGCAGCGGCGCCTTCCGCACCGCCAGGATCCGCACGATCCCCAGCTTCGCTTCCACATGCCGCGCCAGCCCCGTCAGCGACCGGTTCTCCCGCAGGATCTTCGCCAGCCGCCGCACCGCCGCCGCGCAGGGACCCTCCAGCCCGGCGGGAAGCGGGCGGTCCGCCGGCACGCCGGACAGGACCCATTCCAGCGGGAGGCGGTCATCCAGCTCCAGCACGGCGCGCAGGCGTTGCGCGAGCTTCTTGTAGCGCATGGCGGTGGAGTAGGGGATGCGGACCCGGCGGTCCGAAAGCCATCCCTTCAGGCCGCCCTTGCGGGAGCGGATGACGAGTTTGCCGTGGCGGTTTTTCTTGCGAACGACCGTGTGGTCGATCGTCGGATCGAGGTCCGCCAACCGCGAACCCAGGCGCAGGCGCGTGGTGAGGGTCCGCGGGTCGGCCATCCAGTCGTCTTCCAGTTCGGCCGGGGTCGGGGCGCCGCGCAAGGACGGTGAATCCGGGAGCTTTTCGCGGAGACGCCGGCGGCGGGCGAGTTCGCCGAAGAAGGCGGCCCCGGCCTCGGTGACCGCGAAGGCGGCGAAGATCGCCGGCGTCAGCGCGAGCAGGATGGGGATGAAGCGGTCGGCGCCGGGGCCGACGAGATTGCGGTTCATGCCGCGGAGGCCGTGGAAGACCTTGCCGGTGTTGTCGAGGACGTTGAGGATGTGGTTTTTCATGGGGGGAGGATGGGGGATGGAAGGAGGGATGTCAAGCTTTTTCCGTAATCTTCCGTCATGGGGGAGATTGGAGTTGAAAGGGAGGGCGGGGGTGGGGTAGTAGGGGGGAGTTCAACAACGAGGAGCAAGCATGGACAAGGAACGGGTCAAGGCCAAGGATGACGATTCCGGAAAACTGCGATCGGAGACGGAGTACGCCATCGAAATTGCGCGCGTGCCGACGGCGGAGCTGTTCGCCGGGATGCCGGACACGTTCGGCGCGACGTGGGCGTGGGATGCTTCGCGGAGTTCGCCCCCCCCGGAGGAAATCGCCGAAGTGCTCGGCGGGGTTGCGTCATGGGCCGATGTCTTCCCGGAGTCGACTTGCACGGAGATCCTGTCCCTGATGGAAGGGCGTCCGGGGACGATTCGCGGAGGGAATCTGGATGTCCTCGTCCGCCATCTGCCGATGCGGATCGATATCACCGGCGACGCCGCGTTGCGCCTGACGCTCCCGGCGGAGTTCCTCGATGCCTGGCCGACCTGCCCGGCGGCGCTTGCCATCCCGTCCCGCCGCCGCCGTCTCGCGGAACACGAGCGCGCGCTGGATGCCCTCGCCAACCTCTACGGAGCGATTGCCCTCGACGACGCCCTCGCGATCCTCCGCGGTCTGGGCCTCTGGGAGGACGCGCGCGACACCGACTTCCTGGAAGCGTTGGAGTTCCGCTCCCACATCCGCATCGACTCCGCGACACGCGTGTTCGATGGGGTGGTTTATCTTTCCCGTTTCGAACCGGAATACGGGCTCGCCTTGAAGGAGGCAAAGGCGCTGCTCCGTTTCGTGGACGGAATGTCCCGCTGGATCCCGGCCACGGCGGAGGCGTTGCTGGGGTGGAGCGATCCCGGCTACGTCGAAGATACGCCGATCAATGCCGCCGTGATGGCATGGGCGCTGGAACACACGCCGCCGGGGGACTGCGAGTCCCCGCGGGCGATGGTCGCCGAAGCCTGCCGCCAGGTGCGGGTCTCCGCTGCCGAAGACCCCTACGTCGAACTCTTCGACAACGACGAAGACGGCCGCGAATACTGGGGACCGCCGCCCGGACTTCGCGACCAGTTCATAGCCTCCCAACGCCGCTGGATCGTCTGCGGACACAACGAAATCGAGATGCAAGAATGGGGCAAGACGCCGGAGGCCCAGACCTGGTTCGCCCGGAAACGGTCGGAGAAGGCGTCGCGGAAATCCGGCAAAAAGAAGAACAAGAAGCACGGCAAACGCCGCTAGGTGCGGACGGGAAAGGGTGGACGGCGATGAAGGCATCGGCAAAACATCTTGCATGGGCATTGCTGCTGGCGGCGGGCGCCGCCGCGGCGTCAGCGGAGACGTTCCCCCGCGAGGGCTGGGAGGAGGCGCCGGACCCGCTGGCGAGCGAGTTCGCGGAGAAGGGCGGCCAGCTGGTCGCCTACATGGGACCGTACCCCAAGAGCTTCAACTACTACCTCGACCAGAACGTGATGTCGGCGGAGCTGTTCGGCCAGTTCTACGAGCCCCTCCTCTCGCGCGATTCCCTGACCCTCGACTGGCAGCCGATGCTCGCCGCCCGCTGCGAGATGGACGAGGGCGGGCGCACGTTCACCTTCCACATGAACCCTCTCGCCCGCTGGAGCGACGGCGAGCCGGTGACGGCGCACGACGTCGCGTGGACCTTCGCCGCGGTGCGCGCGCCCGAGAACCTGACCGGCCCGCACAAGATCAGCCTCGACCGCTTCGACGACCCCGAGGTGCTGGACGACTCGACGATCCGGTTCACGGCGCGCGAAGTCCACTGGGAGAACCTCGACGCGCTGGCGGGCCTGCAGGTCCTGCCGAAGCACGCGTGGGAGGGCAAGGACTTCAACCTGCAGAACTTCGAGTTTCCGGTCGTGTCGGGTCCCTACCGCCTCGGCGAGGTCCAGGAGGGCTTGCAGGTGGTCCTGGAACGCCGCGCGGACTGGTGGGCGGCGGAGCTTCCGCGGTTCCGGCACGTGGCGAACTTCGACCGCCTGGTCTACCGCTTCTTCGAGGACCGCGAGAACGCCTTCGAGGCCTTCCTGAAGGGCGAAATCGACCTCTTCCCGGTCTACACGGCGCACGTCTGGTCCGAACGGACGCAGGGCGAGAAGTTCGACCGCCGCTGGATCGTGAAGCAGGAGATCGCGAACCGCCGTCCCTGCGGCTTCCAGGGCATCGCGCTGAACGCCCGGCGCCCGCCGCTGGACGATCCGCGCGTGCGGCTGGCGCTGGCGAGCCTCTACGACCGCGACCGCATGAACCGCACCCTCATGTCGGGCGCCTACTTCCTCCACCGCTCCTACTGGGAAGACCTCTACGACGCGGCCCACCCGTGCCCCGCGGAGCCGGTCCCCTTCGACAAGGACCGTGCCCGCGCGCTCCTCGCCGAAGCCGGCTACGCCGCCGACCCGGCCACCGGCCTGCTCTCCCGCGACGGCGCGCCCCTCCGCCTGCGCTACCTCTCGCGGGGCGGCACCGACGACAAGTTCACGGCCATCTTCCAGGAAGACCTCAAGGACGTCGGCATCGAGCTGGCGGTCGACAAGAAGGACTGGGCGGCCTGGTCGCGCGACATGGACGAATACCACTACGACATGACCTGGGCCGCCTGGAGCAGCGGCCTCTTCCACGATCCCGAATCCATGTGGAGCTCCGCCGAGGCCGACCGCCCGTCCGGCCAGAACATCACCGGCTTCCGCGACGAGGCGGTCGACGCCCTCATCGCCGAGCAGCGCACCGAGTTCGACCTCCGGCGCCGCAACGACATCCTGCGGCGGATCGACGCCATCCTCGTCTCCCGCACCCCCTACATCCTGCTCTGGAACAAGACCGGGACCCGCCTGCTGTGGTGGAACAAGTTCGGCCGCCCCGACCAGCCTCTCGGCAAGTACGGCGACGAGCGCTCCGCCCACGCCTACTGGTGGTACGACCCCGACGCGGCGGCCGACCTCGACCACGCCCGCAAGACCGGCGCCAGCCTCCCCGCCGAGCCCCCCGTCGTCACCTGGCAGGACCCCTGAGGTCGTCGGAAACCCACCGCTCGAAATGCGCGAAAACGGGGTGTTTTGGCATCTTCTTCCATAATCTCGCGCGATCCCCATCCCCAAGTCGCCCGTCGCAAGTCGCAAGTCGTTTTCCGGAAATCCCGCCCCCTCGCGTAAAACGTTTTACTTTCCCGGCGGCCCGTGCTAGGATGCGCGCCGGATTTCACAACGAAAGGAAACCGCCATGCTGACAACCAAACGCTTCGACTACGTGGGCATCGACCAGATCCACCTGCATCCGTCGGTGGCCAACCACCGTCCGCTGAACGAGACGAAAGTGGCGCACTACGCCGAGGACATCGCGCGCAACGGGCTGCTGGAGCCGCTCGTGGTGTGGGAACGCAACCCCGGCGAGTTCTACCTCGTCGGCGGCTTCCACCGCTACAACGCGATCCGGCGCATCCGCGAGAGCCGCCCCGGCTTCTTCGACCGCATCGACGTGCGCGTGGTGCACGGCGACCTCGACGAAATCCAGGCGCTGAACCTCAAGCTCAACGCGGACCGGCTGGACGCGCGGATTACGGACTACTTCGACGCGGTGATCTTCATGGCGAACGCCAACTGGGACACGGCGCGGATCGCGCGGTTCCTGGACAAGAGCGAGGCGTGGATCGAGGACATCCTCAAGTACGCGCCGGGGATGGACTCGCGGATCCGCTCGATGCTCGAGCGCGGCGACATCAGCTGGGCGAAGGCGAAGGCGGTCTGCAAGGCGGTCATGTCGGCGGAAGCCGGGCAGGAGCGCGCGGTCCTGGAGCGCGAACTCGACGCGATCCGCAACGGCAGCCGCCGCGCGGGCAAGGTGCTGACCTACCGCAGCGCGAGCGCGAAGCTGAAGAAGTCGAGTACGACGATGTACAACGTTAGCGGCGCCGACGTCCTGGCGCTGCTCGAAGCCGTCAGCGGCAAGGGCGACGCCAAGGCCCTCGCCGACCGCGTCCGCAAGGCCTTCCCCGGCCTCCTCGACTGACCCCCGTCCGGCCCGCCCGGCGCGCGGAACACATTCGCGCGACTTGGACGGCGCTGGACACTGTTTTCAAGGTGGCCGCCGCTGGTGATTACGGCGAAGCGACCGGGAGACGGTTTCCTGAGCGGTTCAAGAAATCGTATGGTCAGCTCGGAGCCGGAAATGAAGTCCGATTATTCCGTTGCCCTCCGCTCTACCGTTTCGGAAGAGATTCCATTCGGGACTTGTTTCCCGGACCGCGGAAGGACACTCCGGTTTTTCCGATGGAAAGGTATGCTCCGCGCATTCATTCCACGCCCGACCATCGGACCCATCGGAGTGTCCATCCGGGGCCGGGCATGAACTGACTGAAGTTGCCGCATCGTCCAGCTGGCAGTGGGATGATTGTTGAATTACCCGGATTTTTCGGATGATTGCCGGTTGTCGGGGGAACTGAAGCCCCCCCGTGCGATATGGGGATTCAGGCTTTTTGGAGGGTGAGGAGGGCTTGGTGTCCGTTGATGTCGAGGGGGGAGGCTGGGGAGGCGGGGAGGGGTTGGAGGGTGAGGGTGGTGCAGAGGGTTTCGGATTGGATGAAGGCGCGGTGGGTTTCGGCGGCGGAGAGG
>CACXEY010000089.1 GCA_902766695.1 uncultured bacterium
AAGCTGTTGAAGGGCCATTCATCAACTTTTCAACCTTTCAACTTTTCAACTGTTCAACTTTTCAACCGCGCCGAAGGCGCGCGCGCCGCGCGATTCCCGTTGCCTCCCGCCGCGCCTTCTGCTAGACGGGAACTTGAAACAGGAACACCCGCATTCCAAAGGCCTCCCATGAACAGTGCCCCAAAAACCGACAACGGCGACACCATTGAAGCGTTGGTGGAAAAAGAGGATTGGGAAAATGCCCGCAAAGCCATCTTGAAGGAACTGGAAGCCGAGCCGGACAGCCATTACCTCGTCACCCGGCTCGCCCTGACCTATTACGAACAGCGCCAATACGAAACGGCTTTGCACTACAGCCAGGAATCCATGAAACTGGCGCCTCGTTGCCCTCTGGTGTTGTGGAACTATGCCGGGGCCCTCGAACAGACCGGGCACGAATGCGAGGCCATCCGAATTTGGAAGAGCCTTTTGCGCCGCGGCGTCGAACGCATCGCTCACGGACCCTGCGGAGAGGGCATCCGCCAAGCGGAATCCCTCTTGAACGATTGCCGCTACCGCATCGGAAAGACCTATTATTTCCTTGGCCGCCATGCACTGGCCTGGCACTACATGCACGCCCACTTGAGGCACCGCCGCAGGGGCTTGCCCAGCATCTATTCCCGCACGGATGTCCTTTGGAACCTGAAACGCATCGCCCAAAGCCGGAATAAACGCTGATTGCAACCCTCATCCCGCCTCCCTCATCTACATCCCCCGTGGACGTCAAAGGGAGGGGGGCCGGAATCGCGGCTGTCCTCTGGCTTCGTTGAGGCGCCTACCAATCCAGCCCGGATCGCGGCGGTTGCCAAGAATGCCATAGACCCGCACTTTGCCATCCCCGATGTCGTAATAAATCGAGTACGGGAATCTGCGCGAGAGGGCGCGGTGGCATCCGAAGTGTTTGCCGTGGATTCCGCCAGAGACGGAAAGGGCGGAGAGGTCGCCTTGGAGCGATGCGAGGAAGTAATGCCCCAGATGCTCCCCGCCCTGCCGCGCGTAGAAAAGGAACCCGTCGCGCAAATCGTCCTTGGCGGATTGCAGGAGGACTACCTGCATGCGACTTCTTCGCGCACCTGGCGCATCGCTTCATCCAGCGGAATGAACGTCTCCTCGCCCGCGGCGGCACGGCGGCGGCGCTCGGCCAGGACGTCGCCGTGCCAAGCCGGAGGTTCCGGCTCGGCGGCGGCGGTCATCGCCGCCCACAGGTATTCCATCGTCTGGACCCTTTCGTCCGGCGACATCCTGTCTATGGCTTCCATCACAGCTGGCATTTCATGCTCTTTCGGTTGGATTCGCGAAGGGAAAGCCCCGTTGCGTCCTGTCGGATTGAATCAGCCGCCATGGCCGACCCTCTGGCTTCATTCTGCCCTTCTTCCATCCTGCCATCAAGCGCAAAGTTGCGAACCTCCCCGCCCGCTCCGCGGGTGCACCGCAAACTTTTCACTGTTCCCTGTTCACTTTTCACTCGCACCGAAGGCGCACCGGGGCATTGTTCAACTTTTCAACTTTTCTACCTTTCAACTTTTCAACCGCGCCGAAGGCGCGCGCGCCGCGCGTTTCCCGTTGCCTCCCGCCGCGCCTTCTGCTAGACGGGAACTTGAAACAGGAACACACGAAAACCAAAGGCTTCCCATGAACAAGGGGGGCGCCCCATCAGGGGGCGGGAGCGACGGGGAGGGTGTCGGGGAGGGGGTAGGAGAGGACGAGAGGACGGGAGGAGGTGCGGAGGGTGAAGCGGGCGGTGATGCAATAGCGGGGTGGGACGATGGTGCGCATGCCGCGGGCGTGAATCCTGCTGCCCTGGGAGGGCTTGGGGAAATAGGGGAGGGGCAGAGGGAGGGTTTCGGTCGCGGCGGCGGGAATGGAAGGGGCTTCGTGGCGGGCGATGCGGCGGCTGTTGGAGGTGGGACGGCGGGAGTCCTCGGCGTCGTCGGAGAGCCAGAGTTCCAGGGCGGCGAGGTCGGCGCGGGGCGCGAGGCGCCATTCGAGGAGGGCGCGGGCGGGGTCGTCGGGGTCGGGGGAGGTCAGGACCAGGGCGAGGTCGGGGGCGCGGGCGTCGCGCACGAGCCGGATGACCAGCAGGACGGCGAGGACCACTCCGGCGGCCGGGAAGATCGCGGCGAGCCGGTCGATGGGTTCGTGGGGGCCGCCGAGGAAGGCGATGGCGAATCCCCAGCCCAGCAGGTTCGCGAGGACGGTCATCACGGCAAGCAGGATGGTACCGGCCCGCCAGCGCTTGAGGGTCCAGCGGTTCCGCGCCCCGATGCAACGACCGCGGGCGAGTTCGCGCTGGAGCAGGTAAAGGCCGCAACCGACCGCAGCGAAGCCGAAGAACCCGAAAGAGAGGAATACGAGCACCCATGCAATGCCCTCGTGCTCGCCGGGATGCCGGAGGACGCTACGGCGCGGGTCGCGCTCCGAGACCCACACGCGGATTTTCTTGCCTTCGGGGTACGCGGCGTCGAGTTTGCGGCGGTCGGGAATGCGGCTGGAGGAGGTTTCGGAGACGGGGCTGTCGTAGCGGTCGCCTTCGAAGGTTTCTCCGCCGATTTCGTATTCGTAGCCGACGCGCACGGAGTAGAGGGTCGAGGAATCGGAGCGGTGGGAGGTCGTCCCGGCATACAGCACGGTCGCCGGAACCGCGCGCCAGGGCCCGGCGACGAGGGCGTGGGAGCGGATTGCGTCCGGCATGTTCGCCAAACCGACTGTCGCGAAGGACAGCCCGAACAGCGACAGGACAAACGCCTTGGCGAGTTCCTTCGGGTCGCCCGGCAAACGGCGGCGCACGGACGGGAATGCACTGGCCACCAAGGTGATACCGCCCACCCAGAGCACGACCACGACGACGCCGACAACCAGGTTGCCACCGGAATCGGCTTGGCTTCCGGTACCGGGCGCATCGACCGGGAGGACGGCAACTTCGGGGCTGAGGGAATCGACGAGGCAGACGTGCTCGGTTCCCGGCGCGTACTTGGCGAGAATCGGCAGGCGCTCCTCGAGACGCCCGAACACGAACTCGCGCTTTGCCAAGCTCTCCCAGGACTCCCGGACGGCATCCCCGTCCTCTCCGTGGTGGCGCAGGATGGTGATCTCCGACGCCCCTTGCAGCCAATGCGCCTCCAGCGTCCGGCCGTCGCGCTCGTAGGTGAAGACGGCAGTGAGCACGAACCGGTCCGGCTCCTCGCGTACGACCTTCGAGTGGACGATGCGGCAGGGCACGCGCACCCACTGCCCGAGGCCGGGGCCGTGGCAATCCAGCAGCAGCATCAGCGAGAAGAGCGGAGCGAAAATGATGAGCATAACCGCTCCGAAAAAGAAGTTGCCGACTTTGAATCGCCCATTGTCGCTGTCCGTCCGTTGTTCCATGCCGCCATGTTGCGTCACCTCCCGCCGTGACGCAAGGGAAAAATGAATTTTGCTCCTCCGCCAAGGGAAGAAAAGGAACCCGCTCCCATAACCGCCCTTTCGCTTCACCACCCGTTATCCAATCGCGCCCATTCATCAACTTTTCAACCTTTCAACCTTTCAACTTTTCACCCGCGCCGAAGGCGCGCGCGCCGCGCGTTTCCCGTTGCCTCCCGCCGCGCTTTCTACTAGGCGGGAAACACCTGCGAACCAAAGGCTTCCCATGAACCTCGCAAAGGTAAACAATCACATGACAGGAAAAGGAGCCAGATTCATATTTCACCATTTTGTCGCAAATAATTGTTGACGCACCATCCCGCCTTCCTGTAGCTTGCCGGACAAAGAAAGAAGCGCAACCCCGGAAGGAATTTCAAGATGCGGATTCAATTCAAGTTTTTCTTGGCGGCCACGCTGCTTGTCGCGGTGGGGAAGGGACCAGCCAATGCCGCAGTTGTGGTTGAAGAAACAAGCGGAGGAAAAGAAGGCGACTTTGTAGACCGTGCCCGTCTCGGAGGGCCAGTGGGAGCCGGACCAGCGGCCATCGGAATCAAGGGCGAAGATGGGGCTTCTACTATTTCTTTGGTGGATGCAGTTGAACGAGGGGATTTCAATACAGTCGAGGACTTGTTTTCAAAAGGTGTAGATGTAAATCAATATAATGAAAATGGTGAAACCTTGGTTCATGTTGCTTGTGCTAGAAATGATGAAAAAATGTTTCTCCTCCTTTTGGCTCATGGTGCGGATGTTTGGAAGCCAGCACAAAACGGCAAGATTCCTTTGGAGTATGCGCAATTAACAGGCAATGTCTCAATGTTGGCGAAGATATTATCTGTGGCGCCGACCACGTCGGTTGATCAAGTTTGCATCAACGCCTTCTTTGGAAAGAGCAAGGACCTCTCTTTAGGCGTTGAAAACTCTTCAGTGTATTTGGGCTGGACGCCGATGCATTGGGCGGCAGCCGGTGGAAGCCTAAGTGTAATCGAGTCACTCATCGATTCAGGATTTGATGTCAATGTTTTGTCCGAGCCATGCCACTTCACCCCTTTGTTTGTAGCGGTTTCTTTTTGCCAATATGATGCAATTGGACTTCTATTGAAAAAAGGGGCGTTGAATGCAATTGGCGATTTAGCACTAACGACCCCCTTGCACAGGGCTTGTTGGATTGGGGCGGATGAAGCTGTCCGTATCTTGTTGCCGTACTGTGATCTTGAATGCAAAGATGCTTTAGGGCAGACGCCTTTACATACAGCAGCAAGATGTGGAAATCTTCAAGTTGTTAAAACTTTGATTGAAGCAGGTGCAAACTGCCAGATTGCAGATTATAAAAATCGAACTCCATCTGATGTCGCAAGGACAGATGAAGTCATCAAACTATTTGCAGACATTAACGAATTAAGCGAATAAAATAGGTGAGAAAAAAGGGACCAGACCTGGGCCTGCCCTGATAACCGCCCTTTCGCTTCACCACCCGTTATCCAATCGCGGGCATTGTTCAACTTTTCAACCTTTCAACTTTTCAACCGCGCCGAAGGCGCGCGCGCGTTTCCCGTTGCCTCCCGCCGCGCCTTCTGCTAGACGGGAACTTGAAACCCGCATCCCAAAGGCTTCCCATGAACCCAAGGGCCGCAAGGGGAGGAAACGGGCCTGTCCCCCTGTAGGTTCGCTTCATATCCCAAGGAGAACAAAATGATACATTCTGCCGCATGGCTTTTGATCTTTCCGGTCCTCTTCGTGTGCGCGGCCATCCTGTGGTACAGGGCCGAAAGAAACGGTTCCCTGCGAAAGCGCGTCCTGACGGGCCTTCTTGCGCTCGTGTTCTCTCTGGCACTGACCGTGCTCTTTGCCGTTTCCGTCACCCAACTCGACGACCAAAGCTATTATGCGGCCTCGGTGCGGACCCTGCTGGATGAAACCCTTGAAGCCTTTGAGGCCGGGGAACCCGGCTTCGGGGAACGCCTCAAGGCATTCCGGGAGTCGCAACGCCTGACCTACGAAACCCGAGCCAACCTCCTCGAAAACGCGCGCCGCTTCGCCGAAGAAGGCTCCGCCATCCGTGCGAGGAGGAAAGAGGAGAATGCCCCCCATTCGGAAAGTCCGGAACGGATGATTCTCAATGTGTCGCTTTCCATGCATTCGGTGGATTTTTTCAACCGATTGGCTCTGGAACATCCGTTTTTCGAGCGGCGGATGACGGTCAAATTGCTTGATGCCCCGATGGCGGACTTGAACGATATCATCGCCGAGCAGGCAGGCATATCGGTCCACGCGATCGACGGTGCCGGACGCAAGTCCATTTCGATAACCGCAACCGAGCGGTCTCTCAGAAGCATTCTTCTTGAACTGGCCGAGACCCACGGATTTCTTTACGAGCCAGCGCTGTCTCCAGAGGGCGATGTGATAATGCTTTTCATGTACAACGTCGATCCGATGCTGAGAGGTATCGAGAAAAAAGGGGACAGACCCCAAAATGACCCAAAAGTGAATGAAGCAGTTGATGAAACTCGTCAACAAAATGCAAATGACTTGCAAGAACGGACAGAGGCAATCCGTATTTATTCTGAGTTGGTGACCCGATTGGAGAACGGAGAAATCAATTTGGAAGAATTTGAACGCTTGGTTGCCCCACAAGAAGAAATAATTTACAGGCCAATACTTTTGACTATTGATTGACACTATTGTGGGAATTGGAATTGGGTGAATTAAGGAGTCAGACCCGAATGCCGCACAATATCTGTGTCCATGACGGGGCGGTGGCAAAAGCCGCGGAAACGGATTTCAGGAAACTGTTCGCCGAAGCCAAAACCATGTCCGATTTGAAATACTGAGGGGTAAGGGGACAGACCCCTTAAAAGAACATCTGTTTCCAGTCATCTCCGCAGGCGACCCGCCCGCGTCCCGACAGCTATCCAAGTCCGCGCCGCGGCATTCGAGATATTCTTGTAGCTTCCCTCCTCCCGCATTCCTCCCACGCCCCTCCCGCCCCCGGCACTTCCCGCCCCTCCCGCCCCGTCGTCTCGTCCCCTCGTCGTTTCGTTCCTCCCGCCCACTTGCGATACCAAGGAAAACCCTCGCGTTTTCGCCAATTTCCACGCATCCCATCCCCCATGGACTTCAGCCTTGTCAGAACAACTCGCTCATCTCCTCCGTGAGGTGCTCGATGATTTCCGTGTACGGCGCGCTCAGCCGGAGGTACTCCTCCCGGGAGATTTCCCCGGTTTTCACCCGCTCCCACAACGCCGCCCGCTGCCGGATAGCCTCCTTCAGTTCCATCATCTCCCGCTCCCCCGCCTTTTCGACGATTCCGGTCTCCACCTGGCGGCGGTAGGTCTCCCAAAGCTCCTCGTCCAGCAACCACTCGATGACGCACCACCCCGCCGGATCGGACACCGGGTTGCAGGCGACGGCCACGACGTTCGAAGGCGCGTAGCGGCCCCGTTCCAAATCGAAATCGGCGATGCTTTCCCCCTGCCGGAGATCGTCGTAGCGGGCGCGGACCAGCAACTTCGCGCGATCCACCAGACCGGTTTCCCGCACCGTCTCCAGGACCTCGGCGTGCAACGGGAAAGCGTGGAGTTCCCAATCGCCGTTGCGGAAGAACACGACATCGGTCCCGCGGTCCACCGACCGCACGGAGAGCTTCGCCACGAACTCGTACGCCCAAACCGACTCCTCCGGTGCGGCCACCGGTTCCCCCTGCGCGCGCCCGGCCAACCCCAGCAGGAGCAGGCCGTACAGGAGGCGGAATGCCATTGTACCCTTCATGCCTCCACTCTGCCGCAAACGGCTGCACCCGGCAACCCTTTTCCGCA
>CACXEY010000090.1 GCA_902766695.1 uncultured bacterium
AGGAGGGCCTTGGGGGAGCCCATGCGGCGGGAGGCGCCGGCGGCGAGGACGATGCCGGCGGGGCGGGGTGGGGGGCTGGATGGGCTAGATTCTCTAGATGGGCTAGAGGAGCCAGGAGGCACGGCCATGCGGAAGGGCCCCGGAGGGCTCACGGGCGCCAGGAGACGACGCGGCGGTAGAGGTCGAGGTAGCGGGCGGCGGAGGCGGCCCAGTCGAAGCGGACGGTCATGGCGCGCTCGCGCATCCTGGTCATGTGGGTGGGGCGGTCGTACCAGGTGGAGACGGCCCACGCGATGGTGTCGTGGAAGGCCTGCGCGGTCGCGGCGTAGAACTTGAAACCGGTGCCGTCGCCGCTGCCTTCGTTGTACTGCTCGACGGTGTCTTCGAGGCCGCCCACGGCGTGGACGACTGGCAGCGAGGCGTAGCGCAGCGCGTACATCTGCGCGAGGCCGCACGGCTCGAAAAGCGACGGCATCAGGAAGAAGTCGCTCCCGGCGTAGATGCGGTGGGAGAGGTCTTCGGAGTAGCCGATGACCGCGGCGACGCGGCCGGGGTAGCGGCGCTGGAGGTCGCGGAGCATCTCCTCCGCGGCGGGGTCGCCGGAGCCGAGGACCGCCAGCTGGACGTGCATTTCGCCGAGAACCCAGGGGAGGACGTCGCGCAGAAGGCCGAGGCCTTTCTGGTCGGCGAGGCGTGTGACCATGCCGAGGACGGGTACGGCGTCGTCGAGGGCGAGGCCGAGACGGTGCTGAAGGTCGCGTTTGCAAAGGATTTTGCCGATGAGCGAATTGTGGCCGTAGGAGGCCGCGATGCGCGGGTCGCGCTCGGGATCCCAGATGTCGTAGTCGGCGCCGTTGAGGATGCCCTGGAAAGTGTCGCCGCGGCGGCGCACGAACTCGGAGAGTCCGGCACCCGCCGGTTCGGAGCGGATTTCGGAGGCGTAGGTGGGGGAGACGGTGGTGACGGCGTCGGCGTAGACCCATCCGCCCTTGAGGAGGTTGAGGGCGCCGCAGGATTCGAAGGTGTCGGGCGTGTAGTATTCGGGGGCGGAGAGGCCGATGTAGGGGAGGACGGAGGGATGGGTGTAGCCCTGGTAGGCCTGGTTGTGGACGGTCAGGACGCTGCCCGTGCGCTCGAAGCCGCGGGAGGTGCCGGTCTTGCGCCAGGCGTCGAGCATGGCGGGCATCATGGCGGTGGGCCAGTCGTGGACGTGCACGACGTCGGGAATCCATCCGCGCACGCGGCAGAGTTCGGCGGCGGCCATGCAGAGGAGGCCGAAGCGGAAGGCCTGGTCGCCGTAGTCGCCGTTGCGGTCGGCGTAGACGCCGTCGCGGGCGAAGTAGCGGTCGTGCTCGACGAACGCGGTCGGGATGCCGCCCGCCGCCACCGTACGCCAGATGCCGCAGCCGTTGATCTCGCCGTTGCCGCAGGGAACCTGGAGGCCGCCCGCGGGTTCGAGGGCGTGGCGGGCGCGGTCGATGGAGGCGTAGAGCGGCAGGACGGTGCGGACGTCGGCGCCCGCCGCGCGCAGGGCCTTGGGAAGGCTCGCCACGACGTCGCCGAGACCGCCGCACTTGGCGTAGGGCGCGCACTCGGAGGAGACGAAGAGGATGCGCAGGGGGCGCGGGGGCGGCGTCGCGTCGGGCGCGGCCTCGGCGGGGTGGGGGACGGAACGGGAGCGGACGCGTTTGGCAATCGTTTTCATCGCTCCGACTCTATGCCGCCGCCCACGGGAAGTCCAGCGCGGTTTTCGGGGAAATGCGGGCGGGCGATTTCTTTCGCTCGACAGGGCGGGGGCGGTGGTGCATAGTCGGGACAGGTTTCCAACGCAACGAAAGGGTCTTGACATGAATCATCGTGTTTTCCGGATTTCCGCCGCGGCCGCGCTGGCCGCGGGACTGTTCGCCACCGCCGCGCAGGCTTCCGACGGGCGCTACCGCGACTACGTCATCGGCGACCGCGCCAGCGGCATGGGCGGCGCCGCCATCGCCATCGCGCAGTCGGTCGACGCGGTCTACTACAACCCCGCCGGCCTGACGGACACGAAGCGCGACAGCCTGTCGCTCTCCGCCAACCTGTACGGCTTCGAGAAGCTGCGGCAGCGCAGCGCGATGTTCCCCGGCGAGGACGCGTCGAGCACCTCGTTCGTGGCGATCCCGACGGCCGTCGGCGGCGTGAAGCGCTTCTCGGACGAATGGGTGGGCGGCTTCGGCGTGTTCACGCCGGAAAACGACAAGTCCTCCCTCATCGCGTCCAAGGCGAACGGCAAGCACCTCTACTCGCTCAGCGAGACGGACCAGACGCTGAAGTTCGGGCCGGCCGTCGGCTGGCAACCGGGCGGCGACTCGGCGTGGAGCTTCGGCGCGTCGGTCTTCGGCGTGTACCGCTCGATGCAGCTTTCGGCGAGCTTGTTCCGCGAGGAAGACGGCCAGATCAACCAGGCGTACGACCTCAAGGACTTCGCCCTGGCGGCGTCGCTGGGCGCGCAGTACGATTTCGGCGGCGGCTGGCGGGCGGGCGCCACGGTCCAGAGCCCGAACCTGCACCTGTACGGCACCGGGCGGCAGAACGTCACGGTGTCCGGCAACGCCCAGGGCGCCCAGATGGGCTTCAACAGCGACGACCTGGACACGGACAACCGCCAGTCGCTCCAGCTCGGGCTGGGCATCGGGCGGAGCGTGGCCGGGCAGTACGCGTTCGGGGTCGACGTGCTCTACCATCCCTCCGCCAGCTACGACCTGCTGGAGTGGAACTACGAGGGGCAGGGCCAGGCGACCGGCCACGTGAAGATGAAGGACGTGGTGGACTTCAGCCTCGGCGGCGAGTACTACGTCGCGGAGAACTGGCCGGTCCGCGCGGGCGTCTTCACCTCCTTCTCCGCCGTGGACATCCCGGAGGTGGACGAAGTCAACGACGAGCTGCTCGACACGGACATGGACCTGTACGGGTTCACCATCAGCGTCGGCCGCGAGACCGAGAACATGGGTGTCAACCTCGGGCTCGAATACGCGTTCGGCAACGGGCACACCGGCGGTTACGGGCGTGACGAGAACGGCAACGTCGTGGACGACGAGACCCCCTGCAAGAAGCAGATGATCCTCGTGTCGCTGAGCACGTCGTACTACTTCTGACGCCGGCACCGGCAGGGCAGGGGATTTGTCCCTTGCCCGCCGACGGCACGGTTCCACGCTCCATCCAAGGGCGGCGGGCACTCCCCGCCGCCCTGTCCGTTCCCGGCGGAAGCGCCGGGGCCGTTTGAATTGAAAACCCGGTCTGTTGAAGGGTGCGGCTGGTCGGTAGCAACTGTCTTTTTCGTGAAATTTCAATTTGAAACGATCAAGTGTTTTTCTTGACACAATTTATACAACATACCTTTTCGTTTCAAACGATTTTGCCGTTTTGGTTGACATCTGAAATCGGACGCG
>CACXEY010000091.1 GCA_902766695.1 uncultured bacterium
GGGGGGGACGGGGTCTGGCAGTCGATGAAGGGGCATCCGGCGGCGAACAGGGCCGGGGCCAGGACGGCGAAGGCGCATTTGGAGGCGTCGGGGACGAGGTGGAACATGGATTCGCCGACGAAGCAGGGGCCGACGGCGACGCCGTAGAGGCCGCCGACAAGGCGGTCGCCGTCCCAGGCTTCGGCGGAATGGGCGTGTCCGGCGCGGTGGAGGGCGGTGTAGCCGCGGCGGAGGGCGGGAGTGATCCAGGTGGTTTCGCCGTCGGGACGGGGGGCGCGGGCGCAGGCGGCGATGACCTGGGGAAAGGCGCGGTCGACGGTGATGCGGTAGGGGGCCTTCTTCAGGAGCCGGCGGAGGGTGTGGGGGATGCGGAAGTTCTCGCGCAGGAGGACGAAGCGGGGATCGGGGGAGTGCCAGGTGATGCGGCCGCGCCAGACGGACCAGGGGAAGATGCCGCCGCGGTAGGCGGCGAGGAGGCGGGGAACGCCGTAGTCGCCGCCGATGGCGAGGATGCCGTCGGGGTCGGGGGCGGCGAGTTCGGCGGGCGGGAAGCCGGGGGTGTCGTCGGAGAGGAGCCAGAGGGGCATGGGAGAGGGCTCAGACGCTTTCGACGGCGGCCTGGAGGCCGCGGTCGAGGAGGGCGGCGGCGTGTTTTTCGGCGTCGGGACGGGGTTCGACTTCGGCGATGGCGCGGCCGGTGTTGTGGGCTTCGAGGGCGATGGTCTCGGCCAGGGGTTCGGGATGGCCGAAGACGTCCATGAGGGAGGCGATGACGTGTTCGAAGGTGTTGACGTCGTCGTTGAAGAGGATGACCTGGGTGTCCCATCCGGAGGCGCCGTTGGAGTCGAGGACGGCGGTGGCGGCGTCGGCGTCGGTGGAGAAGCCGGGAGGGGTGAAGGGGATGGAGGAGGAGGGGTTCATGGGAGGGGGCGGACGGTGCCGCCCCGGCTAGACCCGGATGCAGGGCGGCGGCGGGGGGACCTCAGACGTCGTAGTAGTCGCGGTACCAGGCGATGAAGCGGGCGATGCCGGTGTCGAGGGGGGTGGAGGGGGCGAAGCCGACGTCGCGCTGGAGGTCCTGGACGTCGGCGCAGGTGGAGGGAACGTCGCCGGGCTGCATGGGGAGGTTGTTGCGGATGGCTTTCTTGCCGAGGTGTTTTTCGATGAGGCCGATGAAGGTGTCGAGTTCGACCGGGGAGTGGTTGCCGATGTTGTAGACGCGGTAGGGGGCGCGGGCGGTGCCGGGGTCGGGATGCGCGGGGTCCCAGGCGGGGTTCGGCGGGGCGATGCGGTCGGAGGTGCGGATGACGCCCTGGACGATGTCGTCGACGTAGGTGAAGTCGCGCTGCATGTGCCCGTTGTTGAACACGTCGATGGGTTTGTCCGCCAGGATGGCGCGGGTGAAGAGGAAGTACGACATGTCGGGGCGGCCCCAGGGGCCGTAGACGGTGAAGAAGCGCAGGCCGGTGGTCGGCAGGCCGTAGAGGTGGGAGTAGGTGTGGGCCATCAGTTCGTTCGCCTTCTTGGTGGCGGCGTAGAGGGAGATGGGATGGTCGACGTTGTCGTGGACGGAGAAGGGCTGCCGGGTGTTGAGGCCGTAGACGGAGCTGCTGGAGGCGTAGGTGAGGTGCGGGGTGCGGGCGTGGCGGCAGCATTCGAGGAGGTTGGCGAAGCCGACGAGGTTGCTCTGGACGTAGACTTCGGGGTGCGCCAGGGAGTGGCGGACGCCGGCCTGCGCGGCCAGGTTGACGACACGGTCGAAGGAATGGGCGTCGAAGACGGCCTTGAGCGCGGCGGCGTCTTCGAGGGCGCCGCGGACGAAACGGAAGTCGCCGCCGAGGGCGCGGAGGCGGGCGAGGCGGGCTTCCTTGAGGGAGACGTCGTAGTAGCCGTTGAGGTTGTCGTAGCCGACGACGGTGTCGCCGCGGCGGAGGAGGGCGTCGGCGAGGTGGTAGCCGATGAAGCCGGCGGCGCCGGTGACGAGGACGTTCACAGCAGTTCTCCTTGCACGCCGGGGGATACGGGCGCGGCCGGCCGGCGGGCGTGGTGGGCGGCGGGGTCGCGGAAGGCGGGCGGCAGGGGCAGTTCGAGGAGGCGGCAGGCGGCCGGGGTGGCGGTGCGGCCCTGGGGGGTGCGGGCGAGGAGACCCTGCTGGATGAGGTAGGGCTCGTAGACTTCTTCGAGGGTGCCGGGCTCCTCGCCGACGGAGACGGCGATGGTGTTGATGCCGACGGGGCCGCCGTCGAACTTCTCGATGATGCAGCGGAGGATGCGCTTGTCCATCTCGTCGAGACCGTGGGCGTCGACGTCGAGCATGGCGAGGGCCTGGTCGGCGACTTCGGCGGTGATGCGGTTGCCGGCGCGGATCTGGGCGTAGTCGCGGACCCAGCGGAGGAGGTTGTTCGCGATGCGCGGGGTGCCGCGGGCGCGGGCGGCGATCTCGTCGGCGCCGCCGGGCTCGATGTCGACGTTCAGGATGCGCGCGGAGCGGACGACGACGCGGGCGAGTTCGGCGGGGGTGTAGTAGTCGAGGCGGTTGGTCATGCCGAAGCGGGACCGCATGGGCGCGGAAAGGAGGCCGCTGCGGGTGGTGGCGCCGACGAGGGTGAACTTGGGGATCGTCAGGCGCACGCTGCGGGCGCGGGCGCCCTGGTCGAGGACGATGTCGATGGCGAAGTCCTCCATCGCGGAGTAGAGGTACTCTTCGACGGATTTTTGGATGCGGTGGATTTCGTCGATGAACAGGACGTCGCCCTTTTCGAGGTTCGTCAGCATGCCGGCGAGGTCGGCGGGCTTGGCGAGGATGGGGCCGGAGGTGGCCTTGACGTTGGAGCCCATGGCGGCGCCGATGATGTAGGCCATGGTGGTCTTGCCGAGGCCCGGCGGGCCGCAGAGGAGGACGTGGTCCATGACGTCGCCGCGGCCCTTGGCGGCCGCCACGCTCAGTTCGAGGCGCTCGCGGATCTTTTCCTGGCCGATGAAGTCCGCAAACCGGCCCGGGCGCAGGGTCAGGTCGAACTCGGCGTCGGCGCGGTTGAGGGTATCGGAAACGAAACGTTCGGTCATGGGGCACTCGCTCGACGGGGATTCAACCACAGGGGACGGAGGGACTCAAGCCCGGAGTGGGGAGAGAGGAAGGGGCCGGAAGGGGAGGGGACGGGGCCGGGGAGGATTTCCCATGGCGGGGGAATGTGCGGAAAACGAATGGGAACATTCGCAAAACAACCGTTTTTCCCGTCAGCCTTCCGGTCATGGAACAATCCCCCGCGTCGCCCCCTGCCGCCCCTTCACGGGTCGCCGACGGCGTCGGTGCCGATTTGCGCCTCGGCCGCCTCCCCGATCGCGGGGAAGATGGCCAGGAAACCCTCCGGTACGCTCACCGGGCGCTGGCGTTCGAGGTCGAAATAGACCCACTCCGTCTCCGCGCGCGCCAACACCGCGCCGTCGCTCTCGCGGACGAAGCGGTAGCGGCGGTGCGACCGGATGCGCTGGAAGTCGTGCACCCACGTGTACAGCGCAATCGGCTCCCCCGCGCGGCACGAATGCAGATACTCGATGCGGTGCTCCCGCACCACCCACGTGTGGCGTCCCGCCAGCAGCTTGTCCATCCCCCATCCGTTGCGCCCGATGTGCAGGATGGAAATCTCCTGCATCTTCCGCACGTACTCGATGTTGTTGACGTGCCCGTTCACGTCCTCCTCCGCCTCCGTGAACGCGAACCGCAGCCTCAGCACCGCCACCGGCGGGCGTTTTTCGATCTCATCGGCCATCTTTCTTCACCATCCCTTGTCCCCCGTCGTCCTGTTTGTCTTCTTTCACACCGGCCCCAGCGGATTGATGATCTTCGAGAGGTAGTTCTGCAGCTCCCGCCCGTAGTCGCTGTCCATCCCCCCGATGGTCAGCTGCTTGTGCACCTGCGCGATGCACGCGTCGGCCTCCTCGGCGCTGGCGAAGCGGTCCTCCGGCTTCGCCGCGAGGAAGCGCCGCATCAGGTCGTAGAAAGTCTGGTTCTGCCGCACGTGCTCCGGCAGCAGGTCGTAAAGCTTGTCGGGCAGCTCCAGCTTGGTGCGCTGCAGCTCGCTCTCTGGATGCGGCACGCGCGGATCGAAGATTCGTTCCCCGCGCAGCATCTCCAGCGCGACGAGCCCCAGCGAGTACAAATCCGACGCCACCCGCGCGATGCGCGGCGCGCTGTGGATTTCCGGCGCCATGTAGACGGGGGTGCCGAGCAGGAGCGTGATCTTCTCGTCGTTCATCATCGCGCGCCCGTAGTCGATGAGCTTCACGAACCCGAGGCGGTCGATCATGATGTTGGCGGGCTTGATGTCGGAGTGGACGAACCCCATCTGGTGGAGCGTCTCCAGCCCGCGCAGCACGAACCGCACGATGTACAGCGCCACGCCCGGCTGGATCGCGATCCGCCCGTTTTCGAGCCGGAAAATCACGTCCGTGAAGTGCCGCCACTCCTCCTCGCTCGACCGCGCCTGGACCTGGGGGAGGTGCGCGCCGTCGAGCATCTCGCGCAGCGAGACGCCGGCGACGGCCTCCATCTGCACGTACCCGATGCCGTTGGTTTCCTCGTAGATTTCGGGGGCGACCAGCGCCGGGTTCTTGACCAGCTGGAGCTTGGAGGTCTGCGCGGCGATGCGGCCCATGTCCGTCCAGTACTTCTTGGCCGACGAATAGATGCCCGGGTCGAACAGCTTGATCGCGTGCCACGTGATGCACCCCCGCGCCCCCTGGCGGAGCCCGAGGAACACGACCCCCTGGCGCCCGCGTCCCAGCTCGCGCGGGAAGCGGTACGCCACCGGATAGTAGATCGCCCGGTCCGCGAGGATGGCGCGGTAGTTGTCCACCAGCTGGCGGCTGCCGGCGCCGTTGGGGACGCGCACGGGTTCGGGCGCGTCGGGGGCGAGGTCGCGGAGGATCGACGGCATGTCGCCGCCGCCCGTCGGCGGATGCACGTCCAGCTCGGTGGGCGCGTCGTGCGTCGCCCCCGGCGTGATTTCCAGCGCGGTGGTACGGTCGAAGATGGGCCTGTCGTCTTTCATGCCCTCCACCATACCCCCCGCCCCCCGCCGCCCGTCAACCCCTTTCCGTCCGGCGCCGCCCGCCGGAAGGTTTTCCAACCATTGGAAAACTTCCGGGCGGCCGGGCGGGCCTAGGCGGATGGGGGCTTGGGGCCGTAGGCGGCGGCGGTTTCGGCGCGGAAGGTCGCGAAGGTGCCTTCGCGGATCGATTGGCGCATCCGCGCGATGAAGTCGAAGTAGGCGTGGATGTTGTGCAGCGCCGTCAGCCGCACGCCCAGGATTTCGCCCACGTTCAGCAGGTGCCGGATGTAGCCGCGCGTGAAGCGCCGGCACGCCATGCACCCGCACCCTTCTTCCATCGGACGGTCGTCGAGGCGGTTCACCGCGTTGCGCACGCTGTAGCGGCCCTTGCGCGTGAAGACCATGCCGTGGCGCGCAAGGCGCGTCGGCATCACGCAGTCGAACATGTCCACGCCTTCCGCCACCGATTCGCTCATCTGCCAGAACTGGCCGACCCCCATCAGGTAGCGGGGTCGGTCGCGCGGCAGGAGGTCCACCGTCATGCGCACGCCCGGCATGATCAGTTCGTCGGGTTCGCCCACGCTCACGCCGCCGATCGCGTAGCCGTCGAAGGCGCCGGGGCCGAGCGCGAGCAGGCCCTTGGCGCAGCGTTCGCGTTCGGCGGGATAGACGCCGCCCTGCGCGATGCCGAAGCGCAGCTGCCCCGCGGCGCGCGGTTCACCGGCGCAGACCGCCGCCCAGGCGAGGGTGCGGTCGACGGCTTCGTGCGCGTATTCGGGGGTGCAGGGGCAGGGGGGGCATTCGTCGAACGCCATTGCGATGTCGCTGCCCAGGGTGCGCTGGATCGCCATGCTCTCCTTCGGGCCCATGAACATGCGCGTGCCGTCGACGTGCGACTGGAACCACACGCCGTCGGGGGTCATCTTGCGGAGCGAGGTCAGGCTGAAGACCTGGTAGCCGCCGCTGTCGGTCAGGATGGCGCCGCGCCAGTCCTGGAACGCGTGGAGCCCGCCGAAGCGCTCGATGGCGTCCATGCCGGGGCGGACGTTGAGGTGGTAGGTGTTGCCGAGCAGGATCTGGCAGCCTTCGGCTTCCAGTTCCCACGGGGCCATCGCCTTGACGGTCGCCTGCGTGCCGACCGGCATGAACACGGGCGTGTCCACCGGGCCGTGCGCGGTCCAGAGCCGGCCGAGGCGCGCCTTGGAGGAGGGGTCTTCGTGGAGGATTTCGAATGTACCGATGGGTGGGGGCATGGCGCGGGA
>CACXEY010000092.1 GCA_902766695.1 uncultured bacterium
AGGTCGCGCGGAAGCGCGACCCTCCCGTTGCGCTCTCCACGGGGAGGGACGCGCTTCTGCGCGTCCGCAGTGGGAAATGGCTGGTGGGACAACGGCTTGCGGCCACACTATTTTCGAAAACGCCCTACCCGCGCTCCGCGCTACGCATTTCCCTTTTCCTGCGGCCCCCGCGCGAGGCCGGGGATGCGGGCGAGAAGGGCGGCCTTGTCGGTTTCGCCTTCCAGCTGGAGGTCGTAGAGGGCCTGGAGGATGGGCTTGAAGGCGGGACCGGGGGCGAGACCGGCGGCGATCAGGTCGCGTCCCATCACGAGGGGGGGCGGCAGGACGGGTTCGGCGGCGAACCGGGCCCGCGCCGCCACCAGGAAGTCCAGGATGTCCGTGGAATTGTGCGAGGATTCGCAGTCGAGGCGGTGCAGGACGAGTTCGTCGTCGATGGTCGGCGCGCCGAGCAGCCGGCGGAGCTTGGCGGGGCGCATCTTCGGGGCTTCGGCGATGCGCATGTGGTTGCCGACCATGGCGGCGACGTCGTCGGCCAGCGCGTTGGGGCAGCGCAGGCGGGCGAGGATGCCGCGTGCCATGACGGCGCCGACGGCGGCGTGGCTTTCGAAGCGCCAGCGGAGGGTGCCGTCGGGGAGCGTGGCGAGGCGGGCGGTGGGCGGCTTGCCGACGTCGTGGAGGAGGACGGCGAGGGCGAGGCGCGGGGAGGGATGCGGCGGCAGACCGGCGAGCATGAGGCGGGTGTGGACGTAGACGTCGCCCTCGGGATGGAACTCGGGCGGCTGCTCGACGCCGTGCATCGCGTCGATTTCGGGCAGGACGACCCGGAGGAGGCCCGACGCGTCGAGCAGGTCGAGCGCGGCGCCGGCGTCGGCGGACTCGGTCAGGATGCGGAGGAGTTCGTCGCGGACGCGTTCGGCGCTGATGTCCCGGATGCCGGGCGCGAGGGCGCGGATGGCGGCGAAGGTGGCCGGCTCGATGGCGAACCCGAGGGTCGCGGCGAAGCGGACGGCGCGCAGCATGCGCAACCGGTCCTCGGCGAAGCGGCGGGCGGGGTCGCCGATGGCGCGGATCGTGCGCGCGGCGAGGTCGGCGCGGCCGCCGGCGAAATCGCACACGCGCGGGGGGGCGCCGCCGGCGGGGAGGGGGTCGAGGAGGAAGGCGTTGACGGTGAAGTCGCGGCGGAGGGCGTCCTCGCGCGCGTCGGTGAAGCGGAGGGTGCCGGGGTCGGGGTGGCGGCCGTCGGCGTAGGTGGACTCGGCGCGGTAGGTGGCGGTTTCGACGGGATCGGCCCCGGGGAAGGCGTCCGGGTCGGGCACGACGGTGATGATGCCGAACGCCTTGCCGATGGGGAGCGAACGCGGGAAGAGCGCCTCGATGGCGTCGGGCCGCGCCGAAGTCACGACGTCCCAGTCCTTGGGCTCGCGCCCGAGGAGGAGGTCCCGCACGCAGCCGCCGACGAGGAACGCCTCGTGCCCGGCGCCGCGCAACGTGCGCACCACGTGCAGCGGGAAAGGCGGCACGTCGAGGGGCGCGGGCGCGGGGAAACTGGCGGGGGCATCGGTCACGGGCGCGCACTATAGCGTCCCCGGGGCGGGATGACAACACGGCGGAGCAGTGACAAGTGAAAAGTGACAAGTGACAAGATGCGGTGCGCCCGCGGAGGGGGCGGGACGTGGGAGGGGATGCTCACGCAGAGGCGCGGAGAGAGGGAGGCGCAGAGGCTGGGAGGGGGAAAGATACTCGCGCGGAGGCGCGGAGAGGGGAGGGCCCGGGGGGTGCGCAGTGACGAGTGACGAGATGCGGGGCGCCCGCGGAGGGGGACCAGATTCTCGCGCAAAGTCCGCAAAGTCCGCCAAGGCTGGCGGGGGGGAAGACCAGCTCAAAAGCACAAAAAGCCCAGGCAGGGTAGGGGAGCCCGCCGCCGCCTCCGCCCCCGCCCCTTTGGTGGGGCGAGCTCTCCGAGCGAGCCGTGTTTTCGCCGCATTATCTCCTCTCTCGCCACTGCGCGCCCGCAGGGCGCCCCGCATCTCGTCACTCGTCACTCGTCACTTGTCACTGCGCCCGCAGGGCGCTTGGGGTGCGCTCTCCGATCGGGCCGCTTTTCCTCCGCATTTTCTCTTTGACTTCAGACCTCGGACCTCGGACCTCTGTTGCTCCTCACTTGTTTCTGCGCGCCCGCAGGGCGCCCCGCATCTTGTCACTTGTCACTTTTCACTTGTCACTGCGCGCCCGCAGGGCGCGCTCTCCGCGGCTCTGCGTGAGATGCTTCCTCCCGCGATTTTTTGATTGCCACGGGGACCCCGATGGGCTTTACTACCGTCAACGGGCGGTGTGTCTCCGCCCGGGATTGCAATCCATAAGAATGAAACTGAAGACGATGGTTCGAGAGAACGTAGGCTTGCGGCCCGCGGACTGTGTCCGTTGGGCTTGTGCCGTGTTGTGTTTGTGCGCGTGCGCGATCACCGCTTCCGCACAGGAAGATGCGCCGGATTCCGCACCCGCCGCCGAAGAACAGTGGACCCCGATGGCCCCCGAAGCCCTCGCCTCCCTCGCCGCCGTGCCGTCCCCCGAAGAACGCGCCGCCCTGCTCGCCTCCGGCGATGCCGCCGCCCTGCAGGCCGCGCTCGACCAGGCCAACGAACGCACCGAGCAGCTCGCCGAAGCCATCCCCGCCATCCACCGCGACATCCGCGAATTCCGCGGAAAGGCCGTGCGCGATTCCGAAAAAGCCAAGGAAATCCGCGCCAAAATCAAGGCCCTGGAGGATGAACTCGACGCCTACGCCGACAACCTCCCCGAGGTCCGCGAGCGCCAGGACGCCCTCGATGCCGTCAACCGCAACCTGATGGACGAGCTCCGCTTCCGCCGCGAACTCAACCGCAAGCTGGGACGGGACATCGCCCGCCCCCTCCCCGCCACCCAACCCATTTTGGAACCGTAACCCGTGTCCAATACAAGAAAAGAGGTCGCCATGAAAAAATCCGCCGTCATGCATTCGTCCGTCTGGTTCGTCCTGGGACTCGTCCTCGCCTTCCTGGGCTTGTGGCCGTGCGCAGGCCTCGCCCAGATGTATCCCGGAGGAAAAGTGCAGGTGTATGAATCCTACGAGGATTTCGCCCAAGCCAACGGCTACATGCGCGCGACCACGTCGGAAGAAGCGAATACGGATGCTTCCGCCACCATGACGGTGGAACAGGTGTGGCAGGAAGGGTGGGAACCCGACGACGACCCCGATGGCGATGGTTTTACCAACCGGGAAGAATTCGAAGGCATGGCCGTGACCATCAATGGCTTGTCCGGCGTGGTCTCCTCTCTCGCCCAGGACGGGGCCATCTATTTCGGTCCCGGTTCCAACGGACAGCTGTATGACACGGACGGCGACGCCATCAGCGACATGTACGAACTGGAATACACCAAGACCGACCCGAACGCGAAAGACTCGGACGGCGATGGCATTCCCGACTCCGTGGAAGCCTATGCGGGGTTGAATCCCCTGGACGGCGGTCTCATCTACGATTTCGAGTTCGAACAAGGTGTCTGCCTGTATACGACCAAGGTCTACAAGGCCAGCGGCGGCGTCTTCTCCTCGACCGTCCATACCTGCGCCTACATCCGGGTTTCGGCCATGAATCCCCAGAAGGAAGCCCAGTTCGACTACGACCCGGAGACGGACACCTACACCCAGATCACGAACGATGTCCCGAACAAGATCACGCAGCAGCACCCGGACTTCGACATCGACGGCGACGGCCTGACCAACATGGAAGAAGTGAAAGGCGCCATCGATTTGGTCAATGGTTACCAGCCCCCCGAGCGCCGCACGCCCGGTGAATCCCACTTCCGCCGCGACATCCTGGACGGCGGGAACTGGACGAGCCCCCTGCGCTACGACTCCGACGGCGACCGGCTGGTCGACTCTTTCGAACGCGCGTTTTCGGGCTTCAATCCTTCGGCCTCCGAATCAGGGGAAAACGCCTGGAGCGAAGACCGCGACCACGACGGCCTGGTGAACGTGCGTGAGCAATGCATGCATCCGTTGCTGTCCGCCGGGTGGGCCCAGCAAGCCTATCAGAACAACGAGCTGAACACGGTCCGCACGCCGATTTACATGTCGTCGAGCTGCGATGTCTGGTCCAACCCGAAAATCGGTCTTCGCTATTCGGGGTCGGCTGTCTTGTTCGGAGCCCCCGGCTATCTGAAGGCGGCTCAGTATGCCAAGCCCGGGGACATGCAGCGGCACTACAAGGTGAAGAAAGCCGGAACCCTTTCGATGGAGAGCGGTTCGCCCGTCTGGACGCCGGCGGAAACCGAACTGGCGGGCAGCGAAGGCAACGTTTTCTGGCAGGCGCCCACGTCGTATTGGACGGATCCGACCAAGACGGACACGGACGGCGACGGGCTCCCGGACGGCTGGGAAGTGGAATACGGCCTGAATGCCCTGAACGGAATGGGCCCGAGCGGCTCTCTGGGCGACCCCGACCAGGATGGTCTGGTCAACTACGAAGAATACTGGGGGCAGGACGGCCACCGAATCGACGTCATCAACGGGACGGGCGACGAAACCATCCCGTGGGTCGCGCGCGGCCTGAACTACCCGAACCAGTCGGCGTTCGATGATTTCATTTCCCACGAGAGCGGCGCGGATTGGTTCATCGCCCGCGAGGCGTACCAGGCCCCGTCCGTGTTCAACACGGGCGTCGACATCACCGAAACCTACTCCGACGTGCTCTATCCCGGATTCTTCCAGGCCGGGAACATGATGGAGTTCAAGGCGGACATGGGGGTGTGGGTCGAGGTGTCGAACACGGTCTGGGTGGCCAACGACTCCATTCCGACGGAGACGGGCACGACGAGCGGGCTGGTGAAGACCCCCGTGAAGAACTACGTCCCGGCGTCCGGCGTCCCGGCCCCGTGCCTCCTGAACGACATGGCCCTGTCCGCCGCGGGGTATGGCGACGGGTTCCTCGTGGACAACAATCCCGCGCTTCCGAGCGACGGCGAAGGGGCGTTCCAGCCGTTCGCGACGGCCTACGGCAGCATTCTCTACTATGAAGACCCCGATGCCGATCCAGACGGCCGCTACACCCCCGGCATCGACGCCGTGTGGTTCGAAGGCGGACTGGCCGACGGCATCTACGGCGGCGACTTCGCGACGGACGGCGACTTGGTCCTGTCGGACCCGAACGGCCTCCTCGCGGGCGGCGAACAGGGATATCCAATTTACGACAACATCCCGCTGATGATGCCGATGTCCGGCCGCGACACGGACAACGACGGCCTCGTGGACTCGATGGAAATCCAGATGGACGTGGCCCGCGACCAGAACTTCAGCTCGCCGGTGGCGGGCCTGAGCCCGTTGATCGCGCGTTCGGCGCGCATCGTGAACACGAACGGGATGCAGGCGGCGTTCTCGACCGACTTGTACATCTTCTCCCGCCAGTTCTCCGTCGAAGCGTGGGTGTATCTCTCCGGGGACGCTCCGGCCGAAGGCACCTTTGTCCGTGGCAACGTCATGGGCGACGGCCGGTATGCATTCGATCTGGGCGTGAAGCCGCTCCGCACGGGCGGTACCATCGTCTCGCCGGTCGAAGTGGACACGGTCCCGTACTTCGGCTTCCACACCGTCGGCGGCAAGTGGTACCAGGTGAGCGCGACCCAACCCCTGCCCCGCGGCAAGTGGGTGCATCTGGCCGGCACGTTCGACCCGGACAAGAACGGTCTCTCGCTCTACATCGACGGCCTGCTCGTGCAGACCCGCAGCATCCAGGAAGAATCCATCGCTTCCTACTTCCTGTACCAGATGCATGGCATCGGCGGCATCCTGACCGTCGGCCAGGGCGAAGACTTCCCGAACCGCCTGTGGATCGATGAAGTGCGCGTCTGGGGCGTGGAACGCACCGCCGCGGAAATCAACGCGAATTTCAACCACCTGCTGGAAGGCTACCAGACGGTCAAGGTCGACAACCAGTCCCTCGTCGGCGGCCTGATGGCCTACTATCCCTTCGACGACGGCGGGACCGCCGCGGCCGACCCCCGCCACCGCGGGCTCAGCAGTCTCCACAAGTACGTCTATCCCGCCCAGGAATGGGTCGCAAACTCCCTCAAGCACGAATACTTCTATCCCGATCTCTCCTACGGCTTCCCGGTCGAGAAGCTCGGCGGCGCCTTCGTCTTCGATTCCGGCAACGTCGCGCCCGTCTCCGGCGCGCTGGACGCCCAGCAGGGCGAATACGACAGCGACGGCGACGGTCTCCCGGACTCCTTCGAGCTCCAGAACAACATGAACCCGTTCTCGTGGTTCACCCCGACGCACCGCTATGCCCGCTATGACGGGGCTTGGGGCAACGTGGCGGATGCGGCGATCAAGATCGCCCGTTCGACCCTGACCAACTGGACCGTTTCCATCTACGGAACCGATCCGTACGATGTCCAGGGGAACATGGTCCTGACGACCGTCGCCGGAAAGATTACCGAGGTTTGCAACCCTGACTTCGCCTTGGTCTGGCATAGCGAGTCCTCGACGAGCGAAACGACTTCGACGAACGAAACGGGCGTGGTCACGACGAACTCCACGGTCTCGACGAATGTCGTCGTGGACATCACGGTCGGCAATGTCGAGGATACGATCGCGGTTGGGGAGACGTGGTGGGTGTCGCAGACCGGGATGCCGGTTGCGCCCGCGAACCAGTTCGGCAAGATGCTGTCCGACGCCGACGGCGACTACGACGGCGACGGCCTGACGAACCTCCAGGAATACTGGTCCCGCACCAACCCGTACAAGAAGGACACCGACGAGGACGGCATCCCCGACGGCGAAGAGGACTTCGACCAGGACGGTCTCCCCAACGGCATGGAAGCGGACAACAGCTCCCGGCCGGATCTCGCCGACACCGACGACGACGGCTACGACGACCTCGACGAAGTCTCCAACGGAAGCGTCCCCACGGATTCGGGCTCCCTGGCCCAGTCTCTCGCGGTCTACTTCGACGGCAAGCCCGGCAGCTGGCTTGAAATCCGCGACGCCAGCAAGTATGCGCTTGAAAGCTGGACGATCGAGGCGAAGGTTCTGCCGGTGACGGCAACCTACAGTCTGTTGGCGGACGGGCAGAGCGCCTGCATCCTCCGCCGCGGGGTCGAAACCCTGACGAACGGGATGACCGTTGCCAATTACGAACTGCGCGTGGTCCGGGAAGGCAACAACCTCTACCCGATGGCCCGTTATGTGTTCAAGAACGCGAAAGGCATCGGCCAGGTCGTGGAACTGCGCGGCACGAATGCCCTGCAGACGGTGAACGCCACGGCCGGCTACGACGCAAGCAAGGTGACGCACCTGGCCGTCTCCTACTACGGCCCCGGCAAACGTCTGAGCCTCTACGTGAATGGCGAGCGCGTCGCCTGGAACCGGGAACTCACCACCGCCAACGCCAGTTCGGGCGAAGGCCCTGCCACCATTCTGCGCATCGGCGAAGGCTTCCGCGGCTTCGTCGATGACGTCTGCGTCTGGAACGAAGAGCGATCGGAAGGCGCCATCCAGGCATCCGTCCGTTCGACCCCTTCGGTCATCGACCCGGCGCTGGTCGCCCGGTTCTCCTTCGACGACGGCGGCTGGAGCGGCGTGCTCGAAAGCAACACCTTCGCCACCGCCCGCTTCACCAACATCCTCTACTCCGTCAAGAGCGCGACGGCCATCGCGGAGGGTGACATGCGTGACGGCGACACGTGGGTGGATGGCGGCAGCGTCTGGGCCTGCGACGCGGGCGTGGCCTACGAAGTCGGCACCGTCGCCACCCTCGGCCCCGTCTTCTGCGAAGGGACGCTCATCGGCGGCAGCGAAGCGACCGGCCAGTTCGGCTGGAGCTACCTCGACCAGGTCCTCTACCGCTACGACGGCACGCAGTGGGTCAAGTGGGGCAAGACCCCACTCTGGCTCTCCGATGTTCGCTCTCGCGTCAAGGGCAAAATCGGCCGCTTCGACCAGATGCTGAAGTTCGACCCCACCCCGGGCGACCAGTTCCTCGACGAAATCAACGGCCTGGTCTACATCTACCGGGATAGACTCCCGATGGACCGCGCGAACGACTCCGGCGACCCCGCCACCGACATCGGCTACGTCGCCGAACTGGAAGCCGACCCGCTGATGCCCGGCCACCGGTTCTACGTCCAGAGTCAGGAAGCCATCGTGGAATGGGACGGCAGCAAGCTCGTTCCCGTGGCCAACTCCTACGACGCGGACGGCCTGATCGTGCAGGTGCAGTCCGATGGCATGGCGTACAAGAGCGACGCCGCCCGCAAGTACTTCCGCAAGTGGGGCTACGTGCCGACCCTCGAAGACGGCACTGTCACCCGCGATTGGGAGAGCGGTTGGAACAGTGCGGCCCGTTCCTCCGGCGGCGTCCAGCTCTACCGCACGGCCAGCACGGAAGCATCCGGCAACTACACGCCCGTTATCGGTGCCGATACGGACGGGGACGGTCTCCCCGACAGTTGGGAGGCGAGCTACGGCCTCAATCCCGCTGACCCCGGGTTCGGCACATCCGGTCGGTATTTGGATGGTGACGGGGATGGTATAGCCGACGAAATCCTTTACGATCCGGCAAACTTCGTCAATGGCCCTTGGGGCGACCCCGATGGTGACGGCCTTAACAACCGCGCCGAATACCTCGCCGGGACCAACCCGATGAAGTACTCCACGGACAACAGCGGGGAAAGCGACTTCGAAGGCACACGCCCCCCCAGCGTCGCAACATTCGGCTCGCTCTACATGGACGGCGACGACATCCCGGATGCTTGGGAATCGCTCTTCCCGAAGGCGTGCAGCCCGTTGCGCTACGACGCGAACCTCGACCCCGACGGCGATGGCTGGAACAACTATGCCGAGTACATGGGCGTCCGCTATACCCAGAGCAACAGCGTGTATCAGGTTGTCACGAATGCCGACGGGACGGTCAATTCTAACTGGGTTTCCGGTACGGGCTTGGCCATTCCGTACTGCCATCCGGAAGACGCTACATCGTACCCGTTGCCCTCCATTACCTTCCACTTCAAGGTGGATTGCCCGAAGATTCCGCCTATTGGAGAGAAGTGGTATCTCCGCATCTTCGCATACACGGATTCCAACATGGCTTGTCCCGATGCCGAGACCCAGGAGTTGCTCTCGGAGGCACTTCGGAACGGACAGACCAAGAAAATCGATAAGTGGAACCAAGGAGGCCATCTCCGCCAAGGTGCCAACTACTTCATGGCCTTTATCGACGAGAACAACGACCACCAGTGGAATGACAACGAACTGATTGGCTTCTCCGAGAACATGCCCGAGAACATCTCTTGGGGTGAGGCGGACATCTACTTGAATCTGTCCGAGAAGGCCCGCGGGTTCCCGCGCGTGACGTGGGCGGGGGCCACCGTCCCGGAGAACACCGGTAGCACGAATTCGTCCACGACTGTCTTCTCCGGCCTCGACCTCTCGACGTTCGTCTTCAAGCAGGGGAACACGGTGCTGTTCAGCCAGGACCTCACGGGGTGCCAGAGTACCCGTCAATTCCTCCACGAATACGACTTCATGAAGCAACTGGGCGCGGCGCCGCTCCGCGGTATCTACACGTGGTCTGTCACGAGCAGAGGGTCAACCACGCCTTACGCGACGGGTACGGTTGATTTGCGGAACTATGCCACCAGCCTGAAGAAGCCCGAGGTGAAGAATCCCAAGGGAATGATGACCTATGCCAAGACGCGCATGAACATGGTGCTGGACCGCGACATCACCAACCTTCGCGTGGTGGTGAAGGACACTGCGTCCGGCGAGACGGTTCTGGACAAATCCATGCTGGCACCGTACGTCGATCAGGACAATCTTGCCGAAATCGACTTCCCGCAGCTGTTCGGATGGGGCAAGCTGACGAACGGCGTCTACACGCTGACCGTCACCGAGTCCAATCCGGTCGCGAGTGCCACGAGCGACCCAGTCACCTTCCAGGTCAATCTGGTTGATCCCACCGCTGGTACTGGCGGCGGAGCCGCAATCAGCGGCACTATCATTGCCGTCGACGACTATGCCAATGTCGTCATCGAAGCCTTCGCGGGCTCCGGCTTCGACCAGAAGCCGATGGCGAAGACCCGGCTCAACCCCGACGGCACGTACGAGATGAAGGGCCTCTCGGTCGGACCGGCCTACGTCCGCGCCTTCCACGATGCGAACGGCGATGGCGAACTCGACCCCGACAAGGAGGCTTGGACCGTCCTCAAGGGTGCGCCCAGTAGCATCCGCGACATCAGCTGGACCACCAGCCAAATCCGCGGCAAGACCCCCCGTGGCGGCGTCAGCACCCAGGCGGCGGTCTCCCCATACGCGACGGACTACTCGCTCAAGAACGTCAACATCCAGACGCTCCGTGAGTACACCGGAAACGACATGGTGTTGCACGATACCGACTCGGACATGGACGGCATGGCGGATATTTGGGAGCGCTTCTATGTGGGCAATTTGACGACGATGAATCAAGTCACCGATTTCGATGGCGATGGTTTGTCCGATTGCGAGGAATATGCCGCCGGCAGCAATCCGACCACCTCCGACAGCGATGGTGACGGTCTCTCTGACTACGACGAGGTCAAGACGTACGGAACCAATCCCACCTCCACCGATACTGACGGCGATGTTCTAAGCGACGACGAGGAAATCCAGCAGTACGGAACCGACCCCACTAAAGTCGATTCCGACGGCGACGGCATCCCCGACGGCGATGAAATCAAGGGCACCGCCGGATTCGTCACCGACCCGCTCAAAGCCGATACCGACGGCGACGGCATGACTGACGGCGTCGAGATCGCGAACGGCTACAACCCGACCGACCCCGCCGACGGCGCGGCCGACGACGATGGCGATGGCATTACCAATGCCGACGAACTGACGAAGGGCACCGATCCGAAGAATCCTGACACCGACGGTGACGGCTGGAACGACAGCGAAGATCCCGCCCCGACCGATCCCAACGATCCGGTGACACCGCCGCCGCCCTCCGACAAGGCCGTCATGTTCAAGAAAGGCCCCGTCCCCAACAGTTCGGGCAACCTCGAAATGACCTTGGCCGTCGAAGACGCTCCGCTGGAGTTCAAGGTCCAGTCCGCCAACACCCTCGGCGAAGGCCAGGAATGGAAGGACGTGTACGGTCCGGCCATCGCGACCGAAACGACGGACAGCCTGGAAATCGAGGTTCCGCCCAACGGCAGCTCGATCAAGGTGTTCCGCATCATCTTCAAGCGGCCCTGATTGCAGGAGCCGGCGTCAAGGCGGGGAAACCCCATCCCCGCCTTGACATCATCCCTTTGGAATTGTAAAAGCCTGTAAACCATATCGAGGAGCAAACAGATGAAGCGTATCTTGGGCATTGCAATGTGTGCGGTCGTGGCCGCCGGACTGATGGCGGGTTGCGAATGGAGCACGTCCAGCGAGCACAACAGCAGCTGGAACGATTCCTACAACTGGGTCAATTTCTCCGGGACGTACCGGAGCGCCGCGGGCGGCATGCTGGTCACCGACTACACCAGCACCCCCTCCACGCCGGGCGCCACCAACACGTACACGGCGACCGAGTCCGGCGGCGTCCTCGCGGGCGGCTCCCTATCCGCGAGCGGCAAGGCCAGCAAGCACCCGATCGTGCCGAAGTCCTTCACGCTCCAGGTCGGTTCCGACGTGTCCCTCGCGGACGACGGTTCCGGGACGCTCTCCGGCAACGGCGGCACGGGCACCGTCAGCTACGATGCCGGTACCTGGTCCTTCACGCTGGCCGACACGCAGTGGGCGCAGGGCCGTCGCAGCATCACGATCGCCTACGCCTACCAGGTCGGCAACAGCGGGTCCAGCAGCGGCTCCAAGTCCGGGTCCAGCGGCAAGGCGATCTACTCGTTCGTCGTGGCGCAGCAGGGCGAGAAGCTGACGATCACCGACAACAACGGCGCGACCTACAAGGGCCACATCAGCAACCTCCGCTCCACCTCCGGCGTGGCGTCGACGAACAGCATGCCGCGGGACGGCGACGTCATCGTCGCGAGCTTCTCGACGTCCGGCACGAGCGCGGCGGGCAAGCAGGTCACGATCACGGGCACCTTCCAGGGCAACGTCGCCTCCAGCGTCTTCACCGGCCGCACGATGCAGGGCACCTGGATCGAAGCCGGCGGCAAGACCGGCGACATCAACGGCACGACGACCTCCGTCGCCATCCCCGTCGCCGCCGCGACCACCGAGACCGAGACCACCACGGCAGAATAAAGCGCATCCCTCGCGCCAATCCGGCACCGACGCCGCGGGTTTCCCCCGCGGCGTTTTTGTCACGCAGAGGGGCGCGCGCCCTGCGGGCGCGCAGTGACAAGTGAAAAGTGACAAGTGACAAGATGCGGTGCGCCCGCTCCGCGGGCGGGACGCGGGAGGGGAAACTCGCGCGGAGGTCCGAGGTCCGAAGTCCGAAGTCAAAGAAAATGCGGCTTCCAGCCGCGTCATTCGTTTCCCGGCGCGGCAAGATGCCGCACCCCCGGAAGCCGCGCATGACTTGGGGCAGAACTCCCGCGCCACTTCCGGAGGTGCGGCTTCCAGCCGCGCCCATTTCCCGGCGACAAAAGAGCGGTCGTATCCCCGCGGAGCGGCGGGGGGCGGAGGTCCGGAGTCCGAGGTCCGGAGTCCAACCCTTGCGGGATGGCTTGCGCCCGCGGTCAACGGGCGGAGGGGGCGGGGTGGAGGCGGGCGTAGTCGAGGAAGCCGGAGAGGGAGCGGGAGGTGTTGGAGATGCCGGATTCTTCGAGGGCGGCGACGGGGTTCAGGCCGCCGAGGAGGACCAGGCCCGTTCGGCCTTCGCCGACGGGCAGGCCGTAGAGGGGGCGGCCCGGGTCGCCGATCGCCACGATGCCGTCGAGGCCCAGGGCCCGGAGCTGGCGGCGGGCGGCGAGGACCGCCGGGCGCGCCACGGACGGGAATTCGCGGAAGCTCGCGCCGACCACGCCGTTGCCGGTGCGGGCGCAGCGGGCGACGGACGTCATGCGGGCGCGGATGAACATCTCCAGCGGGTCGAGGGTCGTGCCGCCGTATTCGAGGAGTTCGACGAAGCGCTCGGGGGAGTGGTTCTTGAATTCCAGTAGCCCGCCGTAGCGGGAGGTCACGGGAATGCCTTCCTTGAGCAGGATGCCGTTGAGGGAGACGGAGCAGACGGTGACCAGCGCGACGCGGCCTTCGGGGACGCGCGTGCCGAGGCGGTCGTCGGAGATTTCGCCGGGACGCAGGACGGCCAGG
>CACXEY010000093.1 GCA_902766695.1 uncultured bacterium
CCGGCGGCCGTTGCGGTCGAAGCGGTTGCGACGGTCGTTGCGGTCGAAGCGGTCGTTGTTGCGGCCGTAGTCGCCGCCGCCGCCGTTGTTGTTGCCGTTGTTCGGGCCGCCGAAGTGGCGGACGCCCGGCTGCCCGCCGCCGAAGTGCATCACCTGCTGCCCCATGCGGGGTTGCTGGGACTGCTGGGACGGCTGCGGCTGTTGCGCCGCCGGTTGCTGGGGTTGCGGCTGCGGCTGGGCCAGAGGCGCCTGCGGTGCGGAGGCCGGGGTCTCGCCAGCCGCGGTGCCCGGATGGAACTCGTCGCCGTCGCGGATGCCGCGTGGCATCATGAAACGGGGCAGCTGGACCTTCGGCTGTGGCCGTTCCGCCGGTGCGGGCGCGGGTGCGGGAGCGGGAGCCGGTTCTTCCTTCGCCAGCGGCGCAGGGGCGGGAGCCGGAGCGGGAGCAGGCGCGGGGACAGGAGCCGGAGCGGGGGCCGGAGTATCCGCGACGGTCGCGGCGAGCGCGGCGGTATCGGCGGCGGGCGCCTCCTCGGGGCGGACCTTGCGCGGACGGCCGCGCTTGCGCTTCACGGGTTCGGCGGGGGCGGGAGCGGCGCCATCGGCGGGAGCGGCGGCGGGGACGGCCGCTTCGGCGGGGGTGCCATCGGCGGCGGCGGCACGGGTACGGGGTTTGCGGGGTTGTTTGGCTTCGGCCATGTCAATCTCCTTGGTATGGGGATGGTTGGTAAAAAAACGAGGGGATGTCCGGGAAATCGCCCGGACCGACAAGCGCTTTCCGACCGGCGGGTCCCTGCGCGCCCACGGCGCCGTCATAAGGGGAATCCATCCGCCCTCCCGGAAAGAACGCCCGCCATTATCCACGCCCCTCCCCCGAAATCCAGCCTTTTTTTCGGTCCCCCGAAGGGGCTACAGCTTGGCGGGGTAGTCGCCCCGTTCGACCAGCTCGCGGATGGAGGCTTGGACCGCCGCCTTGTCTTCGCGGTAGGTCACACCGAACCAGCGGGATGCCGTCTCCAGCACGTCCACGGTGCCGCGGCCGCTGCGGATGCATGCATCCACCACCGCCGGTATCGTGTACTCGGCCTTCGGATTGTCCGCCCCGCCGCCCGCCAGGAATTCCCCGAACCCCCGCTCCAGCTCCCCGAAGAACGACGGCATGAAGCCCCAGCAATTCATGCTGACCGGCTCGTCGCCCGTCAGCACCGACTCCGGCCCCCCGTCCGGCCGGTCGCGCAACACGCCGTCCGCCCCGAGCGCGACCTTGGTGTATTCGCGGATTCCGGCGAGGCGTCCCGCTTCGTCGCGCAGGCACACCCCGCGGCTGACGGTCCCGTTCTCGGACAGCGTCTGCCCCAACCGGAACGCGACCATGCAGTGCGCGTTTTCCCCGGCCGGAGCGGCGAGGCGGCGGGCGAGGACGCGGAAGGAGTCGGCCCCGTAGAAGTCGTCGGCGTTGATGGCGGCAAACGGCCCGTCGATGGCGGTACGCCCGGCGCGGATGGCGTGGGCGGTGCCCCAGGGTTTTCCGCGCCCTTCCGGGACGGCGAACCCGGCAGGCAGGTCGGACAGCTCCTGGAAGACGTAGGCGCAGGGAATGCGCGGCTCCCATTTCGCGGCGACGACCGACCGGAAGGCGTCCTCGATGTCGCGCCGGATGACGAACACGACCCGCCCGAAGCCGGCGCGGATCGCGTCGTGTATGGAGTAATCCATGACGATTTCGCCGGAGGGGCCCACGGCGTCCATCTGTTTCAACCCGCCATAACGGCTTCCCATGCCGGCGGCCAAGATCAGCAGTGTCGGTTTGTCCATGCCCCTCCTATACCACGTCTCAGCCCCGCCGGAAAGCTTTCGCTTGTTCCTCCGGAACGCCGTGGAGCCAAGCCAGGGCCCGGTCTCGGAGACGTCCCTGTTTCGGCGGCAGATCCTTTTCGCGCAGGAAGCGGATGAGTTCGCGTTTGGTGGCGTCCACGCGGTCGGGGCATGGAGGGGGCGGCAGCGCGGAATGGACGCGGGTGTGGCGCTTGCTGCGGCGGGCGCTCAGGAGCTGCGGGATGTCGAGTTTGGCTTCGACGTAGGCTTTCAGTCGCACGAAGTTCCAGTGGTCGCGCAGGATGCGCGTGAGACGGCGGCGGGCGGTGGTGTAAGAGGCGAGCAGGTCCGGCGGGATGGGGCGGTCGGGCGTCGTGCCGGGGAGGAGCCATTCCAGCGGGAGACGGTCGTCGAGGGCGAGAAGCTGGCGGAGGCGCTGGGCGAGTTTCTTGTAGCGGATGAGAGTGGAATAGTTGGCCGGGACGCGTCGGTCGGCCAGCCAGCCTTTCATGCCGGGAGCGCGGGACCGGATGCGTTTCTGGCCGTTGCGGAGTTTCCTGAAGCCGATGGTCGAGGCGTCGAGCGTCGGTTCGAGGTCGGCCAGACGGGAGCCGAGGCGCAGGCGGACGTGGAGGGTGCGGGGGACGGTTTCGATGTCGGCCGCGAGTTCGGCGGGCGTGGGGGCGCCGCGCAACGACGGGCTGTCGGGGAGTTTTTCGCGGAGACGCTGGCGGCGCTTGAGTTCGCGGACGATCACCAGGCCGGTCTCGGTGGCGGCGAAGACCGCGAAGGCGGCGAGGCTCACGCCGAGGACGAGGGGGACGAGGCCGAGGGCGATGCCGGGACGCTGGGAGGCGGCGACCGAGAGGGCGCCCTTGGTGACGGGGGTGGTGCGGGAGGAGGCGGTCTTCAGGATGTTCATGGGAGGGGAGTGTGGGGGAGAAGGAGGGGGATGTCAAGGGATTTCACGTGATTGCAAAAGTTGGCGGGGGCGGAATTGGATTGCTTTCCGGGGGGGAGGCGGTAGGGTGGCGGGAGTTTTGACCGAAAGGATGCCCCCATGACCTTGGACGAACAAATCCGGAAACTCACCGCCCGCACCGTGGACCTGCACAGCGCGGAGGAACTCAAGGCCCGCCTGGAGAAGGCGGCGGCCGAGAAGCGTCCGCTGCGCATCAAGATGGGAGCCGACCCGTCGGCGCCGGACCTCCACCTCGGCCACTGCGTGGCGCTCAACAAGCTGCGCGAGTTCCAGGAATGCGGGCACCAGGTGGTGTTCATCATCGGGGACTTCACGGGGATGATCGGCGACCCGTCGGGCAAGTCGGTGACCCGCCCGCAGCTCTCGCGCGAACAGGTGAAGGAGAACGCGAAGAGCTACCAGGAGCAGGTGTTCAAGATCCTCGACCCGGCGCAGACGGAAATCCGGTTCAACTCGGAGTGGTTCAGCCCGATGACGTTCGAGCACGTGATCCGGCTGAGCGCGCACGTGACGGTGGCGCAGCTGCTGGCGCGGGACGACTTCGCCAAGCGCTACGCCGCCCGCCAGCCGATTTCGCTGGTGGAGTTCCTGTACCCGCTGGTGCAGGCGTACGACTCGGTGATGGTGAAGGCGGACGTGGAACTCGGCGGCACCGACCAGCTCTTCAACCTGCTGCTCGGCCGCGAAATCCAGAAGGCGCACGGCCAGGACCCGCAGATCGTGATGACCCTGCCGCTCCTCGAAGGCCTCGACGGCGTCCACAAGATGAGCAAGAGCCTCGGCAACTACATCGCGGTCAACGACACGCCGCGCGAGACGTTCGGCAAGACGATGAGCGTGAGCGACGATCTGATGTGGCGCTACTTCTCGCTGGTCCTCTGCATGCCGGAGGACGAGATCGCGGCCATGCGCGCGGCGGTGGCGGACGGCTCGCGGCATCCGCGCGACGTCAAGGACGAACTCGGGCGGCGCATCGTGGAGAAGTTCCACGGCGCGGCGGCCGCGCAGGAGGCGTCGGACGAGTTCAAGCGCGTGTTCTCGCAGGCGCAGCTGCCGGACGACATGCCGGAAGTGACGGTTCCCTCGGAACCGATTGGCCTGCTGAACCTGATGGTGAAGGCGGGTCTGGCCGCCGGCACGGGCGAAGCGCGCCGCCTGGTCTCGGCGGGCGCGGTACGCCTCGGCGACGACAAGGTCACCGACGTGCGCGCGCAGGTCACCCCGACCGACGGCCTGGTCATCCGCAGCGGCAAGCGCGGCTTCGCCCGCGTCCGCATCGGCTGAAAGTCGGAAAAACCCGAAAAACCGGATTGACTTCGGGGCGGGGGACGGGTATGGTGCGCGGCGTTTTGCTTTCGGTGCGGCCGCGGCGACGGCGGCACCGGCGTTCTTTGTCACGGCCAGGCATGCCGCCATCGCGGGCGGCGTTGCGTGGTTGCGGAGTGCCAGTTTATGGGCATTGCCCGATGGTGTAATGGCAGCACACGACCCTTTGGAGGTCAGAGTCAAGGTTCGAATCCTTGTCGGGCAACCACTGCGGGCCGGGGCCAGGAATGCAAAACGTTTCGCCACAAATCAAGAGTACAATGGAAACCGCCATCAAGATTTTTTCGGGCAACGCCCACAGGGACCTCGCCGCGCGCATCGCGGCAAGGGTCGGCATTCCGCTGTCCTCCGCCTCCGTGACGAAGTTCCCGGACGGCGAAATCTCCGTGACGATCGAGGAGACGGTGCGCGGCCGCGACGTGTTCCTCGTCCAGCCCACCGGCCTCAAGCCCAACGAGTACCTGATGGAGCTGCTCATCCTGACGGATGCCGCCCGCAGGGCTTCGGCCAAGCGCATCACGGCTGTCATGCCCTTCTTCGCCTACGCCCGCCAGGACCGCAAGGACCGCTCGCGCGTACCCATCTCGGCGAAGCTCGTCGCGAACCTGCTCGTCGCCGCCGGCGTGGACCGGGTGCTGACGATGGACCTGCATTCGCCGCAGATCCAGGGGTTCTTCGACATCCCGGTGGACCACCTGTTCGCGGCGCCGCTCTTCGTCCGCTACATCCGCGAGTCGATGGATTCGGCGAACCTGACGGTGCTGGCCCCGGACGCGGGGGGGCTGAAGGCGGCGTACACGTTTTCGAAGCTGATCGGTTCGGGCCTGGCGCTCGCGGGCAAGCACCGCTGCACGGCGGAGGAGGTCGAGGCGATGGAGATCGTCGGCGACGTCTCCGGCCGCGACTGCCTGCTGGTGGACGACATGACGACCACCGCCGGCACGCTCTGCGCCGCCGCCGGCATGGCCAAGGCCAACGGCGCGAAGAGCATCCGCGCGATCGTCAGCCACTGCCCAATCACGGAGCTGGGCATCGAGCGCCTCAAGGCCTCGCCCATCGAGGAGCTGATCACCACGGACAGCCTGCCCCAGCAGCCCTGGGACGGCTTCCCCATCAAGGTCCTTTCCATCGCCGAGCTGCTCGGCGATGCCATCAAGCGCATACACGGCGACGAAACCGTGTCCCGCCTTTTCGAGATCCACCAAGGGAGATAAAATGAAAGAGACGAAACTGACAGCCAAACCGCGCACGGCCAAAGGCAAGGCCGCCGCCGGACGCATGCGCCGCCAGGGGAATTTCCCCGCGGTCGTGTACGGCGCGGGCCGCCCCGGCACCGACATCGAGCTCAACGAGCACGATTTCGTCATGCTCCTGCGCAAGCACCGCAGCGAGAACATGATCGCCGACCTCGAAATCGAGGGCTCCGGCAAGACCCTCAAGGTCATGCTCAAGGCCATGCAGCACCACCCGCTGACCGGCCGCGTGATCCACGTGGACTTCTACGAAATCGACATGTCCCGCAAGATCGACATCGAAATCCCGATCCGCCTCGAAGGCGACGCCACCGGCGTGGTCAACGAGGGCGGCATCCTCGAGCACGTCCTGCGCACCCTTTCCGTGCAGTGCCTGCCGGGCGACATGATCGAGGAGGCGGTCCTCGACGTCACGAACCTCTCGGTCGGCAAGACCCTGCACGTCCGTGACATCCCGCTCGACCGCGCCAAGTACAAGGTGCTCGACGACGACGACCAGGTGGTCGCCGCCATCGCCGCCCCGCGCAAGGAAGAGGAAGCCGCCCCCGCGGCCGCCGAAGCCGCCGCGCCCGAAGTCATCACCGAGAAGAAGCCCGCCGCGGAAGCGGAAGGCTGACACGCAACGGCCGGCGCCCGCGGCCCCCCCCCGCGGCGGCGCCCCCGGAGACGACGGCGGATGAAACTGGTGATGGGACTCGGAAACCCCGGTCGGGAGTACGCCCGCTCGCGCCACAACGCGGGCTGGATGGTGCTCGACCGCTTCGCCGAGCGGCACGGCGCGGCCTTCCGCCGCCCCTGCCTCAAGTCCTACCAGTCCGCCAAATGCTCCATCGAGGGCGCCGGGACCGTCCTGCTCGTCAAACCGCTCACCTACATGAACTGCAGCGGGGACATCCTCCCCTCCCTCATGCGCAAGGGCGGCCTGACCGCGAAGGACCTGGTCGTGGTGGTCGACGACGTCCACATCCCCGCCGGCACCCTGCGCATCCGCGCGCAGGGCAGCGCCGGCGGGCACAACGGGCTCAAGTCGGTCATCGAGCGCGCCGGATCGGACGCCTTCGTCCGCATCCGCGTCGGCGTCGGCGAACAGGAAGAAGCAAAAAGTTTGACGGACCACGTCCTGGAACGTATGGATGCAGGCGCCTTCCGCACGCTGGCCGAAACGGCCGACCGCGCCGCGGATGCGCTCGAGTGCCTGCTGACCGAGGGCGTGGAGCCGGCCATGAACCGCTACAACGGATGAGGAGAACAACACCGTGAACAAATACGAAGCCATGATCATCTTTCAGGAATCCCTGAAAGACACCGACTGCGACGAGGCCGTCGAGGCCGTCCGCGCGGAAATCGAAAAACTCGGCGGCAAGATGACCAGCGCCACCCGCCTGGGCAAGCGCGAATTCGCCCGCGAAATGAAGAAACAGCAGGGCGGCCACTACGTCCTGCTCGCCTTCCAGCTCGACGGCGCCCAGGTCGCCCCCCTGCACGCCCGCCTCAAACTCAACCCGCAGGTGTTCCGCATCCAGGTGGTGCACGCCCCTGCCGCCGCACCCGCCAAGGAACCCGCAGATGGCGTCGCTCAATAAAGTCTTCCTCATCGGGAACCTGACCCAGGACCCCGACCTGCGCCGCATCCCCGCCGGCACCGCCGTCTCCACCCTGCGGCTCGCCGTCAACGAGGCCTACCTCTCCAAGGCCGGCGAGCGCGTCGAGCGCACCGTCTACGTCGACGTCGACGTCTGGGACCGCCAGGCCGAGAACTGCCAGCAGCACCTGTCCAAAGGCTCCCCCGTCTTCATCGAGGGCCGCCTCCAGATGGACCAGTGGGAAGACCGCGAGACCCACGTCAAGCGCTCCCGCCTCAAAGTCCGTGCCGACCG
>CACXEY010000094.1 GCA_902766695.1 uncultured bacterium
GCCCCCGCGCCGCGCTCCTTCCCCTCCGCGCGCGACCCCGCCGCCGGCGCCGACGCGGGCGACGAGGACAGCATCTGGCAGTTCAACCTCGTCAAGGACGCCCCCCTCGACGCGCTCCTCGACATGTATTCGCAGGTCACCGGCCGCACCATGATCAAGGCCCCCGGCGTCAACGCCACCTTCCCCAACATCAAGGTCAAGGAAAAGCTCACCAAGTCCGAGATGCTCCAGGTCATGGACAGTTTGCTTTCCATGAACAACATCTCGCTCGTGCCGCTGGGGACGCGGTTCTACCGGGTCGTGCAGATCGACAAGGCGTCCACCGAGGGCATGTCCATCCAGACCGAGGTCCCCGAGGGCGGCTACCCCGAGAGCGACGCCCTGGTCAGCCAGCTGATCCGCCTCAAGTACCTCGGGATGGAGGACGCCAACAACATCGTCGGCGCCATGCTCCACGGCTACGGAAAGGTCCAGCGGCTCGACCGCATCAACAGCCTCCTCGTCCTCGAAACCTCCACCAACCTGCGCCGCATCAACGACATCCTGGAGATGGTCGACCAGCCCACCGAGCTCAACGTCGAGACCAGCGTCTACGTCATCCGGCACGCCAAGGCCGCCGACATCGCCGCCCGCCTCAACGAACTCGCCAGCGACAGCGAGCAGAAGGAAGAAGTCGCGCGCGTCGCCGAGCCCCGCTTCCCGCGCCGCCCCCCCAGCATGATGCGCGCCCGCCAGCCCGCCGCCGCCGCCGAGGACGCCGCCCAGCCCAGCGCCGCCTCCACCGCCGCCACCGCCGCCGAGAAGGGCATCATCCAGGGCAAGGTCAAGATCCTCACCGACGAGCGGACCAACATCATCATCGTCATTACCAACCCCGTCAACCTCCCCTTCTTCAACATGATCGTCAACGCCCTGGACGTCTCCGTCGATCCCGAAGTCGAAGTCCAGGTCGTCAACCTCGAATTCGCCGACGCCGAGGAAATGGCGTCGCTGCTCAACAACTTCATCGGCGCCTCCTCCTCGTCCAGCGATTCAAGCAACGTCCCCGGCGGCGGCCGCTCCACCGCCAGCGGCGACGACTCGCGCGCGCAGGCCCTGGAAAACTTCGTCCGCGCCCGCGCCAGCGCCGCCGACCGCAACGCCGCCAAGGAAGCCGTCGCCAAGATCGGGCAGCTCTCCAGCGACACCAAGATTTTGGCCGACACCCGCACCAACACCATCCTGCTCATGGGCACCAAGGGCGACATCGCGGCGCTGCTCGAAGTCATCAAGAAAGTCGACATCATGCTCGCGCAGGTCCTCATCGAGGCCGTCATCCTCGAAGTCAACCTCCACAACGACTCCTCCTACGGCATCAGCTGGCTGCAGAAGTCCATGACCGCGTACAACGCCAAGAACGTCAACGGCATCTCCGTCAAGAACCCCGTCGTCTCGTGGGGCGGCTCGTTCGGGGGCAACAACTTCGGGACCGTGGCGGGCGACACCGTCAGCCGCGCGTTCGCGGGGGGCACGGGGCTGAGCTACTTCTTCACCTTCACCGACCTCAACATGGACGCCGTCCTCGACATGGTCGCCTCCAGCGGCGAGGGGCGCGTGCTGGCGACGCCGGTCATCCTGACCACCGACAACACCGAAGCCTCCATCATCTCCGGCCAGAGCGTGCCCATCCGGACGGGCGACTCCAGCTACTCCTCCGGCACCTACTACGGCACCTACGAATACAAGGACGTCGGCATCGAGCTGAAGGTCAAGCCGCGCATCAACCCCTCCCGCTACGTCACGCTCGAGATTTCGCAGTCCGCCAACACCCTCGGCGACCAGACCGACGTCGGCAACGGCTCGACCATGTACAAGATCAACAAGCGCGAACTCACCGCGTCCATTTCGCTCCCGTCGCGTTCCACCATCGTGCTGGGCGGCCTCGTCGAGACCGACTACCAGTCCAGCGAGACCCACATCCCGATCCTGGGGAGCATCCCGATCATCGGCGCCCTCTTCCGCAACGAAAACAAGACCCGCCAGCGCACCGAGCTGCTGGTGCTCATCACCCCGTACGTCCTGATGACCCCCGAAGAAGCCCGCGCCGAGACCGAACGCCTCCACCGCGCCTCCAACGTCGCGGCCGAAGACTGGTACCGCGGCTGGTCCGACTCCTCCCTCGCCCCCTTCTCCCCCGCCAAACTCAAGGAAATGCGCAAGAAGGAGAAAGCCAAGCAGGAAGGCATCACCCTCCGCACCCTCGATGACGCCCCCTCCGCAACCGGCACCGGCCGTGCAACCGCCCCCGGAAGCACCGGCGCCCCCGTCGGCATCATCCCCTCCAGCCTCTTCCCGGACGCCCCCGGCGCGGCCGACCTCCCCGACCTCGCTCCCGAAGACGGCGACACCCCGCTTCCCGCCCCCGAATCCCCGGCGACCGACGCCCCCTTCACCTTCGACGCCGCCGCGGCGGCCGCCTTCGCGACCCCCGCCGACGAGGACGCCCTCCCGCCCGCGGACCCGGCCGATTCCCCGGATTCCGACGACGCCTCCTCCGCCGTCGCCCCCCGCCGCAGCCTCTTCGGCCGCCGCTCCACCCCCGACCCCGAACCCAAGCCCAGCATGTTCCCCGCCCCCGACGCGGAGTGATTGGCCCCCTCCCGCCCCCCTTCCCCGTCCGTCTTCCGATACATTTGAGAATACGGAAAACATTGACGTTTTCCGTGTATTTCCGTCGTCCTCCCCCCCATGAAAAATTCCGCCGCTCCGGCGGTCCGTCCGCGCCGGGGAAAGGCCCGCGTTGCGCAATCGACAAGGCGGCGCCGGTTCGCTATCCTCCGACGGAACTTTTCAATAGGAGCGCCCCATGAACGACACCTTCAAGACCCTCGACCGCCTGACCGTCGGCAGCGAAACCCTCGCCTTCCACCGCCTTTCCGCGATGGAGGCCGTGCGCGGCGCGCCCATCGCCGAACTCCCCTACGTCGTGCGCGTGCTCCTCGAATCTACGCTCCGCCACCAGGGTGAACCCGGCTACCGCCCCGAACACGCCGAAGCCCTCGCCAAGTGGCAGCCCGGCGGCGCGGTCGAGGGCGGCGAGTTCCCCTACCTCCCCGCGCGCGTCCTCTTCCAGGACCTCACCGGCGTCGCGTGCGTCGTGGACTTGGCGAGCCTCCGCTCGGCGATGGTCCGGGCCGACGGCGACCCGGGCGCGATCGAGCCGCGCATCCCGGTGGACCTGGTCATCGACCACTCGGTGCAGATCGACCGCGCGGGCTGCCCGGAAGCCCTGGCCGAGAACATGCGCATCGAGTTCTCGCGCAACCGCGAGCGCTACGAATTCCTCCGCTGGGGCCAGAACACATTCAAGAAACTCCGCATCGTGCCGCCGGGCGTGGGCATCTGCCACCAGGTGAACCTCGAGTTCCTGGCGCGCGGCGTGTGCGTCGAGGAGTTGCCGGACGGACAAAAAATCGCCTTCCCGGACACCCTCGTCGGCACCGACTCGCACACCACGATGGTCAACGGCCTGGGCGTCCTCGGCTGGGGCGTCGGCGGCATCGAGGCGGAAGCCGCGATGCTGGGCCAGCCCATCGCGATGCTCACCCCCGTGGTGACCGGCGTGCGCCTGACGGGCCGCCTCCGCCCGGGCGTGACGGCGACGGACCTGGCGCTGACCGTCACGAAGCTCCTGCGCGCGCACAACGTCGTCGGCCAGTTCGTCGAGTACTTCGGCCCCGGCTGCGCGACGCTGACGCTCGCCGACCGCTCCGTCGTGGCGAACATGGCCCCCGAGTACGGCGCGACGACGGGCTTCTTCCCGATGGACGCCCAATCCATCGCCTACCTCCGGATGACGGGCCGCCCCGCCGCCGTCTGCGACCGCATCGAAGCGGTCCTGCGCGCGCAGACGCTCTTCGCGTCGCCCGACGCCCCCGAGCCGCGCTACTCCCGCACCGTCGAGCTCGACCTCGCGACCGTCGAGCCGCTGGTCGCCGGCCCCCGCCGCCCCCACGAAGGCCAACCCCTGTCCTCCCTCAAGCGCGCCTTCCTCGACGCCCTGCCCAAGCCCGCCGCCGAAGGCGGCTTCGGGGTCCCCGCCGACAAGCTCGGCACCGTCGTCGAGCCCGCGGGCGGCGGCACCCTGCGGCACGGCGCCGTCGTCGTCGCCTCCATCACCTCCTGCACCAACACCTCCAACCCGGCGCTCCTCCTCGCCGCGGGCATCCTGGCCAAGAAGGCCGTCGCGCGCGGCCTGACCGTCCCCGCCCACGTCAAGACGTCCCTCGTCCCGGGCTCCCGCGTCGTGGCCGACTACCTCGCCTCGACCGGCCTCCTCGAACCCCTCGAGAAGCTCGGCTTCGGCGTCGCCGCGTTCGGCTGCGGAACGTGCATCGGCAACAGCGGCCCCCTGCGCCCCGACATCGTGGACGCCATCAAGGCCAACGACCTGACCGCCGCCGCCGTCCTCTCGGGCAACCGCAACTTCGAAGGCCGCATCCACGCCTGCTGCAAGGCGAACTTCCTGTGCTCCCCGCCGCTCGTCGTCGCCTACGCCCTGGCCGGGCGCATCGACATCGACCCCGAAAAGGACCCCCTCGGCACCGACCCCGCCGGCGCCCCCGTCTACCTCCGCGACCTCTGGCCCACCGATGCCGAACTCGCGCCCCTCCTCGCCCGCGCCAACGACCCGGCCCTCTACGCCGCGGCCTACCGCGACGTCAACGCCCATTCCCCCGACTGGGCGTCCATCCCGGCCGAGACCACGCCCGTCTTCCCGTGGCGCGCCGACTCCACCTACATCCGCGAGGCGCCGTTCCTCGACGCCGCGCCCGCGTCGGCCGACCTCGACGGCGCGCGCGCCCTGGCGGTCTTCGGCGACTTCATCACCACCGACCACATCTCCCCGGCGGGCTCCATCGCCCCCGACAGCCCGGCCGCCCGCTACCTGCGCGAACACGGCGTCGCGCCGGCCGACTTCAACTCCTACGGCTCCCGGCGCGGCAACCACGAAGTCATGATGCGGGGCACCTTCGCGAACATCCGCCTGAAGAACCGCATGGTCACGCGCGAAGGCGGCTGGACCCGCCACCAACCCGACGGCGCCGAACAGCCCATCTACGACGCCGCGATGGCCTACCGCGCCGAGAACGTCCCCGTCATCGTCCTCGCCGGCAAGATGTACGGCGCCGGCTCCTCCCGCGACTGGGCGGCGAAGGGCCCCTTGCTTCTCGGCGTCCGCGCCGTGATCGCCGAGAGCTTCGAGCGCATCCACCGCTCCAACCTCGTCGAAATGGGCGTCCTCCCGCTCGAATTCCCCGAAGGCCAGACCGCGGCCACCCTCGGTCTCGACGGCACCGAAACCTACGCCATCCGCACCCGCGGCGCCTTCGCCCCCCACGCCCTCCACGACGTGACGGCGACCAAGCCCGACGGCACGCAGATCCGATTCACCGCGCGCAACCGCGTCGATACCCCCGTCGAACTCTCCTACATGCTCTCCGGCGGCATCCTCCCCCACGTCCTCCGCCAGCTCCTCGCCCGCTGAGCCGCCGCCCGCCGGACGCCGCTCGCCGACCGCCGGAAACGTTTCCGGGGATGCGCAGCGACATGGTTCGACGGGAACGCATCCGCGCGATTCCGGCCGCACGATGGCGCGGTCCGGTTGCCGACGGCGAGGGGACTCGCCGCCCTACCGCTTCGCGCAGGGGAAGAGCGACTTGCGCATTTGTGGGTAGGGCGGGCAGTCCCTGCCCGCCGGAACAAGGGATGCAAACAGGATGCGACGGGCTGCGCGGCAGCTTGTTGCACGCAGGGGCGGAC
>CACXEY010000095.1 GCA_902766695.1 uncultured bacterium
CACATCCAATTTGCAAACGGTTTCGCGCCATCCACTCGGCGGCGAAGGGACTCGCCGCCCTACCACGTGCGTTGCACAAGGAATGCGCCGTTGTTGGTAGGGAGGGCAGTCCCTGCCGCCAGCGCATGGGATGCCAACGGAACGCGCGGCAGCCCGTTCCGCCGCGGCACGCGCCCCGCGGGCCTGGTGGCGCCTATTCGCCCATCCCGGCGATGAAGCGGTCGGCTTCCTCGATGGCCTTGGAGAGGTCGTCCACCAGGCGCGCGACGTCGGTTTCCACGCGCGCGGTTTCGCCCTGCATCGACGCGATGGCGCGGGCGTTGAGGTTGTGCTTGAGGTAGAGGACCTGGTCGCGGAAGACGGACAGCACCGGCTCGATCCGCGACTGGGCCGCGCGCATGGCGTCGAGCATCCGCTCGCAGTCGGCCTGGGTCGCCCTGAGCTTCTTCTCGCTGTCGCGGCGGTAGGCCTCGTTCTGGTACTCGCCGAGTTCCTTCTTCCACTCCTTGAACAGGTCCTTGGCCACCTTCTCCACCGCGTCGATGCGCGAGGCAACGTCGGTCGCGCGGCCTTCGCAGCGGTCGAGTTCCTTGGAAAGGCGGTTGTATTCCTTCTGGAGGTCGCCGCCGTCGAAGTGCACCACCGACCCGAACTGCTCCAGGGCGTCCTTGAAGACTTCCTGGGTCTCCTTCTGCGCGTCGCGCGCCTTGGCCACCTTGGAGACGAGCAGGTCGCGCTTCTCCTGGCCGAACGCGGCCATGGTCTTGTAGTAGACCGGATCGAACAGGCAGCACCCCGCCGGCAGGAAGGCCGACAGGACGACTAGGGACGCGAGAACGGTGCGGAGGAATGTTTTCATGCCCTCCACCATACCCCCCGCCGCCGCCCTTGGCAACGCCCGATGCATCCGCCCGTCCAGCCTCCGTCCGGCCTCCGGACATCTTTTGAGATTATTGGAAACCACCCGAAAACAGCCCGTTTTCCACCCATCCTTCCCCCCATGAACGACACGCCTCCCCCACCCCGCCGCGACGGCGACTTTCCGCTTCCGCCCCCCGCGCCGCCGGTGCTACCATGGGCGGCATGAAAACCATCGACTGCGACCATCTCGTCATCGGCGCCGGCCTGGCCGGCCTTTCCGCGGCCCTCGAACTCTCCGGGCACGGGCGCACCGTCCTCTGCACCAAGACCGACCTGACCGAAAGCAACTCCTCCCACGCCCAGGGCGGCATCGCGGTGCCCATCGACGACGCCGACAGCGTGGACGCCCACCTCCAGGACACCCTCGTCGCGGGCGCCGGGCTGACCGACGCCGCGGTCGCCCGCGAGATCATCGCGGCGGGCCCGGCGCGCATCGCGGACCTGGAGCGCTGGGGCGTGCGCTTCGAGCGGGCCCCGGCGGCGCCCGGAACGCGCGAGGCGGACGCGGCCTACGACCTCGGCCGCGAGGGCGGCCACAGCGTGCGCCGCATCCTGCACAGCGGCGACATCACGGGCGCGGAAGTGATCCGCGCGATGGCGGAGGCGGCGCGCGCGCGTCCCGACATCGACATCCGCGAGCACCTGATGGCGATCGACCTGCTGACGACCGGATGGCTCAAGATCGGCGGCCGCGACGCCTGCCTGGGCGCCTACTTCCTCGACCGCAAGACCGGCGAAATCCTGGCCGTGCGCGCCCCGCACACCATCCTGGCGACGGGCGGCGCCGGCAAAGTCTACCTCTACACCTCCAACCCCGACGCCGCGACCGGCGACGGCGTGGCGATGGCGTGGCGCGCGGGGCTGCCGGTGCGCAACATGGAATTCGTGCAGTTCCACCCCACGTGCCTCTACCACCCGCAGGCGAAGTCGTTCCTGATCTCCGAGGCGGTGCGCGGCGAGGGGGCGCGGCTGCTGAACGCGGCGGGCAAGCCCTTCATGAAGCGCTACGACCCGCGCGCCGAGCTGGCCCCGCGCGACATCGTGGCGCGGGCGATCGACCACGAAATCAAGTCCCGCGGCGACGCGTGCGTCTACCTCGACATCACGCACAAGGGCCGGTCCTTCATCCGCAACCGCTTCCCGAATATTTATGCGACGTGCCTGAAATACGGCTTCGACATGGCCAAGGCGCCCATCCCGGTCGTCCCGGCCGCCCACTACTTCTGCGGCGGCGTCGCGGCGTCCGTCAACGGCCGCACCGGCATGGAAGGCCTCCACGCGGTGGGCGAAGTCGCCTGCACGGGCCTCCACGGCGCGAACCGCCTGGCGAGCAACTCCACGCTGGAGGCGCTGGTCTGCGGGCACGCCGCCGCGCGCGACATCCTGGAGAACCCGCTGCCGTCCGTGCGCAAGATCCGGATCCCGGCCTGGAAGACGGGCAACGCCGTTCCCTCCGACGAAGCGGTCGTCGTGGCGCACAACTGGGACGAAGTCCGCACCGCGATGTGGGACTACGTCGGCATCGTCCGCTCCAACCGGCGGCTGTCGCGCGCCTTGCACCGCATCGCGAACCTGCGCCGCGAAATCCGCGCCTACTACCGCGACTACCTGGTGACCGACGACCTCCTCGAACTGCGCAACATCGCGGCGGTCGGCGAACTGGTGATCCGCTCGGCGATGCTGCGTCGCGAGAGCCGCGGCCTCCACTACACGCTGGACTACCCGACGCCGGTGGACAGCATGTGCCGCGACACGGTCATCCACGACCTCCCCGGCGGCGGCGCCATCTGACGCGAACGCCGGGGGGATGATGGGGTTGCATCCGCACGGCCCCCGTCCGCCGTCCACGGGAATCCCGTTCACTCGGCGGGCAGGGGACTGCCCGCCCTACCCGGCCACGGCGCATCCCTTGTGCAACGCAGGGTAGGGCGGCGAGTCCCTTCGCCGCCGAGCGGATGGCACGAAGACGCTTGCAGATGGGATGTGCGGACGCTCCCGCCCCCTTGTTCCTTCATCCCATCCTGGGTTGCATCCGCACGGCCCCCGTCCGCCGTCCACGGGAATCCCGTGCGCTCGGCGGGCAGGGGACTGCCCGCCCTACCCGGCCACGGCGCATCCCTTGTGCAACGCA
>CACXEY010000096.1 GCA_902766695.1 uncultured bacterium
CCCCCCCCGCCCCCGTCCCCCCGCCCCTCCCCAAAGGCCACCCGTGAACCTGACCCTGTCAACCACCAAGCCCCCCGAGGCCGTCCTCCAAATCCTCCGCGCCAACACCTCCGCGCGGCCTCCCTCCCTCTGGTTTCCCTCGAAAGTCCAAGAACATTTCCACGGCACCATCACCGACAACACATTCCGGCTCCAGCGGAACATCCACTACCACAACTCCTTCCTCCCTGTCATCCGCGGTCGCGTGGACCCCACGGAAATCGGATCGGAAATCCGCCTGGAAATGGGTCTCCATCCATTGGTCATAGCATTCCTGGCGGTTTGGTTCGCCTTCGTTGTCCTGGCCTGCCTGGCGACCCTCTTCGGAACCATCGCCGGCGACTCCCCCTTCCCCCTCCTCGGACGACTTCTCCCCTGGGGAATGCTCCTTTTCGGCATCCTCCTGTCCATCGTCTCCTTCCGAATCGAAGCCAAAAAAGCTAAAGAAGAACTGGAATCCCTCCTCCAATGAACCATCCTTTCCACTTCCCTTTGTCTTTCTTTGTGTCCTTTGTGGCCAAAAAATCTCCCATGCACCCCCACCCGCCAATCCTCCATCCTCCTAAGAGTTTTGCTTTTGAACCCTCCAACCCCCGGCCCCGCCCATGATCCACCTCGAAAACCTCCATCCCATCCTCTACCTCGACCTCCGCCAACGCCAGCGCCAGCGCTCCCTCCTCGTGCTGGCCCTCCTTGCGCTGGCCCTGCCGGCGCTCGTCATCCTGCTGGGGACCTTCATCGACTTCAGCTTCGCCGACCTCGCCCGCTGGTCCCCCGACACCCGCGGCGACGCCCTCTTCTACATCACCTTCGGCTTCCAGGGCGCGATCCTCCTCGTACTGGCGCCGCTGGGCGCCGCCGACCGCATCTCCCGCGAGCGCGAACAGCGCACCCTGACCGCCCTGATGAACTCCCCGGCCACCGCCGGCTCCATCCTGTGGGGCAAACTCCTCGGCGCGTGGGCCTTCGACGCGTGGCTGTGGACCCTGACCCTCCCCATCCCGGCGATCGGCTCCATGTGGGGCGGGATACCGTTCGCCCGCTGCCTCTTCCACTCCGCGACCCTCCTTCTTGCGGGCGTGCTGCTGTCGACCGTCGCGATCGCGTGCTCCGCCTGTTCCGGCCGGACCCTGCACGCGTACCTCCGGCTGGGGGCGGTGTACCTCGTCTGGTTCCTCCTCTGCCCCGTCCTGATGGGGATCCTGGACACCACCCCCGACTCCGCGAACCTCGGCGCCCGCCTGGTCTCCTTCCTGCTCCTCGCCCACAACCCCTTCGCCCCGGCGATCTACCTCCTCCTCGCCCGGGACCTCCCCACGCCCCTTCCCTTCCCCTACAACGCCGCCTTCCTCCCCCTCGCCGCCCTCCTCTGGCTCCTGATCCTCCTCCCCATCCTCCGCCGCTCCCTCCGCGCGCTCCGGTCGCTGATTTGACGGATCGCCCGGCGGCGCCTCGCGTCCCCCGGCCGCACCCGCCTCTCACCGGCGGCGCGGAAGCGCGTGTACGGGGAAGAAGGGGGCTTCGGCGGCTTCGGCCCAGGTCTCGGAGAGGGTAGGGTGGGGGTGGATGGCGCGGGCGACGTCGCGGAGGGTCGCCTTGCATTCGATGGCCAGGAGCGCTTCGCCCAGCAGGTCGCCGGCGCCCGCGCCCACGATGGCGGCGCCGAGGATGCGGCGGGTGCCGGGGTCGTAGATCCATTTGGTCAGGCCGTCGGTCCGCCCGATGGCCTGCGCGCGGCCGACGCCCGCCCAGTGGCATTTGGCGGCGGCGCAGGGGATTCCGGCCGCCTTGGCGGCGGTCTCGGAAAGGCCGCAGACGGCGAGTTCGGGGTCGGTATAGACGACGGAGGGGACGGTGCCGGAGGCGGCGGAAAGGTCGGCGAGGGTTTCGGCGGCGCCGGGGCATCCGGCGTCGGCGGCGAAGCGGGCGGCGGCGAGGCGGGCTTCGTGGGTGGCCTTGTGGGCGAGAAGGGGCGCGGAGGCGCAGTCGCCGGCGGCGCGCACGGTGCCGTCGGGGGAGGGAACGAGGAAGCCGCGGCCGTCGAGGGAGAGTCCGGCGCGTTCGGGATGGAGGGCGGCGAGGGCGGGGCGGCGTCCGGCGGCGACTAGGATCGCCGAATAGGTTTCGGTGCGGGGGAAGCCGTCGGCGGCGGGGCGTCCGGGGGCGGGAGCGAGGGTGACGCGGAAGCCGCCGCCGGACAGGGGCTCGATGTCGGTGGCGACGGTGCCGGTGTACAGGGCTTCGAAGGTGGCGCGGAGGCGCTTGAGCAGCGGTACCAGGAGGTCGCGGTCGGTTCCGGGGAGCAGCGCGGGGAGGGCTTCGACGAGGGTGACGCGGGAGCCGAGCGCGGCGTAGAGGGTGCCGAGTTCGAGTCCGATGGCGCCGCCGCCGACCACGAGGAGGCGGTCCGGGATGCACGGCAGCTCGAGGGCTTCGGTCGAGGTCCAGAGGTCGGGATGGCCGGCGGGAAAGGCGGAGGGAACGACCGGTTCCGATCCGGTGGCGACGAGAAGACGGTCGTAGGGGAGGTCGCCGTCGGCGCCGTCCAGGACGAGCCGCCCCGGCGCGGCGAACGCGGCGCGGGCGCGGATGCGGCGGATCTTGCGGGCGGCTGCGAGGCGGTCGAGTCCGGAGGCGAGCGCGGACACGGCCTCGGCCTTGCGGGCGCGGAGGCGCTCCAGCAGGGCGGCGCAGGCGAGCCCTCCGGCCCCCCCAAGTCGCAAGTCGCAAGTCGCCAAGTCATCCCCCCCCGTCTCGGGAGCGCCGGCGGCGGCCAGTTCGCGCGCCGCGTGCAGGAGGGTCTTGGACGGGATGCATCCGCGGTGGAGGCAGGTACCGCCCAGCGCGGGCGCGGGATCGACGAGCGTGACCTCCATGCCGAGGTCGGCCGCGAGGAAGGCCGCGGGATAGCCGGCGGGGCCGCCGCCGAGGATGGTCAATGTGTTCATGGGTGGTGCGATGGTTTGATGGTTTGATGGTGCGATGGTGGGATGGTGGGATGGTTTGATGGTGCGAGGGTTTGAAAGTTGAGTTGTAGGGTCGTCTTGTGATTCGGGTGTTTGGCTGGAACGGGGAAACCATCCAACCATCAAACTATCAAACCATCCAACCATCGCCGTCCCGGCGATTTCACCGCGCGGCGCCGGCGAGGTGGAGGAACTCGTTGCGGGTGGCGGCGGAGTCGTGGAAGCTGCCGAGCATGGCGGAGGTGACGGTGCGGGAATTCTGCTTTTCGACACCGCGCATCATCATGCACAGGTGGCTGGCTTCGATGATGACGCCCACGCCTTCGGGCTTGAGGACGTCCATGATGGTGCGGGCGATCTGGTTGGTCAGCCGCTCCTGGATCTGCAGGCGCCGGGCGAAGAGGTCCGTCAGGCGCGCGAGCTTGCTGATGCCGACGACCTTGCCGCGCGGGATGTAGCCGATGTGGCAGACGCCGAAGAACGGCAGGAGGTGGTGCTCGCAGAGGGAATAGACTTCGATGTCGCGCACGAGGATCATGTGGTTCGCGTCGACGTCGAACATCGCCCCGCGCAGGAGCGCGACGGGGTCCTGGCCGTAGCCGGAGGTCAGGGTGCGCCAGGCGTCCGCGACGCGGCGCGGCGTCCCGGCCAGACCCTGGCGTCCGGGGTCTTCGCCGATGGCTTCGAGCCAGCGGCGCACGAGCGCTTCGGGATGGTCGCGGTCCATGGTCAGGGGAGCGCGAAGCCGTGCGCGGCGAAGATGCCGCGGGCGGTCTCGGACACCAGGAAGTCGAGGAAGGCCAGCGCCTGGATGCGGTGGGGGGCCGAGGTCAGGACGACGGCGCGCACGTAGGCGGGGTCCTCGCCGGGACGTTCGAGCACGACGACGTTGCGGGCGAGCGCGACATCGACGATGCCCTTCTCGCGGAGGCGGTCGAGGATCGCCGGATCGGCGGGCATGCAGACGTCCGCGGTCTCGCCGGCGAGCAGGCCGTCCGCGAGCGCGGCGGAGTCGCCGTAGCGCGCGTCGACGGCCAGGCCGGTGGACCCGGCGAACAGCGGCGCGATCTCGGCGAGCGCGTCGCGGAAGGCGGTGTCGGCGGCGACGCCGAGCGTGGGTTCGGCGGCGCGCGCGGGAAGGACGGACAGGACGGCCGCGCCCAGCAGCAGGGCGGCCAGCAGGGGGATGGAGCGTTTTTTCATCGTCGGTTCCTCGGATGCGCCCATTCAAGAGGAGGCGGCGGGATTTGTCAAGGCGCGCCGCACGCCCCGTCCCGACGCGCAGGGGAGCGGACGGCCGCCGCGTCCCGGAGGCGGGACCTCACTTGCGCGCGGCGGAGGCGGGGATCGGCGAGCGGGTGCGGCGGCCGTTGAACAGGATCGAGGCCATCACCGCCAGCGCCAGGAGCGGCTGGTAGTACAGGCTCCTCAGCAGCGCCAGCGAATCGACGTTCATGTCCAGCCCCTTCGCCACCCCCAGCGCGATCAGAATCTGCGCGCCGTACGGGATCAGCCCCTGCACCACGCACGAGGCCGTGTCCAGCACCGACGCGATGCGGACCGGCTCCGCCTTGAACTTGTCGGCGCATTCCTTCGCGATCGGCCCCGCGATCACGATCGCCACCGTGTTGTTCGCCGTGAAGCAGTTCACCGCCGAGACCAGGAAGAACACGCCCAGCTCGCACGTGCGCGGGCCGCGGATGACCTTCGCAATCCGGTCCGTGAGCCACCGCACGCCCCCGTTCGCCTGCACCGACTTGAACAGCCCCCCCGCCAGCAGCGCGACGATCAGCGTCTCGCCCATCCCGAGCGTCCCCTTCCCCAGCAGGTCCATCGCGTCGAAGAACCCGAACTTGCCCAGCGCCCCGCCGATCGCCGCCGCCAGCACCGTCCCCGAGAACAGCAGCGCCATCACGTTGAACCCGAACAGCGCCATCACCAGCACGAAGACGTACGGCAGCACCAGCACGAAGTGCTCCCACGTCACCGCCGGCGCCGCGACCGCCCCCGTGGACGCGGCCGATCCGCTCGCGGCGTAGATGAACAGCGCCACCAGCGCCGCCGGCGCCGCGATCAGGCCGTTCGCCATGAACTTGTCCTTCATCCGCACGCTCTGGGTGCGCGTCGCGGCGATCGTCGTGTCGGAGATCATCGAGAGGTTGTCCCCGAACATCGATCCGCCGATCACCGCCCCCATCAGCAGCGCCGGGGGCAGCCCCAGCGGCCCCGCGAAGCCCAGCGCGATGGGCGTGACCGCCGCGATCGTCCCGCACGAGGTCCCGATCGCCAGCGAAATCAGGCACGAGACCAGGAACACCCCCGCGACCATCAGGCTCTCCGGAATGCACGCGCGGGCGAGCACCACGGCCGCGTCCACGGCCCCGGAGCCCTTCGCGATCGTCGCGAACGCGCCCGCCAGGACGAAGATCAGGCACATGATCATGATGTTGGGCTCGCCCATGCCGCGCGCGTACGTCTCGACCTTGGCGTCGAGGGGGCGGCGGCCGACGAGCAGCGAGACCGCGGACGCCACGAGGAACGCCACCGGCATCGACACCTTGTACCACGGCATTTCGTACCCCAGGTGCCCCGCCAGGAGCGAGAGCCCCACGTAGAACGCCGCGAACACGGCGAAGGGCAGCAGCGCGAACCCGTTCGGCCGGGGGGAGGAGGATGGATCGTTGGACATGGCCTTTCCTTTCGTTTCCTTGGAACCCCGCCAGTCTAGCCCATCGCATCCCGGATTGCAACGCCCCCGCCCGCCTCCCGCCGCCTCCGCCTCCTCCGCCTCCCGCCGCCCGCCTCCCTCCTCCCCGCCGTCCGCCGTCAATCGCCGGTCCTTCCCCGGCGGCGTCGCCTTCACTTTTGGAAACAGGAAAAATCCTTGACTTTCATCCATCCGGCCCCCATGCTCCCGCCCATGAACAACGAGGTCAAATACGCCCTCCGCTCGGCCGCCGGCACCGCCGGCGACGTCGTGCGCGCCTACGCCACCGTCCTGGCGTTTCCCGTGCTCGCGCCCGCCGCC
>CACXEY010000097.1 GCA_902766695.1 uncultured bacterium
GGCGGCGGGCGAAGAAGGCGTCGGCGAACACGCCGGCGGCCAGCGCGAATAGCGCGGCGTTGCGGGCGAGCGTGGTCCATCCGCCGGCCGCCGCGTCGGCGCGGAGCGTGAAGCATCCGCACGCGATGGAAAGCCCGCGGGCGAGCGCGGCGGCGTAGGCCGCGGTGAAGGCCGCCAGCATCCCGGCCGCCAGCGCCGCGCCCGCCGCGCGCCAGCGGCGTCCCGGCGTCAGCAGCGCGAGCGCCGCCAGCACCTCGATCCACGGCAGCCAGAGCGCGAACGCGTTGACCGCCCACGACGGCAGGATGCGGTAGCGGTACACCGCCAGCGCGAAGGCCGCCGGGTCCGCGATTTTCCCCCACGCCGCCCAAAGGAACACCCCCGCCAGCGCGAGGCGCGCCAGCAACAGAATAATGCAGAGCGCGCGCCTCACGGTGCGGCCTCCGTCTCCCCCAACTCCCCCGACTCCACCGCCCCGCCGTTCGCCGTCCACTCGCTCCAGCCCCCCGGATACAATCCCACGCGCGCGAACCCGCGTGCCTTCAATTCCAGCGCCACCTCCAGCGAATCCGCGCAGGCGGCCCCGTCGCAGTAGACCGCCACCGGCGCCGCCGGGTCCAGGTCCGCCACGTGCTCCGCGAGCGCCGCGTCGACGTCCCCCGCCGGACACGGCCACGCGCCCGGAACGTGCCCCGCCCGGTACAGCTCCCGCGGCCGCGCGTCGAGCACCGCCGACGGCACCCCATCCGCCAGCTCGCGCATCGTCACGATGCCGATCCCCGCCGCGAGCGCCTTCGACTCCACGTACGAATCCCAGTCGCCGACCCACGGAAGGCCGCCGCTCCCGCCGCCGCGCAGCTTCCATGCATTCACCCCCGCCGCGAGCGCCGCGGCCAGCGCCAGCAGCACCGCCGCGTCCACCGCCGTGCGCCACGCCCGTTTTTCCAACGATTGGAAACTTTTTTTCCAACCATTGGAAAAATCCCCGCGCCGCATGACGTCCCCGTCCGTCACGGCTCCCCGGCCGCCGCCGGCGCCGCTTCCGGCGCCACGAACGCCTGCACCGGCACCGACACCACCTTCTCCAGGCCGTCCACCAGCACCCGTATGGACACCGTGCCGCGGACGTCGCCGGCGGGCGCGCCGTCGGACAGCGACACGCGGTACGACTTCACCGCCGGGTCCGGATTCTCCTCCCCCTCCTCCAGCGACAGCCATTGCGAATCCACCTCCGCCGAGAGCACCCCGAAGCGCCCCTTCGACGACACCACCTCGAACGTCCTCGACCGCACCGCCCCCGCCCCCACGCGCCCGAAGAACACCGACGACGGCACCGCCCGCACCGACTGCACCGCCGTCCCGTGGAGGCGCAGCAGCAGCGTCGGCCGCGCCGGGTCGTTGCAGGTCACCGTGATGCTCTTGTCCTGGTAGCCGCTGCGGTTCTGGAGCCCGAACGTCGCATGCACGCTCCCCTCGCCGCCGGGCGGGATGATCTTCTGCGACGGCGACGCCGCCGTGCATCCGCACGACGGCTTCACGCTCAGGATTTCCAGTGACAGCTCCCCCTCGTTGCGGATGACGTAATCATGCTCGACGGTCTCCGTGTTCTCCAGCTCGCCGAAATCGTAATCCGGCTCCGTGCACACCGCCCTGGGCACCAGCGCATCCGCCGTCGCCGCACCCGACACCGCCAACCCGCACGCGCACACGCACGCCACCAACATCCTTTTCGCATTCATGCCGCCAGCATACCCCACCCGCCCCTCTTCCGCAATGCCCCAGAATCGCCCGACCGCCCCCGCCCCCCTGCCCCCCGCCCCCTCTCGCCCGTCCACGCCGCCCCTCGATTACCCGCGACGGCAACCATTGCCCTCACGAGTCCGAACCACTTGCGATATCAAAGAAAATCCTTGCATTTCCTCCATCTTTCCTCCATTCTCGCCCCCATGAACCAAGACCCCATCTTCCCGCCCGGCTATCTCAAAGACCTCCGCGAACTCTTCATGCCCTGCCTCGACCGCCGCTACGTCCGGCGGGAGGACCAGCTGCTCCTGCCGCTCGGCCTGGTCGCCTTCACCGGCGCCGTCGCCCTCCATCTCGCTTTCTACGGCGGCCGGAAACTCCTCGCCCGCCTGCGGCGGCATGTCGCCCCGCAGGAAATCACGGTGCCGCCGGAGCCGCGCGAGGCCGTCTCCCTGCGCGGCGTGCCCGAGCCGGAGGAAATCGAAGACGTGTGGGACATCGATCCGCGGACGCTCTTCGGCCGTCTGCGCATCGGGTCGCGCCTGGCGGACTTGGAGCCGACGCTCGATTCGCGGTTCGTGTTCAAGAAGGCCCGGAACGGCTCGAAGCGCATCTGCGCGCGGCAACCCGGCCTGAAGGGGTGGATGAAGAAGAACGTTCCGTCGGTCAAGTACCCGACGGCCATGCATTACAAGAAGCTGGCGACCCGCCTCCGGCAGCTGGTGGGTCTGGATGCGCGGATTCCGCTGGAGTGGCTGCTCCCGGACAGCGAGGAGGGGGCGGAAGGGCTCGCCGTGCTGCCGCCGGAGGAGCGGAAGGCGGTCGCGAAGGCCAAAGCGAAGCTGGATGCGCTGCTGGCGGAGAATCCGAAGGTGACGCAGCTGACACGGGCGGTGGAATCGAAGCTGGGCATCATGCGGATGGTGACGATCCGGCGGATCCAGCCGCCGAAACCGGGGCGGGGGCGGAGACGGAAATCGAAGGAAAAGCCCGAAAATCCCTTGATATCGCGAGTGGTCGGGGCGGGGGTGAGCGTGGGGGCGGGGGAGGAGCGGGAGAGGGCGTTCTGGGAGGCGTTGAGGCGGGTGCTGGGGGAGCGGAATCCGGATGCGGAGACGCGGCGGTTGCAGAGCGACATCCGCGCATGGCTGAATGCACCGCTGGAGGCGCGGCGGAACCGGCGGCAGTAGGGGCCGGAAAAGAGGATGGCGTCCAGGGCCCGGCGCGGTCGGTGCCGGGAAGGCGGGGGTGACGCGGGGACCCGCCTCAGAAGCGGGCGAGGAGCTTCGGGAGAAACACGAGGGCTCCGACGGCGAGGGAGCCGGCCGCCGCCAGGAGAACGGCGGCGGCGGCGCAGTCCTTGGCCTTCCGGGCGAGGGGATGGCGGACGGGGGAGGCGAGGTCCACGGCGGCTTCGAGCGCGGTATTCGCGCATTCGAGGGCGGGGACCCCTGCCAGGCACAGCGCCACGGCCACCCATTCCATGCGCGACAGCCCCAGCCAAATACCCAGTGCGATGGCGCCAACCCCCGCGGCGGCATGGATGCGGAGATTGCGCTCGGTACGGAAGGCCGCCACCAGTCCGGAGAGCGCGGCCCGGAAGGGGTTCCCGCCGCGCGGCGGGGCCAACGCCTCCGCACGCCCGAGGGCCAGTTTCTCGTAGACGCGCACGCCCTGGTCGATCAGCCGCTCCTGCTCGCCGGGCGCCAGCGCACGGACCCTCCGCGCGGGAATCCCGGCCCAGAGCTCGCCACCGCCCACTTCGCATCCCTGTTTGACGAGCGCGCCCGCGGCCACGACCGCGCCCCGGCCGATGCGGCAACCGTCGAGCAGGATGGCGCCCATGCCGATCAGCGCGCGGCCTTCGATGCGGCAGGCGTGGACGGTCGCGTTGTGGCCGATGGTCACGTCGTCGCCGATTTCCAGCCGTCCGTCTCCCGCGGAGACGTGCAGGGAGGCCCCTTCCTGGATGTTGACGCGGCGGCCCAGGCGGATGGAATTGATGTCCCCGCGGATGGAGGCGGCATGCCAGACCGAGCAGCCGTCGCCCATCGTGACGTCGCCGACGACGGACGCGCCCGGCTCGATGTGGCAGTTCCGGCCCAGGACGGGTCGGCGGCCGTTCCATTCCCGGAAGTCGGCCATGGGGTCAGCGCGGCTCGTAGCGGCGCTTGTGTTCGTTGATGCCGGCGAGACGGAAGGGGCCGCCGCGGTAGGGGGCGAAGACGTGGTCGCCGCCATCCTGCGGGACGCCGTAGTTGAAGATGTCCTCGTACTGGCGGTAGGTCAGCTCGGTGCGGTTTTCGAGCATCGCGCGGTGGAGGTCCGTGAAGACGTGTCCGCGGTAGCCCGGCCGGACCACCCCCGAATAGAACTCCGCCATGCAGCCCGACCCGTAGGAGAAGAAGCCGATCCGCCGTCCGTCCAGCGGCTCCGGCGCGTTGTCCAGCAGCGAGCAGAGGCCCTCGTGGACGCACGCGCTGTAGGTGTTGCCGGTGATGCGGTTCCAGACCGTCGCCGGCCCCAGCAGGCGCGCGGCCTCCCCGGCGGACGGCTCGGGCACGCCTTCGGCACGGCACAGGCGGGAGAGCGATTTCCACGCGATCTTCGTGAACGGCATGTGGAACGCCAGGTGCGCGTGGTCGGCGAGCGTGCGGCCGGACGCCGCGGCATAGGCCTTCCAGGCGGGGATCAGCGTCGTCAGGTACATGCGCGTCGAGTACTTGCCGTCCACGAACGCCTCCGCGCGGTAGTTCGGCCGCCAGAAGTCCATGATGTCTTCCGCGTGGACCCCGGTTTCCGGGTCGAGCGCCATCACGCGCGGATTGGCCGTCACGAGCATCGCGACCGCGCCCGCGCCCTGCGTCGGCTCGCCGGAGCTGCCCAGGTCGTAGCGGGCGATGTCCGCCGCCAGCACCAGCGCCTTCATGGACGGATTCGCCGCCACCATCGCCGCCGCCAGGCGCAGCGCGGCGGTCCCGCCGTAGCAGGCTTCCTTCAGCTCCACGCACCGGCACTCCGGCGGCAGCCCCAGAAGGCCGTGGCAGAAGAGCGCCGCGGCCTTCGACTGGTCGATGCCGCTTTCCGTCGCGAACAGCAGCAGTCCGATGCCGTCGCGTCCGGCCTTCTCCACGACGGGGAGGGCCGCGTTGGCGGCGAGCGTCACGATGTCCTGGTCCGGCGGCGGGATGGCCATGCGTTCCTGGCCGACGCCGATGACGAACTTGTCCGGGTCGACGCCGCGGCGCTCCGCCAGGACCCGCAGGTCCAGGTAGTACGAAGGGGTGTGGAAAGAGATGAGATCGATGCCGATGTCCATGACCCCGAGCTTCCACGCCCCGCCCTTCCCTGTCAATCCCGCATTCGTCCTGCGGCCGTCCCGGCCTGTTTTGGGAATACGGGAAAACGGCCGGTATTCCCCGTCCCGGAACCCATCATCCCGTGCATGAACAGTCCCCCGCCTTTTTCTTCCTTCCCCCCCCCGCTACGGCGCGTCCCCTCCGTACGGTTCCAGCGCCTTCCCCTCTCCGTCCACCCATTCGCAGCCCTCCGGCACCGCCCCCCGCGGGATGACCGCGCCCTTCCCGCCGCGCAGGACCAGCCGCCGCAACCCGCTCCGGGCGAAAACCGCGGCGCCGACTTTCCGCAGGCCCGCCGGCAATTCGATCGCTTCGAGCGCCGGGCAGTCGGCAAAGGCGTTCTCCCCGACAATCTCCACGCCGGCCGACAAGGCGGCCTCGCGGAGCGTGCTGCAGTGGAAGAACGCGAAGTTCCCCAGCCGGGCGACCCGCGGCGGCAGCCGAACCTTCCCCAGGGCCACGCAGTGCGAGAACGCGCTGTCGCCGATTTTTTCCAGTCCGGCCGGCCATTCGACGTCCTGCAGCGCCGTGCACCCGAAGAACACGTAATTCCCGACCATCCGGAGCTTGCGGGGCAGGGCGACCGATTCCAGCGACGAGCAGCCGGCGAAGGCGTAGTATCCGATGTGGCCGACGCTGTCGGGCAACCCCACGCGGACGAGCGCCGTGCAATCCTGGAACGCGTGCTCCCCGATGGATTCGACACCCGGCGGCAGCGTGATTTCCGTGATCCGCGAGCAGTCGTGGAAAGCGTAATCGCCGACGCCCGCGACGCGCACCCCGCCGAGCTTCTCCGGGACCGTCACCGGGCCTTCGGTCGCCCGCGGCACCGTGCAGGCGGAAAGGACCGCCTTGCCGCCGTCCGTCTCGTACACCCACGCGATGCCGTCCACCGTCTCCCGCGCCCCGCGCGCCCCCCCCGGCGACGCCACCCCCAGCGCGACGGCGAGCGCAAGCACGGACAGGCACGGACGGACGGCAAAATGGATTCGGCGTTTCATGGCCCCACAGTAGGCCGCGCCCTTTTCCCGTTCAAGTCCGTTTTGTCCGCCGGACGCCAAGCACCCTCCCCTACCCCGCCGCCCGTTCCATCCCCGCCGCCAGTCATCTGCGATATCAAGGGAAACAGCCGGATTTCCCTGCGCTTGGCCCCACATCCCCCTCCATGAAGATTTCACCCCGCCCGCCCGCTCTCCTCCTCCCTCCGCGGCGACCGCGCCGCGCCAACTTTGTGCTTTCCCTCCGCCCCCGTACCCGCCATGCTCCCGGGCATGAACGACACACGGCAGCTATCCCCGGAGCAGCGGGACATCCTCCAGCTGAACGCCGGGCGCCATCTGGTCCTGGCGCCCCCCGGCACCGGCAAGACCGAGCTGCTGGCCCTGCGCGTGCGCGACGCCCTGCTGTCGGGCATCCCGCCGGACCGCATCCTGTGCCTGACCTTCACCGTGCGCGCGGCGAAAGAGATGGAACAGCGCATCCGCGAGACGGTCCCGCGCGGACGCGCCCTCCCCGAGCTGGGGAACTTCCACCACTGGTGCCACCGGTTCCTGCGGTCGCGCAAGCTGGTACCGGGCGGCTGGCAGGTCGTGGACGAGGCGCTCCAGGCGGACCTCATGCGCGAGACGCTGGCGGCGCTCGCCGCGGAATCGGCGTCCCTGGCGCGGCGGATCGGCTCCCTCCGCGACCGCGCGGGCGAGCTGCCCGCCGAGGCCCTGCTGGCGCACGCGGCGCGCATCCGGCAGCGCGATTTGCACTTCCCGGACGACGTCCTGCGCCTTCCGCCCCCCGGCGACGCGCTGGGCACGGCCTCCCCGGACCTCCTCCGCCGCATCGCCGACGCCTACCGCCGCCGCAAGGAAGCCCTCCGCCTCCTCGACTACGACGACCTCCTCCTCTACGCCTACTGGTTCGTCGCCCTGAAGAAATCCATCCCCGACCGCGACAAATGCACCTGGGTGCAGATCGACGAAGTCCAGGACCTCAACCCCCTCCAGTGGGGACTCGTGCGGGCCCTCTCCGCGCCGCGCGCGCACCAGGTGTTCTTCGGCGACGGCGAGCAGTCGATCTTCTCGTTCCTGGGGGCGGCGACCCCGCACCTGGCGCGCGTCGCGGCATCCTGCGACGGCATCCACACGCTCTCGCAGAACTACCGCTCCCGCTCCTACCTCCTCGACCTGACCGTCCGCTACGCCCTCAAGACCCTCCACGCCGCCTGGGACATCCTCCCGATGCCCGGCACCGTCGCCCCGCCCGCCCCCGGCGCCCTGCGTCTGGCCGACATCCCCTGCGGCACGCCCCACGAAGACTGGCTTGCGCGCGAACTCCGCCGCGAACGCGACCTCGCCGCCTCGCCGGACGCCCTCCCGCGCACGGCCGTCCTCGTGCGGACGAACCGCCGCGCCGACGACTTCGAGACCGCGCTGCAGGCCGCCGGCCTGCCCGTCTGCAAGGTATCCGGCGCCGACTGGTCCGCCCGTCCCGAAGCCCGCGACTTCAAGGCCTTCCTGCGGGTCCTCGCGCAGCCCGACGACCGCATGGCGTGGGCGCGCCTCTGGCGGCTTTTCGCCGCGGGCGGCTCCCCGGCCCTGCCGCCCGGCGCCGCGCGGGACCGCATCGCGGCACTCTTCGCGGCGGGCCTCCGCCCCGCCGACCTCCTCGCACCCGATCCGCCCGATCCCGGCGCCACGCCGCTCGACGCCCTGCGCCGCGCCGTCGCCCCCGGTACCCGCACCGTCGTCTTCGACACCGAGACCACCGGCCTCGCCGCCGACCGCGACGACATCATCCAGCTGGCCGCCCTCGAACTCGTCGGCGGACGCCCCGGCCGCGCCTTCTGCCGCTACCTCCGGACCGACCGCGACCTCTCCGCCACCGAACCCATCCACCACATCTCCCGCGCCTTCCTCGACGCCCACGCCGTCGCGCCCGCCGACGCCCTGCGCGACTTCCTGGCCTTCGCGGACGGCGCGCCCCTGGCGGGACACAACGTCAACTTCGACCACGCCTTCCTCGCCTCCGCCCTCGACCGCCACGGACTCGCCCCCCTCCCGCCGGACACTCTCTTCGTCGACACCCTCGACGCCGCCCGCCGCCTGCATCCCGACCTCAAATCCCGCCGTCTCGCAGACCTCATCGCCGAATTCCGCCTTCCCGGCGCCAACACCCACAACGCCGTCGACGACGTCGACGCCACTGCCCACCTCCTCCGGCACCTCGCCGGCGAAGCCGACGACCGCGCCGATGCCCGCCGCGCCTTCCTCCGCGGCGAAGCCGACGCCATCGTCCGCTTCCGCGACACCTTCCGGCTGCTCTGGAGCGCCTTTGCCGACCACCCCGGACGCCACGCCACCTTCCGCCGCGCGTGGAGCGCCTTCCTCGATGCCGCCCTCGCCGCCGCCGCGCCCGACGCCGCCGGCGA
>CACXEY010000098.1 GCA_902766695.1 uncultured bacterium
CAAGAACGAGTTGCGAGTGTCCAGTATTTGACCAACCAAAAACCTCCCCTCTATCTAAAGAGTGTCCTTTCTATTTGACAAACTGGGGGAGGGGGTGGGGGGGTGCCGCGGATTTTCGCGATGAGGATGGTCGTGGAGAGCCCGTCGACCATCGGGGCGAGGACGACGCGGCCGCCCCGGGCTTCGACGACGTCGCGTCCGCTGACGTAGCCCGCCCAGTCGGACGCCTTGACCAGGACGTCGGGCTGGAGCTCTTCCACGAGGGCGCGGGGTTCGTCCTCGCCGAACCAGGTGACGTAATCCACGCATTCGAGGGCCGCGATCATCCGCGCGCGGTTCCGTTCGTCCACCATGGGCCGCTCCGGGCCCTTGAGGCGGCGGACGCTGGCGTCGGTGTTCAGCGCGACGACCAGCACGTCGCCCTGGCGGCGGGCGAACTCGAGCGTCGACGCGTGCCCCGCGTGCACCAGGTCGAAACACCCGTTCGTGAAAACGATTTTCCGTCCTTCCGCGCGCAGCCGGCGGCATTCTTCCGCCAGCGCGGCCCGGTCCCGTATTTTTTTCTCGGCTTCTCTCATGGCAAGGCTTACCTTCCTGTTTCCGATAGCAGATTTCGCGTCCCATGGACACTCCAAAAAACAGTTTTCCCCTTCCGGACCCTTCGCACCCCTCGGAGGTGCGCGCCTTCCTGCGCGCCGAAGGGTTCCATCCTTCGCGCGTGCTGGGCCAGAATTTCCTGATCGACCGGAACATCCTCGACATCGTCGTCGCGGCCGCCGGAGTGGCGGCGGGGGACGAGGTCCTCGAAGTGGGGCCCGGGCTGGGCGTGCTGACGGGGGCCCTGCTGGCCAAGGGCGTCCGCCTCGTTGCCGTCGAGAAGGACCACCGCCTGGCGGCCTGGCTCTGGGAGCGGTTCGGCGGGCGGCCGGATTTCACGCTGCACGAATGCGATGCGCTGGACGCGGATTGGCCGTCGCTCTGTCCCGGACCGGGCCGCGTGCTCGTTTCGAACCTGCCCTACGCGATCGCGGCCCGGCTCCTCGTCGGGCTGGCGGCCCTGCCGACGCCCCCCGAGCGCATGGTGGTGACCGTCCAGCGCGAGGTGGCCGACCGCATGGCGGCCGAGCCCTCGACGGCCGACTACGGGCTGCTGAGCATCCTCATCCAGCGCCATTACGCGGTCCGCGTCGTCAAGCACGTGTCGCCGACCTGCTTCTGGCCGCCGCCGGAAGTCCAATCCACCGTCTGCCGTCTCGATCTCCGGCGGGAGTCCTGCGGGAATGCCGCGGACGAAGAGGAATTCCGCCGCATCCTGCGGATGGCGTTTTCCCGGCGCCGCAAGACCCTGGCCCGCTCGCTACGGGGCGAAACGCCCGATCCCGCGGAGGCTCTTTCCGGGGCGGGAATTCCCGCCCTAGCCCGACCCGAGGACCTTTCGCCCGACCAGTGGGATGCGCTCGTGCGCCATCTGGCGCTTCTGCGCAGGACATGACGGACCGGAGGCCCCGCGTCAGTCCACGCGGCAGAGGAAGCCTTTGAGATAGGACGTCTCCGGCGCCCCCAGCGCCACCGGGTGGTCCGCCCCCGGCCCCAGCGCCTCCAGGATGCGGACGGATCGGGCGGCGTCGTGCGCGGCCCAGCCGAGCATTTCGAGGAAGGTGTCGGCTTCGACGAGGCCGGAGCAGGTGAAGGTCGTCAGGTATCCGCCGGGACGGAGGAGTTTCAGGGCGAGGAGGTTGATGTCCTTGTAGGCTCTCAACCCCTTCTGGAGGCCGGCGCGGGAGGTGACGAGCCGGGGCGGGTCGAGGACGATCAGATCCCAGCTTTCGCGGCGGTCGCGGGCTTGGCGGAGGCGGGTGGGGACGTCGGCTTCTTCGTAGACGACGGGGGTGCCGCCGGGATTGGCTTCCTGGTGGCGGCGGGCAAGGGCCAGCGCCGGTGCCGAGGAGTCCCAGCCGGTGACGCTCTTGGCGCCGGCGTGAGCGGCGCAAACTTCGAAGGCGCCGGTGTAGCAGTAGGCGGAGAGGACGTCGCGGCCGCGCACGAGGGCGGCCACCTTGCGGCGGTTTTCGCGTTGGTCGAGATAGAAGCCGGTCTTCTGCCCCGCGTCGGGCGCGGCGAAGAAGCGGTAGCCGTTTTCGAGGAATTCGATTTCGGCGGGGGCGGCGGCGCCGCCGAGGTCTTCGGAAAGCCCCTCGCGCCGCACGGCATCGGGGTCGGCGCGGACGAGGACGCGGTCGGCGGCGCAGGTCTCGCAGAGGGATGCGGTGACGCCCGGCAGCCAGCGTTCCCACGCCTTGCCGCCGACGTGGAGGACGAGCGTGCCGTCGTACTGGTCCGCGACCAAGCCGCTCAGGCCGTCGGCTTCGGAAAAGACCATGCGGAAGGCCGTGGTGTCCTTCCATTCGGCGCGCGTACCGTAGAGGTCGTGGCGGAGGGCGGCGGCGGAACGGATGCGGTCACGCAGGAAGTCCTCGCCAATGACGGCATCCGGGTCGCGCGTGAGGACGCGGACGCACAGGTCGGCGTCGGGATTCCAGAGCCCGGCGGCGATCCAGGTTCCGTCGGCGGCGTACACGTCGGCGATGGACCCGGCGGGCGCGTCGCGGTCGATGCCGTCCACCGCGCCGGAGAACACCCACGAGCTGCCGTGGCGCACCGGACGGTCGCGTCCGGGCAGCAGCCGGACGCGGATTTCCGCCGCTTCGCGGGCGTTGCTCATTTCGCGGCCTCGGCGCCGTCGGCGAGGGCGAGGAGGTAGCGGCCGTACTCGTTCTTGGCCATCAGCTCGCCGCGCTCGCGGAGGGTGTCTTCCTTGATCCAGCCGGCGCGGAAGGCGATTTCCTCCAGGCACGCGATCTTGAGTCCTTGGCGCTCTTCGATGGTCTGGACGAAGTTCGACGCCTGGAGCAGCGATTCGTGGGTGCCGGTGTCGAGCCACGCGAAGCCGCGGCCGAGCAGTTCCACGCGCAGTTTGCCGTCGCGGAGGTAGCTGCGGTTGAGGTCGGTGATTTCGAGTTCGCCGCGCGGCGAGGGCTTGAGGGCGGCGGCGCGGTCGCAGGCTTCGCCGTCGTAGAAGTAGAGGCCGGGGACGGCGTAGTTGGACTTCGGGCGCTTGGGTTTTTCTTCGAGGCCGAGGACCTTGCCTTCGGCGTCGAATTCGACGACGCCGTACCGCTCCGGGTCGCGCACGAGGTAGCCGAAGACGAGCCCTCCCTCCTTGAGCTTGCCCGCGCGCCGCAGGATGCCGGTGAGGCCCATTCCGTGGAAGATGTTGTCGCCCAGCACCAGCGCCGACGGCGACCCGCCCACGAAGTCGCGCCCGATGATGAACGCCTGCGCCAGCCCTTCGGGTCGCGGCTGTTCGGCGTACTCCAGCCGCAGCCCCACGCCGCTGCCGTCGCCGAGCAGCGTGCGGAAGCGTGGAAGGTCCTCCGGCGTGCTGATGACCAGGATGTCGCGGATGCCCGCCAGCATCAGCACCGACAGCGGATAGTAGATCATCGGCTTGTCGTACACCGGCAGCAGCTGCTTGCTGATGCCTTGCGTGATGGGATACAGGCGGGTTCCGCTTCCGCCGGCGAGGACGATGCCTTTCATCATGGGGGGCTCCTGGGGTTTCGGTGGTGGGCTTTTTCTAGATTTCTAGACAACTAGATTCCTAGAAAACTAGATTCTCTAGATTTCCTTGAGGGCTTCCGCCAGCGCCGCGAGGCACGTCGCGTTCTCCTCCTCGGTGCCAATGCTGATCCGCACGTAGTCCGGCAGGCCGAACCCGGCGAGCGGCCGCACGATCACCTTGCGCTTCGTCATGGCGGCGGTGAGGGCGGCGGCCTTATCGAAGCGGAACATGATGAAGTTCGTGACCGTTTCGACCGGGTCGAGGCCGAGCGCGCGCAGGCCGTCGGTCATCTGCTTCTGGCCGGCGACGAGGAGCTTGCGGGTGGACGAGATGTATTCCTGGTCCCCGATGGCCGCGACCGCCGCCGCCTGCGCCATCGCGTTGACGTTGAAGGGCTGCCGGACCTTGTTGAGCAGGTCGATGCCGTCCGGCTGCGCCATCGCGTAGCCGACGCGCAGCCCGGCCAGCCCGTACGCCTTGGAGAACGTCCGCAGCGTGATGACGGGCTTCTTGCCGGCCTTGACGTGCTTGACGGTGTCCACCTGGCGCTCCGGCGGGACGAGCTCCATGTACGCCTCGTCGAAGACCGTCACCACGCGGTCCGGCACCGCGTCCACGAACGCGTCCACCTGCTCCTGCGTCAGGATGGTCCCCGTCGGGTTGTTCGGGTTGCCGATGACCACGACCTTGGTGTTGGGCTTGATGGCGGCGAGCATCGCGTCGGGGTCGTGGGTCATGCCGTTCATGGGCACGAGCGTGCAGGTGCAGCGGAAGAGCTCCGACACCAGCTTGTACACGACGAACGACCGCTGCGACGCCACCAGGTCGTCGCCCTCCCACATGAACGCGTTGCAGATCAGCACCGCGTGCTCGTTGCAGCCGCAGCCGAGCATCACCATGTCGTCGCCGATGCCGTAATGCCGCGCGATCGCCTGCCGCAGGTAGTACGAGCCGCCGTCGGGATAGCGGTTCATGTGCTCCACCGCGTCGTGCATCGCCTGCTTCGCCTTCGGCGACGGTCCCCAGGCGTTTTCGTTCGACGCCAGCTTCACGATGCCCGACGCGTCCGCCAGCCCCAGCTCGCGCGCCACCTCTTCGATGGGGCGGCCCGGCTGGTAGGGTTTCTGCGCGGCGATCCAGTTGTTCGCGATGTTTCCGAAAAGACTCATGGTGTGTGCTCCTTTGGTTTGTCAAAATGCGGTTTCAGAAAACTCGATGGATTCGATGGTTTCGAAAAAATCGAAAGAATCGGAACGGTTGCCGCTTGAACGGCGGTCACTTTTCCTCGTCTTCCTCGTCTTCCTCGTCCTCTTCTTCGTCTTCTTCGTCGTCCTCGTCTTCGTCGAACTCGTCGTCCTCGTCGAATTCGTCGGTTTCTTCCTCTTCTTCCTCGGCGGGCATCTCGGCGGCGGCCTCGACGGCTTCGATCTTCATCTGGTTCGGGTCCTCGGGCGGCTCCTCCGGCTCGGGGGCGGAGGGGTCGGGCGACGCCTTCTCCACGACTTCCATTTTCATCTGGTTCGGGTCTTCCGGCGGCTGCGGCGGGGCGTCGTCGGCGTCGTCGCCGCGGCCTTTGCGGCCGTTGCCGTAGCGGGCGGCCTGCTCCGCTTCGATGCGGCGGAGCTCGTCCGTGCCCGGCAGGTCGTCGAGGTTCTTGAGCCCGAAGTGCTCCATGAACTTCTGCGTCGTCCCGAACATCCACGGCCGGCCCGGCAGCTCGCTGCGCCCCACCACCCGCACCAGTTGCAGGTCGAGAAGGTTCTTCAGGATCGCGTCCACCGCCACCCCGCGCACCGCCTCGATTTCCGAGCGCACGCACGGCTGGCGGTACGCGATGATCGCGAGCGTCTCCAGCGCCGGCAGCGAGAGCCGCGTGCCGCGCCCCTTCTGGAGCATCGTGCGGAGCCAGGGGCCGCAGTTCGCGTCGTTTTCAAGGCGCCACCCGCCCGCCACCTCGATCAGGTGGAACCCCGCCTTGCGGTCCGCCAGGTCCCGCCCCAGCTCCCCGAGAGCCTCCAGCACGAGCTTCTCGTCCGCCTTCGCGAAGTCGGCGGTGATGCCGCCGCGCCGCTCCGCCGTCGCCTTCAGCACGCGGCGTATCTCCGCGACCGGCAGCGGGTCCTTGCGCACGAACAGCATCGCGCCGATGATCTGCTTCAGCACCGGCAGCGCGAAATCACGGGTTTCCGTCGGACTCATCTTCAACCTTCTCCTCTTCCGCTTCCGCATCGGCTTCCGCGTCCGCGTCCGCCGCCGGGGCCCCGTCCGCGAGCGGCAGCGTGCCGGTTTCCGGCGCGGGCGCGGCGTTGAGCTTCTTGCGGCGCCGCAGGATGGCGGCCGTCTGCGGGTCCTCGGCCGGGGCCTCGTCCTCGGGCTTCGCGCCCTCGGGCGGGATGTCCCGGCGCTCGATGAAAATCTCCCCGTACGTCTTCGACTGCACCGCGCGCGCCTGCCGGAGGCGTATCAGCTCCAGCAACGCCAGGAACGTGCACGCGATCTCGTTGCGCGAGCGCATCTTGTCGAGCATCCCCGACAGCGAGAACCGCCGCTCCCGGCGGAGCCGGAGCCCCAGCGACTCGATCTTGTCGGCGACCGTGTAGCGCTCGGCGAAGATTTCCCGGAGCTCCTCGTCCTTGACCTTCTTGAGCGCCTCGTTGAACGCGTTGATCAGGTCGAACAGCCCCACGTCGTGGAGCGCCACCTCCGGCTCGCGGCCGAGGACCGCCTCCGTCCCCTCGCGGCCGAAGATGTCCTCCCGCCGCACCTCCAGCTCCTCCAGGTGGAGCGCCGCGTCCTTGAACTTCTTGTACTCGACCAGCTGCCGGACCAGATCCCACCGCGGATCCTCCTCCTCGGCCTCCTCCTCGGGCCGGACCTCGGCGGGGAGCAGCATCCGGCTCTTGATCATCATGAGCGTGGCGGCCATGACCAGGAACTCGCCCGCGACGTTGAGGTCGAGCCGCTTCATCATCTCGAGGTACTCGATGTACTGCCGCGTGACGCTCTCCATCGGGATGTTGCTGATGTCCAGCTCGTCCTTCTTGATGAGGTACAACAGCAGATCGAGAGGTCCCTCGAAGACCTCCAGCTTGACCTTGTATTCCTCGTTCCTGTCCATGATGCGCAATCCCAACCACTCTACCCTCTCCCCCCGTCCCCCGCAACGCAAAACCCCGCCCGCGGCACGGCGCGGGTGCAGGACGGATTTGTGACTCTGGAGTTGTCCGGCGAAAACCTTGCGATTTCCTGTCGGACGCGACCTCCCGCCGGGCCCGACCTCCGGGCGGGCCGTGCGAAAGGATGGCCCATGACGGGCCGCCCGGAGGTCGGTCCCTTGTTCCTTGAACCTGTGTTAGATTAGGCGTCGTTCTTCCGATAAGTGTCGGAAAGGATGCCCGGTACCGATGGCCATCGGTAC